>CAYQCA010000012.1:8632-27023 GCA_964415835.1 uncultured Clostridium sp. | reverse complement strand
TTATATATTATCCTATCATACTGTTTTAGAGCTGTACTTGGGTAAAACTGTGATAAGTAATCTATTATGTCATTCAAATCAGCTACTGCAGTTTGGAGCATGATGATTTTATAACTTTTCAATAAGCTTACCCCTCATTTCTTTTGAAACGTCATCAAAGTCATACTTTACATCAGTTGATTCAGCTACCAGCTCGGATTGTCGCAGTTTATTTGCAATCATGCTATCAAGAGCCATCTTTTCATATGTTTCAATACTCATTACAACCATATCTCCATATCCATTCTTGGTAAGAAATATCGGCTGACCCTCTTCATGTACAATTCTTGATATATCAGCAAATTTATTTCTTAAATCCGTTATTGGTCTAATCTGTGGCATTAATATCACCCCCTATTTTTTCTATCATAATTCTATCATAATTATTATATAAGTTCAAAGGAATTTTTAGATAAAAAAACCTTGTCGGTGAATTTAAGCGACAAGGTTTTTTATCATTTCTTTTTAATAACCACCTCTGAGAATTATGCTATCCCCACACGCTGCCGTTCCGCCATCTGCAGCTTTTATACCGGCCGTAGGATTAATAGTCAGTGTATCTCCCGGTGTCAGTGTAAGTCCTGATGTGCTGGTAATTGTAATAGTCAATACAGTTCCAGCAGTATTCCAAGCTATATTACTTTGAACTCCCCAGCTATGACTGGTCTTTCCATCAGAAGACAGAAGCTTGAAATAGTTTATCAGCATCTGTGATGTAATGGTCTTTTTGTTGGTAGGCTGGTCAAATATAATGGTTATAGTATCATTTACATTCTTAGTGCCTGCCATTCCATTATTTGAAATAATTGCATCCTTTATTTCCGGTGTTGATGTAAAGCTTCCGCTGATAAACGAACTGGATTCACTAGCTTCTGTCGTTCCATCCGCATCAGTTAATCCCAATGTGGCACTGACTGTCACTTTGTCCTTGTTGGTAAGGGTTGTCCTTGTAACATCATTAAAAGTTATAGTCAGCGTTGACTTAGCTCCATCTGCTGTTTTACCCCAAACAATATCCGAATCGCTTACTATGCCCCAGCTTTTAATCTTTCCTGTTGAATCTGTAACCTTCAGGAATGTATCAATGTCTGCTGCAGCAATTGCAGGCTGTTTTGTCAACTGGTCAAAGGTAATAACTATTCTGTCTCCGTTATTAAAACCAATCGTATTATTGGCATTTTCAGCTTTAATACTTACTATTTTAGGTACTGTATGGAAACTTCCTGTCAGTGCACCAGTGGCTGTATAGCTGTTTGAAGTTCCGGCCTGATTCTTAATTCCTGCGGCAGCGTCAATTCTTATCTCATCGCCAATCTTTACAGTAGAACCGGTCATTGTATTATAGACAATGGTAAGTATATTCCCTGCTGTATTCCACTCAGCAGTAAAATCAGTGCCCCAATCACTTATAGCGGTCCTGGTGGAACCATACCACTTACCTACCAGGAACCAGTCTCTGATATTTTGTGCTGTCAATGGATTCTTGTTAGTATTCTCCTCAAAGGTTATTGAAACAACATTCTTTTTCCAGGTAGTATCAGCTGCCGGCTTAGCTTCTGCATTTATTGTGCCTGCTGTAAAATCTATAATTTGTTCTGCACTTGGAAGCTTATCCTTTGTAGCTTTAGCCCTTACCTTTACAGTCTTTGTTCCAGCAAATAAGTCTTCTGCCCCGCCTGTAGTCCAGGTACCGCCATTTACACTGTATTCATATGTGTTATCCAGACCGTAGACAATATTATCATCATCGTCATAATTCAGTTCTGGTGCAGGCATCGGTACTGCTATATTATCAATAGTTACCGGCAATGACGGTAATTTTGAAGGTTCAGTTGTTGTGGGTGATGATGCCGCTGTTCTGACTTCCAGCAATCCCGGAACAAACTCTACATTTGCTGCATATCCGGACGCATTCAATGTGCCCCAGGCTCCGCCATTGACTCTGTACTGTAGATTTAATGCAGAGGAGTTAGTTATCTTCTTTGCAGCTATGTCATAATTAACCAATGCGGAGTTAATAATACTCTGATCCGCCCTTGTTAATACTGGCAGCAGTCTGATATTGGATATATTTAATGTTTCGCGTATCCATACAACCAGTATTTCAGCACTATCATTATATGTGATATTTGTATTGCTTGCCGTACAGTTAATCCAGTTCACTTCATCAAAGCTGTACTGCATTTGTACCGTTGTTCCGGTTAACTGCTTCTTTGCCAGGTCTACGCCCACATTGTCCAGGTTGAGCTGTGAAGTATTGGCTGTTACCTTTGCCGGTACCCCCATTAAATTACCCTGTGAATCCTCACCTACTACATAAATATCGTAGGTAGTTGATACAGGCAGCGAGGTTACTGACAACGTAATCACCGAGTCCTTTGTTATTGCTGCTGTCGCCCTCAGGTTTGTGGCAACGGCAACATCACTTGCGTTTTTAAACGCCTTTACCTGTGTGCTTGTAGGTGCCGGTGAACCAGCCGGCAATGCAATTATATATACTTTTCCACTCTCATTATTTCTAATGCCATCCACTTTAATCAGGACATCTATTTTTGAATCATATGTTGTAGCTGACTTAGTAGGGTAATCAGCAGCAAATTCCGGAGCTGTAGTATCTTTAGTAATAAAGTTATATGCTGTTATGCTGCTCCTGTTTAAAACATCATCTACCGCAACAATGTACATTGTGTATGCTGTATAAGCTGTCAGACCAGATACGGCCAGTTTACCTTCCACATTTTCTACAGTATCCAGCATGCCTGTCATGGTTGCCGGTACAACCACACCTGCCGCATTTAAGCCTCCCATAATCTGCTCAACTGTAGGAGTAGCGTTACTGATATCATTAGGTACAACTACATAGTATATCTTTGATTTCTTATCTACTTTTACAAGAATCTCGGTTGCTGTCTCTGTATTTGTTCCAAGCTTCGGATATCCGGTGGATAACTTCGGCGCAACTGCATCTACTTTAATATTTGAGGTCTCACTCAAAGAGCCCAGGTTGCCCGGTGCAGGTAAAGTAGTGGTTGCTTTGATACTTGTACCCTTATTAAGTATTGTAGCACCCGACAGTACAAGTGATGTAGTTGCTTTATAATCCAGATCCAAAGTATTGTCTCCTGCTTCCACCTTATATTCAAAGATTAAAATATCTGTTCCCGAACCAGACTTATAGAGTGCATTCCTGTCTATAGTACCGGTCTCAAGGTTAAGTACAGGAGTTCCTATTACATCCACCGCAGTTCCAAACTTGATTGCTATATTTATAACATCTCCAAGATGGTAGGACCATGCCGGAGGTGTTGCGCTTACACTCTGTACAGTTGTTGCTACAGGCGGGGTGCTCTTTACAACCAGCGTGTTTGTAACCGGTACACTAAACGGAGTGCCTGTAACTGCTATTGCAGGTACAACCAGCGATATAGTCTGTGTTGCAGTTATATCATAATCGATTGAATTCGGCAGTGTAATAGTTATAATGTTTGCCGCTGTCTTTGTTATCAGGCTTGTTCCACTCTTGAGGTTTGCTACTACCATTGCCCATTGAGTTGTTTCGGTATCTGCCACAAAGCCATCGAACAGTGCTTTTTGGGCATCTGTATCTGTTGTAATTTTATCTATCCAGTTTGCATCCTTCAGAGTAATTATTATTGTTTTGCCACCCATCTTTATAGCAGTTTCATCCACTGATGTTCCCACCGCTGTTCCTGAAAGTGTAGCAGAAGCTATCCTTTGAACAGTTACTGTACCGTTCGCAGTCAGGTTGGCCTTTGCCCCGGAGATACACGCAGCCGGTATAACCATTGAAACATATTGATTTCCGGTAATATTATAGCCAGCTACAGGCGGTAGTACTATTCTAATATTATTGCTATCAATTATCCATATTGCAGCTTGACCGGCTGCTTTCAACGCATTTACAACCTTTGCCCATTCAGTAGCTTCAGTGGATGCCACCAAGCCTGCGAATAGAGCGTTTCTCTTGGTTGCATCTGTGACAACATCTGTTACCCACTGTCCATCAGTTAATGATATTATGAAATCTTTACCTCCGGCCACAATGTCACTTTCCGAAACATTACCTAAAAGCAATGGCCCAGTAAGATTAGCTGATGCATTTGCATTTATAGGTATTATTGTTGACACATTAACATCCTTGATAGCCCCTACCAGAATCTCATCCTTAGAAGAAGTTCTAAAAGGCAATGTTAATTTTACTGTCTCATTCATACTGATGTTGTAACCGGAAACTCCATCTACTGCCGGTAGGGTTATTGTTATTTTATCACCGGCATTTCTGGTAATTGCGGCTTCTCCCGAAGCTTTCAGCTTTTCGGTTACTTTTGCCCACTCTGTCTGATTATTGGAAGCCTTAAATCCTTCAAATATTGCATTTCGTTTATTTTCGTTTGATGCCGCATCAAGTGCAAATTGCCCATTTGTCAGCTTAATAATTATAGTCCTGCCGCCTGCAACTATATCTCCCTCTCCCAGTCCCTGAGTCATGGCCGTGCCTTCAAGCTGTACAATAACATCGGCGGAAATATTTATAGTATTTAATGATGTAACCGTCTTTGTACCGCCTTTGATCAATCCAGGCTGAATAACAAGTGAAATCTGTTGGTTGCTTGCTATATCATAGCCTAACGCTTCACTTAATGTAATAGTTATTGTCTTTGAAGATTCCATTATGGCAGCTGCCTGCCCTTCAGTCTTCAAAGCAGCTACTACCTTACCCCACTGGGCCTGCTCTGAGCCTGCTGCGACAAAACCTTCATATAAAAGATTTCTCTTTGTTGCATTTGTCAAAACATCGCTCTGCCATTCGCCATACTTCAGTGTAACAGTTATTGTACGGCCGCCTGACACAATATTTGATTCCCCTGTTGAAGCAGTAACTGCAGTACCTGACAACACAGCTTCCACATTTCTCAGCATTGCAGAGGTGACAGGTATATCAACGTACGCTTTAACATAGCCAGCATTATCAGTTGCAATAAGTATCAGATGCTGACCTTCCAGCGCAGTAATATTTGTTCCTGCTGTGTATGGTTTAAATCCGGTAGGCAGGCTATCCTTCAAAATAGCTCCTGCGGCACTGTCAGTAATGTCATACTTCCACAGCAATGCATCTGCAGGAAGAGTAAGCGTTTCTATCTTAGTGGTATTTATATCTGTGCTGGGCTCAGGTGTCGAGTAGTTGACTGTTACTTTAAGTAACGGAGCAATTCCTCTTACACTTGAAGACAATATTTGTATACTCTTATAACCCTTTATCTTACCTGTTGAATCCACTGCATAAAGCACTACATACTGCCCTTCCCGTACCGGTATGTCTGAATTCGCGGTATAAAGCGAAGCTCCTTCCACCGATGAATCCATTAAAGGTGCTGATGTCAAATCGTTATCCAGCACTTTTACAATCCATTTGAGTCCGGTTCCCGGTATACCCACAAAATCAAGACTCACAAACTTGGTAGTACCAACACCTGCACCTGGCACAGGAATTGAATAATTTTCAGGCGTCACTAACGGAAGAGCATTTCCGGGTCTGATATTGGTGCTGCTGAGCGGAATATTTTCATACGCTAAAACCTTTTTATCTGAATTAACTGCAATCAGATGTATATACTGCCCGCTGCTTGCAATTAAGTCTGCCCCTGAAGCATATACACTATAACCACCGGTAGTGTAATTTAACTCCGTTCCTTCAATAATATCTATTGGTGTGTTTACAACCTTTGCAACAAATTCCTTTGCTCCATTTAGCCCCTGTAATGAAACATATACGGATGTAGTTCCTTCTGCAGAGCCATACTTAGGTGTTGTGTAATTAAGCACTGGCTGAAGCTTTGCTGCCAGTGGAGGATTCAGTTGTTCAGCCAAAGTAATTTGTATATTACTATACGCTTTTACCTTACCATTTGCATCCACTGCCGCAAGCACCACATACTGATTCATTTTAACAGGAATATCCACTCCGCTTTCATAATTTATGGGGTTTGTAAATATACTGTCTAGTGCTAAAGCTTGTACTGTATCAACTACTTTTATCTGCCACTTGATTGGAGCCCCTGCTATTCCAATCAGTTTAAGGTCATTTATTTTTGTAGTTCCCGGAGCACTTCCCTTTACTGGACCTGTATAGTTGTAGTCCTTAACAAGATCAGGTGCATTCGCCGGTTTGATTTGTGAAGCACTGATTGTAAATTGCTTGTAGGCTTTTATCTTGTCTCCGATTGTAGCTACCACAAGCACAACATTTCCTGCCTGGACAGGAATATCCTGATTGCTGGCGTATACCGTATACTGGGTGTCTGCTGCAGTATCATCGTCCAGATGAGGAGCGCTGAACGCTGTTGTACTCTTCTTATACTTCCACACTATTGTTTCAGTTTGGAGTTTAGGGATATCTTTTTCATTCAGCATTATCTTTACTGTTCCCGGAGCAGACCCCGGTTCAGGATTTGTGTAGTTAGTGTTTTCTGTTAACGGTGTTGCAAACGGAGCCTGTATCTGCCCTTTTGCTACCTGAATATTGGCATAGGCCTTCACTCTGTTCATGGAGTCAGTCGCCAGCAATAGAATATGCCAGCCCACATTTATCTGAATATCACTGCTGCCGTTATACAGTATGGCTCCGGTAACAGCCAAATCCTTGGCAGGCGCATCATCAAATGACTTCTCCTGAACCTTGTACATCCAGTTTGTTGCTCCGATTAAGCCTATCAAATCCAGCTTGGTAAATCTGGTTGTTCCTTCAGTAATTCCTTTTGCAAGAATGTAGCTTGTGTCAGGAATTCCAGGTGCATTGTATGGCCTGATGGCATTGCCTGATATATAAATATTTGCATAGCCTTTTATTAAACCATTGCTGTCACAAGCCAGCAACAGAATATACTGTCCCGCTTTAATGTTTTTGATGTTCTGACCCTGCGTCAATTCTGCTACACCTGTCATGCTATTGGAGTCATAGTCCTTTGTCGGAGCAATAAAGGCTGTATCACCAATCAGGTATCTCCACTTCCAGGTCAAACCATTTGCCCCTTCGAGTCCGGCGAAGGACAGCGAGGATATAACAGTAGAACCTTCCAACGTACCTGCAACAGGCGGTGCATAGTTGGTCTGCGATACCAGTGGTGCTGCATTTGGTGTTCTGATCTGTGTCACACCTATAGGTATACTTCTGAATGCTTTTATTTTGTTATTCCCGTCCACTGCGTAAAGCGCAAAGTGTTGGTCTACGGAAACCCCTACACTATCCCCTGCAGTATAAGGCATCAAGCCTGATACAATACTGTTATATTCAGGTCTTTCCACTTCGCTATCAGATATTTTATACAGCCATTTAACCGCGCCCTGAATACCCATTGCACTCAGGGAATTTATTCTGGTAGTTCCACCTGTCTGCCCGGCCACAGGAACGGAGTAATTGTATATTTCAGTTCCCGAAACTTCCTTGTCGGATTTTAGCAAGCTTGCTAATGGCTGTTTTATCTGCTGATAGCTTATTCCTTCATCAGCATAAGCTAATATTTTTCCGTCGGCATCAACAGCCACAAAAAGAATATGCTGGCCCGGAGTAACAGACTTGATGTCTTCACCTGAAGTATATCCTGTAAAGCCTGTTGAATCACTTTCCATGTATGGTATTTCAAAAGCTGTATCTCCTATTTTGTACTTCCATCCATCAAAATTCTGTATGCCATTCTGTGATAATACAATCTTTGTAGAACCTACCTCACTGCCTACACTTGGCCCTGTATAATTTGTCAAAGGCAGCAGCTTCATTGCATCACCCGGTCTGATCTGCGAACTAATTACAGTTATATCTTTGTAAGCCTTAATCCTGCCGTTTGCATCAGTTGCAAGCAAGATCAGGTGCTGACCGATAGATATTGAAATATCCTGGTTCTTGATGCAATCCTTAGCTCCTGATAATACGCTATTCAGTTGCAGAGCAACCTTTACCTCCTCATTTTGTATCTTATACATATACTTTGTAGCATCTTTAACGGCAGTATTGAAATTCAGGTCACGTATCTTTGTAGTTCCGGCCGTCGAACCCTTCTCAGGTGCAGTAAAGTTGCCCTCGGGAATTGGAGGAGCATCTGCTTGACGTACTGCAGTTGAATCTATAGTAATATCAACATATGCTTTAATCTTATTTGCAGCTTTAGTACCGTCCACACCTACAAGTAACAGGTGCTGGCCTTCTTTTACCGGAATATCGCCGTCAGCGGTATATTCACTAAAGGTTTTGGGTTCGGTATATTTTTCAAACTCTGTTGTTGAAATGTCCAATGCAGGCTTAACTGCAGCCTTATCAAGTACAACAATCATCCACTTGTTAATATCCGCAAATCCTCCCGGCAGGCTACCCTTGTTCAGGTACTCTATCTTTGTAGTTCCAACTACTCCGCCATAGGTCGGCATTCTGAAGTTGTTATCAACTATCAGGTCTTGTGCAGGCTTACTTACCATATCGCTTGTAACTTTTATCTGGGCATATGCCTTAACCTTATTTGCATCATTAACTGCAGCAAGTATAATGCACTGGTCTGCATACGCATTTATATCATTACCGTCGGAATAAGCTTCAGCTCCCTCAAATTCACTATCTGCAAAGATATATGGCAACTCGGTATTCTGAACCTTTACCATCCATTTTACTGCAGTTGAATCAAGTTCGGTCAGGCTTAAACCGCTGATTCTGGTTGTATTGGCCATAATACCCGGTGCAGGAGTTTTATAATTTTTATCCAGTACCAACTTAGCTGCATCATGCAGTCTAATATAGCCGGCATCAATTGTTATATCTGCATAACCTTTAACTCTATTCTCTTCATCAACTGCAGCCAGCATCAAATGCTGTCCTGCTGCGGCGACTATATTTTCTCCCGGCTTATATCCTGTTCCGGAAATAATTTCATCAAATACCGGTTCGGCAAATGGGCTATTCTGTACTTTTACAAGCCATTTTGTTGCACCAGTGATTCCAACAAATGATAGCTTCCGTATTTTTAAAGTTCCGCCGACAGAGCCGGGCTCAGGGGTTGAATAGTTTGCATTTTCTCCCTCTGCCAATACCTTTAATTTATTAGAAGTAAATACAGCCTTTTCAGCATCTTGAGGTGTGGGCAGTTTTATTCCCTGACCGTCTGCATCCGATACTGAAGTAAACTCATAGTTTCCCCCTGCCGGAACAACCTTGTTTTTAAGGTAGACAACAATTGTATGGCCTTTCTTCAAATTGAGATTTGTAAATGACAAAGTCTGGCTGTTTGGCCTCTGAGATCTGTCCAGAGCTTTTTCTTCTCCATTGTCTATTTTTACAGTATCAGTCTCATATGCCGAGAAACCTGCTGGAAGCTTGATTACAACAGTTCCGTTTGACATGTCATCGCCGGCAGTATATGTAATGACAAAGTTTTCAGCCTTGCCGGTTTCACCTGTTGCAGGAGATATGGCCAACGTGCCGGTTGATGTTATATTCCCTGATGTAACATTAACCTCAATAGTTGCCACTCCTGAGTTATAGCTCGGGTGCTGCACAGTTACATGAATCTTGGTTGTTCCAACCGAAACTCCGGTAATTACACCTGTATTGCTTACTGTTGCAATGGAGTTGTCAGAGGATATATATGCTAATGTACTGCCTGTAGGCCCTGTTACATTTGCTGTTGCCGTATCACCCTCTTTAACATTAATGATTGGTGTGTTGTTTTCAATGGACATTTGCGGCAACGAAGGATTCGATCCCGGATCTGTTACAGTACCGTTTGTAATATATATGGCAGTTGGTCTTATATCCATTTTTACATTGTTTGCGTAAATATAAGCGTTTTCAATTTTTCCGTCCCCGGTTATGGTTGCAGTGGCATTTGTTACAAAGTTTTTTAGTACCGCACCATTCATTACGCTCAAATAAGAACCTGCTGCTGAAGGCACAAAGTTAAGTTTTTCCACTGTTCCCTTTAAAAAGTTTATTGTAGTGCTTTCATTAGCTGTTATTGTTTTAATTGTTGTTGTACCATTTATGGTGATTTTATTTGACTTTGCGCCTGCTTCCACATTAAGAACAGTAATTGTTCCGCCTAAAATATCTATAGTATTTTTTGATGCCTGAGTAGAAATAGTTTTTGCGTTTCCACCGGTTAAAGTGAAGCTGCTGTTTGATTTCTTTGAAATGGTTACTTTTTCAACTACTCCATTCAGATTAACATTTATATTGCTTTCATAAACCTGTATTTCATTATATGTACCGGCTAGGCTGGCAGTCTGGCTATCCAAAGCTGCCTGTCCTGCAGTAACATTTACAAAGCCCTTCCCATTTCCGGTCAAGGACCCTTCCTCCAGTGAACACCCTGATTTCAGAAATGCTTGTGCTATCGTTGTACTGCCACTTACAAAAATACGCACATTTCCCGCACTTTTTTCTACTATCATGCTATCGCTTACTTGAGTATTTCTAAGAGCAACGCTGTTTGGTCCACCACCTCTGATAATGAGCTTACCTCTTACATTTACACTTTCAAGCTTGACATCCCCGTTTCCAACACCTTCACCAATGGTCAAATTTCCATTAATATCAATGTCCTTCAATATTACTGATCCTGCATTAATTAGCATATTACCTGAAACATCACTTGTAATAGTCCCGGATTTTGTCACCAGCTGTCCGATACAGGCATCCAGCATTTTAAGAGCATCTCCCAGCTTTAAAACACCTGTTGGAGCATACCTGCCTGCAGATATTTCGGTTAACCCTCCATGCTCAATAACAGCGGCGAAGTCCTCCAATTGATAAGCAGTCAGCTCTTTAGCATCTGTAATTTTGTTAATAAGCTTATTATCGCTTAATTCCAATCCAAATACACGAACGGCCATTAATGAAGCCTCAAGTCTGGTTATATTTGAAAATGGACTGTAATCTGCTTTATCTTTATTTTCAACGTATCCAGCAGCAACTGCCTTTGAAATTTCATCACCATACCAGGAGTCTTCCGGAACATCGCTAAACCCAATATCCGCTCCCTTTGAAGGTTTTAGAATACCATTTATGAGCATGATGAAATCAATCTTTTGAATTGGCTCATTTAAATCATTTATAGTAGTGCCTTTATCTATTAGGCCATACCCTTTCCACTTGCTCAGAAGGCTGCTTGTATCTGCCGTCCCCGCTGCACCTGTTGCCGCAAAAGCGGAAAGTGGAATGGTCATCAGATATGCTATCATTATAAATATGGATATTGGTTTTACTAATCTTTTCATCAATCTTCGCTCCCTAATAATGTTTAAATTCTGAAATTAGCCACTGCATACGTGGGAAGTTGTTATTTAGCTGTGCCTTATTGCTTTATACACCATAACTGCTGCTTCTGCACGGGTTACATAACTGGATAGCTTCAGATAGTTTTTACCGTTTTCATATCTTCCGCTTAAAATTCCTGCTCCACAGACTGCAGCTATATTTTCTGCTGAACTGTCTGAAATTGCTCTATAATCTGCAAACTGTTTTAAAATACTTGAATTTGCTTCCGGCAGTGGTGTCCCCTTTACCTTCAGTGCAAGAGCAAGCATAACTCCTGCCTGTTCCCTGGTAATTAGCTTGTCCGGATATACTTTATTGTACCTGTCCTTTGAAATAATACCTAGTTTTGCAGCGGTCATTATTTCATCATAGTATTTATGTCTTACCGAAACATCTTCAAATCTTCCGGCAGCCACTCCATCTAGTTCAAGACTTTTTATTAAGATAGAACAAAATTCGCCTCTGGTAATAGTCTGCTGTGGGTAGAATTTTGAACCATCTTTTGCCTCAAAGGCATCCCGGCTGGCAAGATTTTCAATAGCTTCAATTGCCCATTTTACTCCGTTTAAATCTGTATATGAAACGCTTTGCTTTGTAATCGCGGTGGCCTCGTTTGAGTAGCTGCTCTCTTTAAAGCCATTGACTGCTCTCACTCGGTAAATTATTGACCTGCCATCATTTGCACCTTTGTGAATAAATGTCGTAGTGTTGCTGTTGACTCTTGCAATTTCCTTGAACCTGTATAATTGTTTTGCCTCTATGACAAACTCATTTTCAATCAGCGAGTTATCCTGCCAGGTTAGTTGTACCTCATTTGATGACAGGGCATGAGCCTGTAAATTTGATGGTACTTCCGGTACCTGCATAGCAACTACCACTTCATTGCTGTAGTTTACAGCATTTGATCTGTCATATGCTTTTACTCTGTAATAATTTATATCACTGTTGCTTAGCCACTTGTCATTATATTTTGTTGTATTTGGCTCAAGATTTGCTATTCTGTACCATTGTCCCCAGAATCCAATCTTTCTCTCTACTGAAAACCCGGCTTCAACATTTCCGGTATCCTTCCAGGTTAATTCAACCTCAGACTGTCCGATAATCTTATATTCCAGATTTGAAGGAGCTGCAATTGCTGATGTCCAGATAGCTGTTTCGTTTGAGAAGTCCGAATAAACACTGTTGTCATTGATTTTAGCACGGACCTTATAGTAATAATTTGTTCCAGGCAGAACACTAAGATCTGTAAAAGAGTTTGCATTTCTCCCCATTACTTCATGCAGTTCCCATGATGTAGATGTTCCGGCAGCAGACACCTCTCTTCTCCATATTTCGAATCCGGTTTCACCTATGGTTAAATCCTGCCATGCCAGCTTTACATTTTCTCCGCTTTCATAGGATGAGGAAAGGTCCTGCGGTGCTCTAAGATATGTACTGGAAATGGATACTGTCTCTGAGTACTCTGATGTGGCATTCCCTGTTACGGCCTTTACTCTGTATGCATACACAGCATTCTCCTTTTGGACACTGTCAACATAAGAGGTAGTGTTCTGAGCCACTACAGCTATTTCCTTAAAAACTCCTTCTTCAGGAGATTTCCTTTCAATAACAAACGCTGTTTCTATAGAATTGTCCTGCCATTTAAGCTGAATTGTATATTGGGACAGTGCATATCCATATAGATTGGTTGGTTTGTATAGCAATGAATATGCACCGCTTCCAGAATATTCATCAGGATACGCAATAGTTCTTATATTCTCACTTGAATATGCTCTTATTTTATAATAATATTTAACACCTGATGCAATGGATGTATCACTGTATGTGTTTTGCCCAATCCCAACTCTCGCAATAGGATACCAAATGGTATCATTTTCAGCTCTTCTCTCAATAATTGTGTTATATGAAACCTGATTCGGAAATGTCCATTTTAAATCTATCTGATTATGGGATACAGGTGTAGCCTCCAGTGAGTTTGGTCTTTCAAGATCATTAAGTCGGACGGAAACTTCATCAGTATATATATAGGTGGTATTGGTCGAATCAACTGCTTTAACCCTGTAGGTATAAGTTTTACCAGCCTCAAGGTAACCTCCACCCCCACTGGTAGTAACATTGGTAGAAGGGTAGGAAAATTCATAAAAAGAACCTGAGTCCACTTTTTTCTCAACAATATAACCCTTTTCATTAGTCAAATAATCATTCCAGTTTAGTGAAATATAGTTTCCATTTATTGTGATTGTCAATTCTGAAGTTGCAGCCCCATGTACAAAACCAAATGGAGCAAATGACTGCAACAAAACGACCATCACAAGTATCTGAGTCATTCTTAAAATAATGTTATTTTTATGTGAATTTTTCTTTATTATAAAATTCAAGCCGATATACCCCCAAAAAATTCTTTTTCTTATGGTATATCGGCAAATTTTACTATATGTTTTATGATAAAGTTTTTATTCTATTTTTGAGGTCTAACACTTTCTTTTCTATCTCTTTAGCTGTTTTGACAAATTCACCTTTATCTTTACCAGTAGGATCCTCAAGTCCCCAGTCTTCTCTGTGTTTGCAGGGCAAGAACGGGCAGTTGACATTGCAGCCCATTGTGATTACAACATCTACCGGTGGAATATCGGATATTAATTTTGATTTTTGCGTTGAATTCATATCCACACCATATAGCTCTTTTATAACTGCCACTGCCTCCTGGTTAATCTGCGGCTTTGTTTCTGTCCCGGCGGAATATGCATCAAATTTATCTGCTGCCATTATTTTTGCTATAGCTTCTGCCATCTGTGACCGGCAGGAGTTGTGAACGCAAACAAATGCAACTTTTATCTTGTCATTCATGCTTTTTTAACTCCATTTTCATCATAATATTTTCGTTTAAAAAACAGTGCTGCATTTACTAAAGCTATCATAACCGGAACCTCAACCAATGGACCGATAACTGCAGTAAAGGCTACGTCGGAGCCAATTCCGAAAACTGCTACAGCCACTGCAATAGCCAGTTCGAAATTATTACTTGCAGCAGTGAAGGACAGTGTTACTGTTTCATCATATCTGAAACCTCCGCGGTACGACATGTAAAAGCTCACAAAAAACATTACAGCGAAATAAAGTAGAAGCGGTATTGCTATTCTTACAACATCCATTGGATTTTTTATAATCTGCTCGCCTTTGGTAACAAACATGATAATTATTGTGTACAATAAGGCTATCAAGGCCAGAGGTGAAATTCTGGGAATAAAGACTTTTTCGTACCATTCCTTTGTCTTTGCTCTAATTAATGCAACTCGTGTTATAAAACCTGCTGCAAAAGGGATTCCTAAATAAATAAGTACGCTTTTTGCCACTTCCCACATGGAAACGTCAACTATCTGACCGCCCCAGGAAAGGCCTAGCCACTTAGGAAATAGAGTAGCAAACAAATAGATATACACAGAATATAAAAGTATCTGGAAGATTGAATTCAAAGCAACAAGTGCCGCGCAATATTCGTTATCGCCCTTCGCCAGTGTATTCCAGACAATAACCATTGCAATACAGCGTGCAAGACCGATTATTATAAGTCCCACAGCAAAGCCCGGCATGTCGCGTAAAAACAGAATTGCCAGACCAAACATCAAAAGCGGTCCGATTATCCAATTCTGAATTAGGGAAAAGGTAAATACCCTCGTGTTTTTAAAGACTTTCCCAATTTCTTCGTACTTTACCTTTGCAAGTGGAGGATACATCATTATAATAAGTCCAATGGCGATGGGCCAGGATATGGTACCGGTACTGAATTCGCCTAGTGACTTCGCCCAATCCGGGAAGAAGTACCCCCCCAAAACGCCAACAACCATTGCAATAAATATCCACAGTGTCAAGTATCTATCTATAAATGATAACTTAGCTCTTTTTACCTCTTCCATAAAAGCTATCTCCTATCGATTATATCTTTTTATTTTAACCTTTTTGACCGGATTCTTCTCTGCTTCAATAATATACGAAGCTACATATTCTTCGGTGTTTTTACCGGGTGTCCAGGAACTTATTATCTCTTTACTGTTCTCTTTCGGAAACATTCTGATATTCTCAAAGCCAGAATTTTGGAGCATAGCTCTTATATTCTCCACGTATTCAGCGCCTGCAATACAGCCTGCCAGCATTTTCAGGTCATTCAGCACTTCCTCGGGCAGCTGTGCCGTTGCTACAACATCAGATACCGATAACCGTCCACCCGGTTTTAGTACTCTATAAGCCTCCCTGAAAACCTGTTGTTTTTCAACTGATAAGTTAATAACGCAGTTCGATATTATAACATCCACTGAATTATCAGCAACAGGTAAATGCTCAATTTCGCCCAAGCGGAATTCTACATTGGTATATCCACTTTTTTCTGCATTCGATCTGGAGAGTGCAATCATTTCATGAGTCATGTCAACCCCAATAACATGGCCCTTTTCTCCGACCTGTCTTCTGGCAAGAAAACAGTCAAAACCTCCCCCACTCCCAAGATCAAGTACAACCTCACCTTCTTTTAGAGATGCAATTGCAATAGGATTTCCGCAGCCCAAGCCCATATTGGCTTCTATTGGCACATTTGACAAATCATCTTTGGAATATCCAATGTTCATTGATATTTGTTTTACGTCGAAGTTTGTATTATCACAGCAGCCTGAATTTGATCCATTGCCGGAGCCACAGCAACAGTTTGCGGTTCCAGAGCCCTTTAATGCAATTTCTGCATATCTTTTACGAATAAATTGTCTGGTGCTTTCTTTTTCCATAATTTTAACCTCCTGAAATATAGACTACTTATATTTTTCTAGCAAGCTTACTATTTCCTTTGGTTTTAAAACCTTTCCATATGAAACAACCTTTTCATCAATAACCAACGCAGGTGTTGACATTACACCAAAGGCCATTATATCCTTAAAGTCAGTTACCTTTATTACCTCAGCCTCTATACCCGCTTCTTTCAACGCAGCCTCAGTATTTTCTTTTAACATAATACAATTTTTACATCCTGAACCTAAAATTTTGATAATCATAAATATCGCTCTCCTCTTATTTAGTTAATTTATAAATTCTCTATTTGTTGCCTAATCACATAAACAGGTAACCAAAGGCGTTAAAGGCATAACCAATTATAATAATGCCAAGCGTAACTATTCCAAAAAATATAGCTAACAACTTGGCTTTAACCACTTTCTTTAACATAATCAAAGAAGGCAAGGATAGCGCTGTAACACCCATCATAAACGATAACGCAGTTCCAAGCCCTACACCTTTTATGACCAGCGCTTCAGCTATAGGCAGAGTACCAAAAATATCAGCATACATAGGTACACCAACAAGTGTAGCTACAAGTACCGAATACCATTTATCCTGTCCAAGTACTGCAGAAATCACTTCTTCTGGAATCCAGTTATGAATCAATGCACCAATACCAACACCGATCAGTATATACAACCACACCTTTTGAACAATACTCAGCACCTGTACTTTGGCGAAGTCCAGTCTGTCCTTTATGGTCAGCTTCTCCTGTTCTATTTCAATCGTCTTGTTGTTATAGACAAATGGTTCAACATACTTCTCCAGTTTTAGCTTGCTGATAATAGTCCCACCTGCAACTGCAAGAACAAGGCCGACAACAACATATGCAATAGCCGTTTTCCAGTTGAATATGCTTGCGAGTAGAATAACGGATGCAAGGTCCACCAGTGGTGAGGATATTAAAAATGAAAAAGTGACACCCAGCGGCAGTCCTGCACTGGTAAACCCTATAAACAGAGGAATTGATGAACAGGAACAAAATGGTGTAACTGTTCCGAGCAAAGCTCCGAATATATTTGCAGAAAGGCCGTTAAACTTTCCAAGGATTTTTTTGGTTCTCTCAGGTGGAAAGAAACTTTGAACATATGAAATAATGAATATCAATACAGAAAGTAATATAAATATTTTAATTACATCATAGATAAAAAAATGAATACTTCCCCCAAGCCTGCTATCTGTATCAAGTCCGAAAATATTCCTGACTATTAATGTAATCAGACTGCTAAGCCAATCCATTTTTAGCAGCTGATTGTTCAGCCATTCAAAAATAAACAAAAATACCATCTCCCTAACATTTACAATTTAAATTATCACATGCTTTTTCAGAGTAATCTATGCTGCTGAACAAGTTTTTTAATGAGTCAAGTCCATCTTTATTTATTGAGTATTTCATCCAGATTCCATCCCGTCTGCTATTTACAAGCCCACAATCGCATAGTATTTTCATGTGATAGGATAGTGTCGGCTGAGTTATGTTAAACTCTTCAAGAATCTTACAAGCACATAGCTCTCCGCCTGAAAGCATGTCAAATATTTTTACCCTGGACTCATCGCCCAGTGCTTTCATCATTAATGCATACTCTTTATAATTTTTGTCCATTGCTACCTCCATTCACATTTTTACTTTTATCATATAGATATTTATCTATATGTATTATATGCAAACACATAGATAAATGTCAATATGTTAATCAATAAAAAATAAAAGAGCCTATTCTCACTTTAATCTGAGAAATAAGCTCTACTTTAATTATCTGAGTTGGCGTAGCCAACTTACCAGTATTCTATACTCCTATACTACTTACTCCTGTAATTCTGCATTTCCACTACTGCTTACTCGTTGCCTTCAGACGTGCCATTGCTCTGGCTAGAGCCGCTTTAGATCTTGTGTATTCAATATTACTAAGCTGTCTTTGTAATCTCTCTTCAGCACGTTGCTTAGCTGCTTTTGCTCTGTTTATATCTATTTCTTCCGGATACTCGGCTGTATCAGTAAGTAAAATTACCTTATCAGGCATAATTTCTGCAAACCCATCTGTAACAACAGCTTCAATCCATTTGCCATCTGCATTAATTTTAAGTGGACCAACACTCACTGCCACAACTGTAGGAGCATGTTTTGCAAGCACTCCAATTTCACCATCTACTGTTTTGAATACAATACTTTCTGCCTCTCCCGAATAAAACTTCCTTTCAGGAGTAATAACTTCCAAA
>CAYQCA010000012.1:0-8532 GCA_964415835.1 uncultured Clostridium sp. | reverse complement strand
TAATCTTGCATTTCCTTTGCTGCTTCATATACCTCATCAATTGTGCCTCTCATATAGAAAGCAGACTCAGGAATATTGTCCATTTTGCCGTCTATTATTTCCTTGAAGCCTCTTATTGTCTCCTTAATTGGTACATACTTACCCTTATATCCGGTAAACTGCTCAGCAACGAAGAACGGCTGAGATAAAAATCTCTGTATCTTTCTTGCTCTAAATACAGTAAGCTTATCCTCTTCAGGCAATTCATCCATACCGAGAATTGCGATTATATCCTGAAGCTCTTTGTTTCTCTGCAGTACTTCCTGTACTCTTCTTGCAACATTATAGTGCTCTTCCCCTACTACCTTCGGATCAAGAATTCTTGATGTAGAGTCCAGTGGATCAACTGCAGGATAAATACCCATAGCAACAATATCTCTGCTCAATACCGTAGTTGCATCCAAGTGGGCAAAAGTTGTAGCAGGAGCAGGGTCAGTCAAGTCATCGGCAGGTACGTAAACTGCCTGTACCGATGTGATTGAGCCCTTGTTTGTAGATGCTATTCTCTCCTGCAGCGCACCCACCTCTGTTGCCAGTGTGGGCTGATAACCAACAGCTGACGGAACACGGCCAAGCAGTGCCGATACCTCTGAACCTGCCTGAACGAATCTGAATATATTATCTATAAACAAAAGAACATCCTGTCCCATTTGATCTCTGAAATACTCCGCCATGGTAAGTCCCGACAAACCAACTCTCATCCTTGCTCCCGGCGGCTCATTCATCTGACCGAAAACCATTGCGGTCTTGTCGATAACTCCTGACTCACGCATGTCATGCCAGAGGTCATTGCCTTCTCTCGTTCTTTCTCCAACACCTGTGAAAATAGAGTATCCTCCATGCTCAGTAGCGATATTTCTAATCAGTTCCATAATCAAAACTGTCTTTCCAACTCCAGCGCCGCCGAACAATCCTATTTTACCACCCTTTGCATATGGGGCCAGCAGATCAACGACCTTTATGCCTGTTTCAAGCATTTCGGTTGAAGGTCTCTGCTCTTCGAAAGAAGGTGCCTCCCTATGTATGGGTAAGTAACCAGTAGGTTTAACAGGTCCTGCGTTATCGACCGGTTCTCCCAATACATTAAATATTCTGCCTAAAACCTCTTTTCCAACCGGAACCTTTATAGCATCTCCTGTATCTTGAGCCTCCATGCCTCTTACAAGTCCATCAGTAGATGACATCGCAACACATCTTACTGTATTATTACCCAGGTGCTGAATAACCTCTGCAGTAATAGCATCCGAACCCACCGGGGCTACCGATCCTGTCGAGCCATTTTTTTTAGGTATTTTTATGGCATTATAAATATTAGGTAAAATACCATCTTCAAATCTTATATCCAGTACCGGTCCTATTACCGATACAATAACTCCAGTATTTCCAGCCATTTTTTATACGCTCCTTTCCTATGTGTAAGAACACTGTATTTTCATATTATCCTTATGACTATTTCAGAGCTGCGGCTCCGCCAACAATCTCCGATATTTCTTGTGTAATTGCAGCCTGCCTTGCCCTGTTATAATATAAATTGAGCTTCTGCAGCATTTCGTCTGCATTTGAAGTCGCATTGTCCATCGCTGTCATACGGGCATTCTGTTCACTGGTAAAGGCCTCTACCAGAGTTCCGTAAACAATACCTTTAATATACTTAGGAATTAGTACATCCAATACCTGAGATGCGGACGGCTCATATTTAAATTTTTCATCAACTTTAATAAAATCACTCTGTACATCCTCACGAAGAGCATGTATTTCAAGAGGTAATAGTTTTAATACTTTCGGTTCTAACGATATCGCCGATTTCATTTCGGTATATACTATAGAAACCTCATCTACTTGCTGCTTGTTATACAAATCAAGAATAATATCTGCAATTTCTCTGGCTCTATACACTGTAGGATTTTGAACTGCATAATCAAATTCAGGGTAGACATTATATTTTTTCCTTGTAAAGTATGCTCTACCCGTTATTCCGGCAACGAGAAGCAAAGAATTTTCTATATCTTCCCCTATAATTTTTTCAGTAAGCTTTATAATGTTGCTATTATAGCCTCCTGCAAGACCTTTATCTCCGGTTATAACAATATATGCTTTTTTCTTTCCTACTTTTTCATCTCTAATATCAAAATACCTGCTCTCAACATCTCCGCTATGGGCAAGAATATCAGCAATAGTTTCTCTAACTTTTTTGAAATAAGGAAGAGTCTCATCAAGCTGTGTTCTTGCCTTTTTTAGTTTCGACGCTGATATCAGCTTCATGGCTTTGGTAATTTGTCGCATCTGATTAATGCTTTTTATACGCGACTTAATTTCACGCATGTTGTTTGCCATTTTAAGCTCCATTTCCGTCGTATAGCTCGACGACAATTAGTTAATATAGCTTTAATGTATTAAACGAATTGAGCTTTAAATTCATCAACAGCTGTCTTCATTAATTGCATCATTTCGTCGTTTATGTCCCCTGTTTCAGCAATACTTGTGAGTATCCTGGGGTATCTGTCCTTTACGAATCTCACCAACTCCTGATTGAACTTCTTTACCTTATTAACAGGTAAATCCATCAAATACTTGTTTGTGGCCCCATAAAGTATTAACACCTGTTCCTCTACCGGTAACGTTGAATATTGAGGCTGCTTTAGAGTTTCAACCAATCTTTCACCCTGTGTTAGCTTGTCACGGGTCAGCTTGTCCAAATCAGATCCGAACTGAGCAAACGCTTCCAATTCTCTGTATTGGGCAAGATTAATTCTTAGCGGTCCGGCTATTTTTCTCATAGCTTTTATTTGAGCAGAACCACCAACTCTTGATACTGACAAGCCCACGTTTACAGCAGGTCTCTGTCCGGCAAAGAACAGCTCTGTTTCAAGATAGATCTGGCCATCTGTTATTGATATAACATTTGTCGGTATATATGCAGAAACATCTCCTGCCAGAGTTTCGATTATAGGAAGAGCAGTTATTGATCCTCCGCCTAACTCATCGCTTAGCTTTGCAGCTCTTTCAAGTAATCTTGAATGCAGGTAGAATACATCCCCGGGATATGCTTCTCTTCCCGGTGGTCTCCGGAGAAGAAGTGACATTGCTCTATAAGCAACCGCGTGTTTGGATAAATCATCATAAATAATCAATACATCCTTATGATATCTGTACATAAAATCTTCTGCCATAGCACACCCGGCATATGGAGCAAGATATTGTACAGATGCTGTATCACTTGCTGTGGAAGATACAACTATTGTATATTCCATTGCGCCAAACTTCTCCAGCGTATTAACTATGCCGGTAACAGTGGACGCTTTTTGTCCGATTGCAACATATACACATATAACATCCTTACCCTTTTGATTAATTATTGTGTCAATTGCTATTGCAGTTTTACCGGTCTGCCTGTCTCCAATTATTAGCTCTCTCTGCCCTCTTCCTATAGGAATCAGAGCGTCTAGCGCCATAATACCGGTTTGCATGGGTTTATTAACGCTTTTTCTGTCAATAACACCGGGAGCAGTAAATTCAACCGGGCGGTTGTTATCTGATTTAATATCTCCCTTTCCATCCAGCGGTTTACCTAAGGGATCTACAACCCTCCCAATAAGGCCATAACCTACAGGAACCTGAACAGTCTTACCGGTTCTTTTTACTGTTGAACCTTCTTTTATCTCCCTGTCAGCTCCAAGGATAACACAGCCTACGTTATCCTCTTCAAGATTAAGAGCCATACCGTATACATCGTTGTCAAACTGTAAAAGCTCTCCGGACATACATGACTGAAGGCCATATATTCTTGCTATCCCATCACCTGATTGAAGTACATATCCTACATCATCAGTTTTTACAGCAGCTCCAAAACTCTCAATCTGCTGCTTAATAATCGAGCTAATTTCTTCTGGTCTAAGACTCATGTTTCTCACCCCATATATTGACTGCCGGCTACTTTTTTACGCTAACCAGTTCAGTTAATGATTCAATCCTTCCTTTAATACTGCCATCGTAGACCTTATCGCCTGCAACTACCTTAACACCGCCAATAATTGAAGGATCTACAATTTCATTTGCTTTGACCGCATATGCTTTATATTTGACTCTGAATTTTTCCTTAATGCCGCTAATCTGATTTTGATCTAACGGTATTGCAGAAATAATATCTATATTCAATACATTTGCCCGTTCATCTACCATTTGAACAAATTGAATATAAATCAGATGTATATAATTAATACGGTTCTTTGACAACAGCAACAGAATAAAATTCAAAGTGTTCTTGCTTATTTTATCCGTAAAAATATTTTTTACAGCTGCCTGTTTGTTATCAGTCTTAATTCTAGGGTCAAGTAAAAAACTCCTGAATTCCTTGTTGGACTCATAGATTTCTACAAAATCCCTGAGCTCCTGTGCAACTATATTAGCATCATTACCTGACAAATCAAATATAGCCTTTGCGTACCTTTTTTCAACAAGTGGCATTAGGCAGCACCTGCCTCATCTATAAATTTGTTAACAATACTTCTGTTTGCTTCACTGTCCATATTTGACTGAACAACCTGTGTAGCTGCAGCAATAGCCAGAACCGCTATCTGTTGTCTTACCTGGCTCAGCATCTCAACCCTTTCGCGCTCTATTTCGGCACGGCCTTTTTCTATTTCGGCCATGGCATCCTTATGGGCATTTGCCAATATCTCATCATACTCACGGGTTGCCCTCATTCTTGCTTCATTTAGTAATTTGTCACATTCCTCTTTGACATTCTTTATCTGTTCCTCGTAATTTTTACGGGTCTCAGCTGCTTCTATCTTTGCCTGTTCAGCATCATTTAAAGCCTTGTCAATAGAATTTTTTCTTTTTTCCATAAACTCTGTAACAGGTTTAAACAAGAACTTTTTCATTAAGAAATATAAAACCAGCAAATTTAATGCAACCAAAATAAATGTATACTTTTCAGGTATAAGCATATAAACCTCCACGCCAACTTCTGGCACAAATAGTAATGAAAACATCGTGGAGGTACGCGGTTGAATTATATATAAATTCCACTTCCTTCACGCTATCGCATTTCCTTAAAACTTGCATCTATATTAAATTATTGAATACATAGTAATACTGCTACATATCTGTGAAAGCATTAAATAATGCTTCACAGATATGTCCCCAAACTTAAAATTACATTTTTAAGAATACCAGTACCAAAGCTACTACCAAACCATATATAGCCGTTGCTTCTGCAAGAGCGGCTCCTAGAAGGGTAACTGTTCTGATATCACCGGCTGCTTCCGGCTGTCTTGCAACTGACTCAACAGCTTTACCTGTTGCCAAACTGATTCCAATACCTGCACCAATACCTGTAAATACGGCTATTGCTGCTGCTATAGCAATTATTCCTGTCATTAATTATTCACCCCCTTATTCCACTGCTTCTGCGATATATAGAGAAGTTAAAAACATAAACACATAGGCCTGCAAAATACCATCAAACAAATCAAAATAAATGCTGAAAACCGCCGGGATGAACGCCGGCATAGCCATGTAAATGAGCTCCATTACTATAAATGCGCCCAGAATATTACCAAATAGACGCAAAGCCAAAGAAGTTGGCTTTATGAATAATTCTAGTATCTTAAAAGGAACCATTACAGGCGTTGGCTCTGCAAAACTTTTTATCCAACCGCTGAATTTCTTGAATCTTATTCCGGCTATTATGGTCATTAAAATTGACATAATCGCCATACTGGCTGTGAAATTTATATCTCTTGCCGGGGGCCTGAGTTTGAAGCCTTCACCCGGTATAACATTAAATATTGAAACAATATTTGCGGTAATAAGCAGCAGAATAACTGTTCCGAGATACGGTGCAAAAGTTTTCCAGTGATGCCCGATTGCGTCCTTAACCATATTGTTTATGAATTCTACGATTATCTCTGCAACGTTTTGTCTTTTACCGGGAACAGCTGTAAGCTTTCGTGTAAGAAAGATAGAAAGCAAAACCAGTATCGCCATTATAATCCACATTGATACCACAGTATCTGTTATCGGTATTTTAAGACCTGATAGTTCAATCTCAAACACTGTATGGGGTTCCATTGCATGACTAAGCCTTTCCCCTAAATCCATTTCATTTCACCTTCTGTCCGAATTGATTTCTTGTAATTCCCAATGCTTCTGTCAAAGCATTTATCATAATAATTATAACTATTATAAGTGTTCCGGCAAGCGCAGCTAAAAAAGTAAAAACTCCGGTTTTTAGCGATAATACAATAATTACCCCTATCATGGCCATTAAAAACAGATAAATCAACAAATTTAAAACAAATACTCCGGTTTTTTTACTGCTGCTTGTCAGTAGCTTTAAAATCCGTTCAATAGAAGCAAACCTTAACAACGAAAAAATGGTGCTCATTGTTAATGCAAATATCATTGATATTCTTTGATATTTACTGAAAAAACATACAATAAGCAACATAACATATACGAAAAATACCCTTTTTACAATAAACTTCAAAATATCACTCATACAGTCTTTAAAGTTCTACTTTTCTCCACTTTTCCACTAAAAAAGTTGTTAAGTTATCACTCCAAAAGTACGATAACTATGTAGGTTGATTTTGCGTTTCATTGCTATCGTTTTAACGGCTGATAGCAACAATAAAATAAATATAGCACAGTAGATATTTTAAATCAATGGTGCTTTGACGAAAATTTCACATATTGTAGATTTTTGTTTCTAAATTTTGCACAAAAGAATATAGAATAATCGGGAGTGGACTTTTTATGGATATTACAACCATTATTGGTTTGGTTTTAGGCTTCGGTGGAGTATTGTTTGGTTATGTTGAAGAGGGCGGTAAATTGTCTGCACTTGTTGAGCACGCGCCCCCTTATCTTATTGTTTTCGGAGGCGGATTCGGTGCGATGCTGGTTACCTTTCCTCTATCTGAATTTAAAAAATTGCTATCGACAATCGGTATGATTTTTAAAGATAAAAAGCACAATGAAATTGACATTATCAATGAATTGGCAGACCTCTCGGAAAAGGCAAGAAAAGATGGCTTGCTCAGTCTTGAGCAGGACGCCCAGACCAATAAAAATGAATTGATAAGAAAAGGGTTGGCATTGGTTGTGGACGGTATTGAAACCGAGGTTATAAAAGATATTCTTGCCAGAGAAACAAAGCTTCAGGAAGAAATATATGAGTCCGGCGCTAAAATATTTGAGGCAATGGGTGGTACTTGGCCTGCCATGGGTGTTTGCGGTACGGTTATGGGTATGATTAGTATACTGAAAGACCTTTCTGATCCTATGTCCCTTGGTCCTAAAATATCCGGTGCGTTTATAGCGACAATGCTTGGTGTCGGCTTCGCAAATCTTCTGTTCCTACCCTGTGCGGGAAAAATTAAAGCGAAGGCTACTCACGAGACTATGATAAGCGAAATAATTATTGAAGGCCTGCTTTCAATCCAGGCCGGGGAAAATCCACGTATTATAAAGGAAAAACTGAACCTCAACCTTATGGAAAAACTGTATGGAGGAAAGAAGAAGGCCTCCGGTGCTGCTGAAGAAGGAGTTGAGGCTTAGTTATGGGTAAGGGCAAAGTTGAAAAGGATACTTCTGAACGTTGGCTGTTGACCTATGCCGACTTAATGAATTTACTTCTTATACTTTTTATAATCTTCTTCGCAATGAGCCAGGTAGACACTCAAAAGTTCCAACAGCTGTCGCAGTCTTTAGGCATGGCATTTGGAAATGGTTCTGCCTCCTTGTCTGCAATTCAGGGTGGGGGATCCGGCAATTCGCTGATAGATTTTCCGGCTACGGCGCCATCACCGGTAATTCC
Source organism: uncultured Clostridium sp. (assembly GCA_964415835.1). GTDB lineage: Bacteria > Bacillota > Clostridia > Acetivibrionales > DSM-1351 > Ruminiclostridium. The sequence goes on along the minus strand of CAYQCA010000012.1, from coordinate 668 downwards.
ATCACAGCTTGAAGAACAGCAGATGGAGGCAATTCAGGGAGAGATATCCCAGATGGTGAAGTCTGAAGGTCTTTCAGGTGATGTGAGCGTAGCTATACAAGACCGTGGAATTGTCATTACAATTAATGAAAAAGTTCTGTTTAAGAGTGGTAGTTCTGAAATTGAAAAAGAGTCTCAAGAAAAGGTAATAAAAATTGGCAAAGATATTTTAAGTCAAATTCATAATAAGTACATCCGTGTTGAGGGACATACAGACAATGTTCCAATTAAAAGTGTGTTATTCCCTTCAAACTGGGAGCTTTCTGCAGCAAGAGCAACAAATGTCCTGAGGATTCTTGTTGAACAGGCCGGAATAGATCCCAAAACCATATCCGCTGTTGGCTATGGTGAATACACTCCATTGGTACCAAATACGTCGGATCAAAACAGGGCCAAGAACAGAAGAGTTGATATTGTTATTTTAAGAGAATCCTTCAGTCAGGGTGAAGCAAGTACTGATAATGATAAATAGTGAAAAGTGAAAAATTAATAGTGAAAAATGAAGGAAGCCCGGCTATGCCGGGCTAAATTTATTTAAATATAAATTTTAGGAATACTGTTAAAATAAAAAGCGCGGCCTGTGATTTGCCGCGCTACCATAACTTTTCATTATTCACTTTTCACTCAAA
>CAYQCA010000011.1:18849-37419 GCA_964415835.1 uncultured Clostridium sp. | reverse complement strand
TTTGGTGAATTGAACGCAATCAATTTTGTACATGATTGGCGGAGTTATTATAAGCAGAAAGTTGAAGAAATCATTTACAAAGCTGAGGCGCTTTTCAAAAAAGGTAGAATTAGCAAAGAATCTATCACTATTGTAACAGAAGCTTTTGACAAATTTGATAAAGTATTTTACTTACCAATTACAAAGGCTAGTCTGATACACGGTGACTATAATACATGGAATATTATACTAAATCACGAAGCTACGGAAGCGGTGGCTGTAATTGATCCTTATAACTGCTGTTATGCAGATTCTGAATATGATTTATATCAGCTTAACAATGCCAATGGTAAGGTATATGGTCTATTGGAAAAGTATAAAGAAAAGCAGCCATTCAGTGAAAATTTTGAGCTAAAGATGCCATTTTATGAATTATTTTCTGAAATCATGCATTATTATGATTCTGATGTAATTCCAGATAAGGAGTTAGTCGATTCGCAAGCAATGAGATTGAAAACAGTATTGGATATATATTTAGATAAAGAAAAATGAACATAATTTGAAATTAATTCGGAACATAATTTGAAATTAATTCGCTTTCTTAATATATAACGGGTAACGCAAACTAATTGAGTTCCCGAAAATATCTTTAAATATGTCACATTAATCTTAGACAGCCTAAATTCAAAGCTCGACACTAAGTCGAGCCTCCTTATTCTATACTCCTAGTACTACTATTACTCCTACGACTCCTACGACTCCTATGACTCCTGCTACTCCTACGACTCCTGCTACTCCTATTACTCCTAGACTCATGCTACTCCTATACTTCTGCTTTTCCTCTTTCCATATTTACTTTACTATGGTATATTGTAGATATATTTGGAGGTATATCGATGGAGTGGAGGCAATTAAGGGAGCAGCAGGAGAATACTTTAAGTCCGTTTGCTGCAAAAAGCATAAATTCATTTGGCAGATTGATAGATGAGACTAAATGTCCCATAAGAACCGACTATGAAAGGGATGGGAACAGAATTCTTTACTCGATGGAGTTTAGAAGGCTCAGACATAAAACGCAGGTATTCTTTAATGCTAAAAATGACCATATATGTACCCGAATGGAGCACGTTTTAAACGTAGGGTCAATTGCTGTAACAATTGCAAGGACTTTGAACCTAAATCAAGACTTGACTTACGCTATTGCTCTTGGGCATGATCTGGGGCATGCACCCTTTGGACACAGCGGTGAGCGTGTTCTTAATAAATGTATGAAGAAAATTGATAGCAATTTTAGCTTCCAGCATGAACTCCACAGTCTTAGAGTGGTTGAAAAACTTGCAACCAGAATTTCAAAAGAAAAAATTCATGAGAAATGTGGTTTGAATCTGACCTTTGAAGTAAAGGATGGAATTGTTTCTCATTGTGGTGAAAAATATAACGAATATATACTGCACAGAGATTTGACCAAAACACCGGAATCTCTGCAAAATATAAAGAAAAGAGGGGCAGACCCATTTACTCTTGAAGGTTGTGTTGTAAGACTGGTTGACAAAATTGCCTATGTAGGAAGAGACTTAGAGGATGCAATGAGGGTCAGGCTTTTGGATATGCAGGATATCCCTAAGGAAATAAGAAACGAATTGGGGAATTCCAATGGAGAAATAATAAATACTCTAGTTTGTGATGTTATAGAAAACAGCTATGGCAAGGACTGCATACAGTTAAGCCCTTCAAAGGGTGAAGCACTGGAGAAACTTATAAATGAGAATGTCCGGCTTATATATAAAGCTGATAAAATAACAAGATACGAGAAAATAGCAGAAAACACACTTGAAGGCTTATTTGATAATTTACTTACTAGTCTTTCAGATTTTGAAAAGCTTCAGTATAGTGAAAACAAGATATATAGAATGTTTTACAATTATATAGTTGACAAAAATTATGACAAATCCGAAAACGATGCCCAAAAGGTTATAGATTTTGTTGCAGGTATGACAGATCAGTTCGCACAAACCTGTTTTGAAGAAATATATTGGATGTAAAGCGTCGAACTCACTTTGTGAGTTTGACGCGGTAAAAAGACACTGCGTGTCTTTTTAGAAAGAGTTGTAACCTATAGTACTAATATTGGGGGATTATATGTATAACGAAAATAGTTTTCACTTTTTTGCATTCCTGTCCAGAATGAAATATATAAACAGATGGGGATTAATGAGGAACACTTATACTGAGAATATACAGGAGCATAGCCTTCAGGTTGCTATTATAGCCCACGGGTTGGCAGTAATTAGAAATACATATTTCAATGGAGAAATAAATCCTGAAAGAGTCGCTATATTAGCTGTTTTTCATGACTGCAATGAAATTATAACAGGTGATATGCCTACACCTATTAAGTATTACAATCCTCAAATAAATAAAATTTATAAAGATATCGAAGATATCTCTAAAGAAAAAATAATTTCAATGCTACCGGAAGAAATGGCGGATGAGTACTACTCTTTATTTTTTAAAAATCCCGATGATCTGGAATGCTGGAAACTCGTAAAAGCTGCCGACAGAATATCTGCATATATAAAATGCCTCGAAGAACTAAAAGCAGGAAACCATGAGTTTAAAAAGGCAAGCGAATCAATACTGCACACAATAAAGGAAATTGATATGGAAGAAGTAAAATATTTTATGGAAAGATTTTTACCAAGCTTTAATCTTTCTCTTGATGAAATAGAATAACTGCCAGCTATCACAATTATATATTTGACAATGAAATGTTATATTATTAGAATTGTAATGAGTAATTAAAAATACTAATTTATTCAATAAAAAGGGGATTCACATGACATTTGAAGAAAATATAGGTAAAGTGTGTATTATTAATGGGGAAACCACATCTTCTGAAAACTTGAATATGTATACAAGCGACAAATATACAGCATTTTATGAAGTTATCAGAATAATTAGAGGCACTCCACTGTTTTATGATGATCATTTTACAAGACTTAAGAATTCATTAGAAAAAACAGGTTCACAATTGAATCTTACAAAGAAAGAACTGAAGGAACACATTATGAAAGTCTGTGAAACTAATAAATTTATGGACTGCAATATTAAAGTGTTGATTCTTCAATTTGAAACGGAACAAATTGAGCTTTTATTTGTTAACAAGTTCTACTATCCTACACAGCAGGAATATGATAATGGTGTGGATTGCTGTACAATTAAGCTTAAGAGAAAAAATCCCAATATAAAGATGATTCATGTCGGTTATAAAGAAGAAATAAAGAGAGTTTCAGAACAAAAGAAAGTTTTTGAAGTTTTACTTGTTGATGATGAAGGCAAAATAACTGAAGGCGGAAAGTCAAATGTCTTCTTTGTGAAAGGAAATAGGATATACACCTCTCCGGAAGACTATGTATTAATGGGAATTACTAGACAGTATGTCATTGATGTATGTAAAAAGTTAGGCTATGAAGTTATAGAAACATTAATTGGACTTGAGTCATTATCCAGTTTTGATTCTGTTTTTATAACCGGAACGTCAATAAAAGTTCTGCCGGTTAGAAAAATTGATGACTTTATAATAGATTCAGCAAACAATCCAACAACAAAGCATATATTGTCAAGCTTTGATAGTCTTATAATGTCATATGTAAAGGATAATTAACTAATAGTTAATTGTTCAAATATAATCAGCGAAGTTGATTAATAAAATTGGGGGTTAATTATGAGATATCTTGAAAATGCATTTAAATTTACCTTTAAAAACTTTATTATTACACTGCCTCTATTAATTGGGATGGCTATTCCTGCTTTAATAATGGGCGTGGGAAGTTTAGGCTTTATGTTTAATTTGGGAAATTTCCAGCAAACCATTAATGATATTGCGTCAGGTGGTGATATTAGTTCCATCAGAGATTTATATTTAAACCTGTATGGTCCTACGATGATTATTAGTATGATCATTTCAGGGATAGTGTCATTGGGACTTACAATAGTTGTTTATCCTATAACATATGGCCTTATCAATAAAAAATATGAAACAGGCAGCTCAAATTTAAGTGATATGACAGCTGCATTATCCAAATATATAGGAAGATTTGTACTCTATCTCCTGCTAACTATTGCAATAGTTTTAGGCTTGTCGCTTATATTGTTAATTTTAATTGCAATAGGTGGTGTTATTGCTGCTACAGTATCTGTACCAATTGGTATCATGTTAATTGTTGTTTTTTCATTGGCATTTATTGTCGCATTTATAGCACTGTTCGTTTACATGTCATTGTGGTTCCCGGCGGTTTGTGTTGAAGATACCGGAATAATTGATGGATTAAAAAATTCATTTAAATATGTTAGAGGTAGCTTCTGGCAAATATTTGGTATTTCTTTATTAATATCAATATGCGGTGGAATTGCAAGTTGGATATTAGGCGGAATCCTGGGCCTGATTCCGATTGTTGGTACAGCAGTCGGTTCTGTTGTGTCTACATTGGCGAATTTTATCACTATTGTATTTTATTTTGAAGTATACCGTGATAAATCAGGACATTATGCAAGCAGGGAGTATTATCAGCAATTAAATGGTGATGCTCAGTAAGAAACAAAACTACTGAAAGAGTATGCAGGAACCCTGAGCCAATAGCATGTAGGAGCAGGGTTCTTTTGTTGTAGGAACAGATAAATAATAATTTCCTATTTTTGCATCGGTTAATTTCATTTCGCTGTACCTTAATAATGGAAAAAACTCTTGACAAACTATACTACTGGTGATATTTTTAATATATAATTAGCACTCAACGTTCGAGAGTGCTAACAAAAAAAGGGGTGATTAAACGTGCTACTTGACGATAGAAAACTTAGAATCTTACAAGCAATAATCGACGACTACATCCATTCAGCTGAACCTGTTGGTTCTAGAACTATTGCCAAAAAGCATGAACTTGGCCTTAGCTCAGCAACAATAAGGAACGAAATGGCCGATTTGGAAGAGATGGGTTTTTTGGAACAACCGCATACGTCGGCCGGAAGAGTGCCATCTGATAAAGGTTACAGACTCTATGTAGATAAATTAATGCAAATAGATGAGATATCCGAAGCTGAAATAGATAAAATAAGAAGCGAAATGGACATCAGGATTAATGAGCTTAGTCAGATAATCAGAAATGCATCTGTCATTATGTCCAAGCTTACAAAATATACATCTATGGCAGTTTCGCCTCATATAAATAAGAGCGCTTTAAAAGCTGTACAACTTGTTCCCATTGAACCGGGTAAAGCCCTTATTATTATAGTTACCGATTCCAATATCGTACGCAATAGTATGGTCAGAATACCTGAGAAGGCCGAACCGGACTTTATAATTCAGTTTTCAAACATGCTCAATGATAAGTTGAAGGGCTTTACATTAGAAATGCTCAAATCAAACATTTTCAACACTGAAATTGAGCAACTGTTAAAGATGCCCTATGAATTAATAAAGCCTGTATTTGATGCCATCGAGGACCTGTTAATAGGTATAGATCAGCCTGAAGTATACTTGGAGGGTACCACAAACATTTTGAATTTTCCTGAATTTAAGGAGATTCAAAAGGCAAAAGAATTTTTAGATGTGCTGGATAAAAAGAAAATAATATCAGAACTTCTTATTAATAATTTTAACTGCAGCAAGGACATAATAATTCAGATTGGAAATGAGAATGTTATTGAGACTATGAAAGAATGCAGTTTGGTAACCACTTCATATAATGTTGGAAACCATGTGATAGGTACAATTGGCATTATTGGTCCAACCAGAATGGAGTATTCAAAAGTTGTTTCTACTATGAATTATATAAGAAAAAAAATCAATCAGGAGATATTAAAGCTTCTGGGTGACGGATAGAATGATTTAAATATAAGGAGGTAAAAACCCGGTAATGAAAAAAAACAAAAATTCAAATGATGAAATGGAACAGTCAAAGGTAACCCAACAGGAAGCAGCTGATAATGCAGCTGAGACTAATGCTGGTGTTGCTGGAGATAACAATGAGGGCTGTACAGATTCGGTGAATGTGGAAGTTGAAGAACTAAAGGCAAAATTGGAAGAATTGACACGCCAGTGCGATGAATATAAAAACATGGTTCAACGTACAGCTGCTGAATTTGATAACTATAAAAAGCGCACATTAAAGGAAAAAGAAGCCTTAAGTTTGGACGCTTCAATAGACACAATAAGTGCTCTCCTTCCTGTAGTTGATAATCTCGAAAGAGCATTAAAGGCTGCTGAAGAAATGGAAGGGAACCCTTTAAAAGATGGGGTAGAAATGGTAATGAGACAGCTGAGCGAGTGCCTTGGGAAAATAGGTGTAGAACCTATAACAGCTGTTGATAGCCCATTTGATCCTGAGCTGCACAATGCAGTAATGCATGTAACCGATGATGAAAAAGGTGAAAATGTTGTAGTAGAAGAATTCCAAAAAGGATATGTAATGAAAGGCAAAGTAGTAAGACATAGTATGGTTAAGGTTGCGAATTAATAAATTCAAATAAAATAAATTTAGTTATTTAATCGAGGAGGTTTAAACTATGGCAAAAGTAATTGGTATAGATTTAGGTACTACAAATTCATGTGTAGCAGTTATGGAAGGTGGCGAACCGGTTGTTATCGCTAATCCTGAGGGTAATAGAACTACCCCTTCAGTTCTCGCTTTTTCCAAGACAGGTGAACGTATGGTTGGCCAGGTTGCAAAAAGACAGGCGATAACTAATCCTGAAAGAACTATTATTTCAATCAAAAGAGATATGGGTACAGACAGAAAGGTTGAAATAGATGGTAAGAAATATTCACCACAAGAAATTTCAGCTATGATTCTTCAAAAACTCAAGGCAGATGCTGAGGCATACCTTGGTGAAACTATAACTCAGGCTGTTATTACAGTTCCGGCTTATTTCAGTGATTCTCAGAGACAGGCAACCAAAGATGCAGGTAAAATCGCAGGACTTGAAGTACTTAGAATAATAAACGAGCCAACTGCTGCTGCACTTGCTTACGGTCTTGACAAGGAACATGACCAGAAGATTATGGTTTACGACTTGGGTGGAGGTACCTTCGACGTATCAATACTTGAAATCGGAGACGGAGTATTCGAAGTATTGGCTACACACGGAAATAATAGACTCGGTGGCGATGACTTTGACCAAAGAGTTATAGATTTCTTGGCTGATACTTTCAAGAGAGAAAATGGAATCGACCTTAAAAATGACAAAATGGCAATGCAAAGATTGAAGGAAGCTGCTGAAAAGGCTAAAATTGAACTTTCAGGTGTAACTTCATCAAATATTAATTTGCCATTTATCACAGCTGATGCTTCAGGACCAAAGCACTTGGATGTAACACTCACAAGAGCAAAATTTGACGAAATCACTGCTGATTTGGTAGAAAAGACTATGGTTCCAACAAGACAAGCTATGCAGGACGCAGGTTTGACACCTGATAAAATTGATAAAATTCTCCTGGTTGGTGGGTCTACAAGAATACCTGCTGTACAGGAAGCTGTAAAGAAATACCTTGGAAAAGAACCGTTCAAGGGTATAAATCCTGATGAGTGTGTTGCAGTTGGTGCAGCTATTCAGGCAGGTGTATTGACTGGTGATGTAACAGGACTCCTGTTGCTTGATGTTACTCCGTTGTCACTTGGACTTGAAACACTGGGTGGTGTATTCACAAAGTTAATTGAAAGAAACACAACAATTCCAACTAAAAAGAGTCAGGTATTCTCAACCGCAGCTGATGGACAGACAAGTGTTGAAATCCATGTCCTTCAGGGTGAAAGAGAAATGGCACAGTACAACAAGTCTCTTGGAAGATTCCAGCTTACCGGTATTCCATCTGCTCCAAGAGGAGTTCCTCAAATCGAAGTTACTTTTGATATAGATGCAAACGGTATAGTACACGTTTCAGCTAAGGATCTTGGAACAGGAAATGAGCAGAAAATTACAATTACAGCTTCAACAAACCTTTCTGACTCTGATATTGACAAGGCTGTAAAAGAAGCAGAAAAATTTGCTGCAGAAGATAAGAAGAGAAAAGAAGAAATTGATGCAAGAAATAATGCCGATTCATTGGTTTACCAGTCTGAAAAGTCATTGAAGGACCTTGGCGATAAGATTTCAGCAGATGATAAATCAAAGATTGAAGCAGGAATAAACAAGGTAAAGGATGCTTTGAAAGGAACAGACACCGAAGCTATTAAAAAGGCAACAGAAGAACTTCAGCAGGCTTTCTATGATGTATCCTCAAAGGTATATCAGCAGGCTGGTGCTCAAGGCGCTGACCCAAATGCAGGCTTCGGCGGACAGCAACAGGGTGGTGCGCAGGGACCGGATGATAATGTCGTTGATGCAGACTACAAAGTAGTTGACGACGACAAATAAATATATAATAATGTATAGGGGCATTTATGATAGATGCCCCTATACAGCTAACTGCATATTAGTGGAGTTAAGACATATTATAATTATGGACAGCTAAATGTCAGTATAGTTATTGTTTAAATTCTAATTTTAATGCCAAAGCTATATAAAATAATAGCTCTGGCATATTTTAGGTTAATAGCGTTTTAAGACGGGAGTTGAATTGGATGGCTGAGAAAAGAGATTATTACGAAGTGTTAGGGGTAAATAAAAGTGCCTCCGATGCAGAGCTAAAAAAAGCATACAGAAACCTGGCCAAAAAATATCACCCTGATGTAAATCCGGGGGATAAAGAAGCCGAGTCAAAATTTAAAGAGGTTAATGAAGCATATGAAGTTTTAAGTGATGAACAAAAAAGAAGCAGGTATGATCAATTTGGACATGCCGGAACTGACCCAAATGGGTTTGGTGGAGCAGGCGGCTTTTCAGACTTTGATTTTGGCGGCATAGGAGATATATTTGATACATTTTTTGGAGGTTCAGGCTTCGGTGGTGGCAGATCCAGGTCCAAACGCGGACCACAAAAGGGTGCAGACTTAAAGTACGCAATTGAAATTTCATTTGAAGAGGCTGCCTTTGGAGTTGATCGGGAAATATCTATAAGCAGAATGGAGAATTGTTCAAAGTGTACAGGAACTGGTGCAAAGCCTGGCACAGATGCTACAACTTGTAAACATTGTAATGGAACAGGTCAGGTTTCTGTAAAACAGAACACACCTTTCGGACAGTTTATAAACACCAAAACCTGTGATGTGTGTAAAGGCGAAGGAAAAATTATAATAGATCCATGTCCTGCTTGTAATGGTAAAGGAAAATTAAGAAATAATGCTAAGATTAAAATTAATATCCCGGCCGGAATTGACGATGGTCAGACTATTTCTTTAAGAGGAGAAGGTGATCCTGGGTCAAAAGGCGGTCCAAATGGAGATTTATTTATCAATATTAGAGTAAAGCCGCATTCATTGTACAAAAGACAAGGAAATGACGTTATGTGCGATGTTCCGATAACTTTTGTGCAGGCTGCACTTGGTGCTGAACTGGAAGTTCCTACTTTGGATGGAAAGGTAAAGTATACAGTTCCAGAAGGAACACAGACAGGGTCGGTATTCAGACTAAAGGGAAAAGGAATACCTTTCCTGAGAGGAAATGGTCGTGGAGATCAGTATGTAAAGGTCAATGTTGAAGTACCAAAGAAGCTAAATGAAAGTCAGAAGGCTATATTAAGGGAATTCGCTGAAATAAGCGGAGATGAAGGTCATGAACAGAGAAAAGGCTTTTTTGATAAAATGAAGGATGCATTTAAGTAAGCATACTTGTGTACGATGGAGGATAAATATGAAATGGTATGAAATACGAATAAACACCACAGACGAAGCTAGTGATGCAGTTTCAGAAATGCTTACTACTTTGGGTGCGGGAGGAGTTGCAATAAAAGATCCATACGATATCCGTAAAGAATTGTTAAAACCGGATACTTTGGATTATGCAGATGAAGAATTCTTTCAATCACTTGGTGACGATGTTATTATACAGGCATATTTTCAGGACGGACTTGAAATAAATGGGTTGCTTAAGGAGATTGACAACGGTCTTAAAAACATTTCCCAGTTTCTCAATGTCGGTAAGGGTGTAGAAGGCTATGGTGAAGTTGATGATGAAGATTGGTCTACTGCGTGGAAAAAGTATTACAAGCCTTTTCGACTAACAGATAGAATAGTAATAAAACCAACATGGGAAGAGTATGAAAAACAGCCCGGTGACATAATAGTAGAAATGGATCCCGGGATGGCTTTCGGAACAGGAACACATGAGACTACACAAATGTGCTCAATTCTTTTAGATAAATATATGCTGGAAGATACAGAAGTCCTGGATGTTGGATGCGGTACAGGAATCTTGTCAATCATAGCTTCAAAACTCGGTGCTACAAAGGTAGATGCAGTTGATATTGACGAGGTTGCGGTAAAGGTCGCAAAAGAAAATATTGAATTGAACCATGAGTCTTCTAAAATAAAAGCTTTTAAGGGGATTTTATCTGATATAAACCGGGATGAAAATAAATATGATATTATAGTTGCTAATATAATTGCAACTGTAATTATTGATTTATCCTCAATTATTCCTTACTATCTTAAAAAGAATTCTTTATTTATAACTTCGGGTATTATAAAAGAGAGAAAGCAGGAAGTTATCGATTCATGTGTCAAAAGTGGACTGACGCTTATTGAAACACTTGAAGCAGGTGAATGGGTGGCAATGGTGTTTAAATGTCAAGATATTTTGTAAATAATTCGCAGATTCAAGATAATAGAATTACGATTATTGGGGAAGACTTTCAACATCTTAAGAAAGTGTTAAGAGTTCAAAGGGGAGACATTATTACAGTTTGTTGTGACCAATTTGATTATAAAGCAGAAATAGATGATATAAAAAGTGATAGTATTATTTCAGATATTATTGATAAATATGCTAATTTGACTGAACCTGAAATAAAAATTACGTTATTTCAGGGCTTGCCTAAATCAGATAAAATGGAGCTGATAGTTCAGAAAAGTGTTGAATTGGGAGTATATGAAATAATCCCGGTAATAACCGAGAGATGTATTACAAAAATAAATACGGATAAGGATGCTCAAAATAAGGCGGAACGATGGCAGAAGATCGCCCTGGAAGCTGCCAAACAGTGCAATCGAGGGATTATACCAAAAGTAGGTAATCCAATAAAGTTTAGGGATGCTGTCAAGCAGGCTGAAAATATGGATTTATCAATAATACCTTATGAAAAAGAGAGCTCAGTCAACTTTAAAGATATAGCATCCGGATTAAATAAAATACGATCTGCTTCTGTTTTTATAGGTCCTGAAGGTGGCTTTTCTGAACAGGAGATTCAGCAGGCAGATTCCAGTGGTGTAAAAAAAATAACTCTCGGTCCAAGAATATTAAGAACTGAAACTGCAGGGCTGGTTGCTGTGTCAATAATGATGTATGAACTAGGAGATGTTTCTAATGGAAGAAATAAAATTTGTGGTGGTTGATGATGCTGTATTCATGAGAACTCTAATAAAGAGAATGATTGAAGAGCATGCTAATTACATTGTTGTCGGCGAGGGCTCAAATGGTTATGAGGCTATTGCACAGGTAAAAAAATATAAACCTGATATAATTACATTAGATATAACAATGCCCGAGATGGACGGAATAATGGCTATAAAGGATATTCTTGAAGAAAGCCCTGCTACAAAGATAATCATGGTATCAGCTATGGGACAGCAATCGATGGTTATTGATGCAATAAAACAGGGTGCAAAAGATTTTATTGTTAAGCCTTTTGATAAAACAAGAGTTCAGCAAGCCATCGAAAATGTGTTAAATAATAAATAATTCTTTTAAAAATTAAAATTTGTGTTATAATACTAGACGAGATTATTAGTTAATTATGGGTAAATTGCATAAGCTCATATATTGGAGGAAAATATGGTAAGGAGCATGACTGGGTTCGGCAGAGGAACTTACAGTGAAAATGGCAAAGAATTTACAGTTGAAATAAAAAGTGTCAATCATAGATATATTGATTTTTATATAAAGCTGCCAAGACAAATCGGCTATTTAGAGGAAAGAGTCCGTGAAGTAGTTTCAAAGAACTTGTTCAGAGGGAAGGTTGATATATTTGTTTCCTTCGAAGACAGATCAGAGGATTCTAAAAATGTTACACTTGACGAAGCATTAGCCGGTGCATACATACAGGCTATAGATAAATTGAAAAGTAAATATAACTTAAAAGATGATGTCAGTGTTTCTTTAATTTCAAGATTTCCCGATGTTTTACGGATCGAAAAAAATGAAGATGATGAAGAGCAGTTATGGAGCGTATTAAATAAAGCTTTGGAAATGGCTATTTCATCATTGATTCAAATGAGAGAAAAAGAGGGAAATGAGCTTAGAACCAGTTTGCTTCAAAAAGCAGATTATATGGAAGAAATAATTTCTCAGATTTCAAATAGAAGTCCTGAGGTAGTAATAGAATATAAACAGAAGTTAGAAAACAGAATTAAAGAACTCCTTAACCAGCAAACTATCGACGAAAACAGAATAGCGATGGAAGTTGCTATTTTTGCCGACAGATGCGGTATCGATGAAGAACTTGTTAGACTAGGAAGTCATTTAGTTCAGCTCAGAGAAATACTAAATATTAAGAAACAGCCGGTAGGAAGAAAACTTGACTTTTTGGTTCAGGAAATTAACAGAGAGATTAATACAATTGGTTCAAAATCAAATGATATTATAATTACAAAAAATGTTTTAGAACTTAAAAGTGAAACTGAAAAAGTAAGAGAACAAATTCAAAACATCGAATAAAATCTTAGGAGGAAATATATGAAGTTAATAAACATAGGATTTGGAAATATTGTCTCTGCAAATAGATTAGTGGCAATAGTAAGTCCTGAATCAGCACCAATCAAGAGAATAATTCAGGAAGCAAGAGACAGAGGCATGTTGATAGATGCAACTTATGGCAGAAGGACCAGAGCTGTTATTATTACTGACAGCGATCATATTATTTTGTCAGCAGTTCAGCCTGAAACAGTTGCTCATAGATTAAATGTAAAAGATGCTGATGTCAACGATGCTGATGATGAAACAATAGACGAATAGGGAGGTAGTTATGCAAAAAGGCCTATTAGTCGTAATTTCAGGACCGTCAGGTACTGGTAAGGGTACTGTGTGCAAAAAACTGTTATCTCAAAGGAACAATGTAAGGTATTCTGTTTCCGCAACTACCAGAAAACCGCGTGAAGGTGAAACAGAAGGCCAGAATTATTACTTTATTTCAGAAAGTCAGTTTCTTGACATGATTGAGAAAGATGCTCTTATTGAATGGGATAAGTTTTGTGATAATTATTATGGAACTCCAAAGGCTTTTGTTGAATCTGCTATTGAGCAAGGAACAGATGTTATTCTTGAAATAACAGTGGAGGGTGCACTGGAAATAAAGCAAAAATATTCGGATTGTGTTCTTATTTTTCTTTTACCTCCTTCATTTGAGGAACTGAGAAGACGAATTGTAACAAGAGCTACAGATAGTAGTGAAGTTATTGAAAAAAGACTGGAAAGTGCTACAAATGAAATAAAGTATGCCGGTAAGTACGATTATGTGATTCTAAATGATAGCGTTGAAAATGCTGTTTTAAACATAGAAAAAGTGTTGGATGCTGAGAGGCTTAAACCATTTAGAAATGTTGATTTACTAAATAGTCTATTAAAATATTAAAATAAATTTGCTTAGCAAAAGTTTAAATACTATATTATGACGTGCAATGTAAACAAAAGCATTTTTAGCACGTGGATAGGAGAGTTTATGATTTATCCTTCAATCAATGATTTAATGAAAAAAGTTGACAGCAGGTATACTTTAGTTGTTGAAGCAGCTAAGAGAGCCAGACAGTTAGTCGATGGAGCACCAAGGCTGGCAAAAGTGAATTCTGATAAGGAAGTTACTGTTGCTATACATGAAATTGCTGAAGATAAAATAAGTTATGTAAGAACAAAGAACGGAATTAAATAGGGGGCGTTAAAGTGGCTGAGAAGACAATGGAAAAAATAGTTGCATTGGCTAAAAACAGAGGATTTGTGTATCCCGGATCCGATATATACGGAGGTTTAGCTAATGCTTGGGACTATGGTCCACTTGGAGTTGAACTTAAGAATAATGTAAAAAAAGCATGGTGGCGTAAATTTATTCAAGAGAGTCCATATAATGTTGGGGTAGATTGTGCCATTCTAATGAATCCACAGGTTTGGGTAGCGTCCGGACATGTTGGCGGTTTCAGTGATCCTTTGATTGACTGTAAGGACTGTAAAACTCGTCACCGAGCCGACAAACTTATCGAAGACTGGAATATGGAAAATAACATTACTTTTAGAGTAGACGGTCTGAAAAATGAAGAACTTATGGAATATATAAAGGACAAGGGAGTTAAATGTCCGAATTGCGGTTCCGCAAACTTCACTGATATCAGAAAATTTAATCTAATGTTTAAAACATTTCAGGGCGTAACAGAAGACTCTAAGGCAGAAATTTTCCTTAGACCTGAAACTGCTCAGGGTATCTTTGTTAATTTCAAGAATGTCCAGCGTACTACAAGAAAGAAAATTCCTTTTGGTATCGGGCAAATCGGTAAATCCTTTAGAAACGAAATAACTCCTGGTAATTTTACATTTAGAACACGTGAATTTGAACAGATGGAACTTGAGTTTTTCTGTGAACCGGGCAAAGACTTGGAATGGTTCAGGTATTGGAAGGACTTTTGTCATAACTGGCTTCTCAGCTTAAATATGACGCCAGAGTCATTAAAACTTCGTGACCATGAAAAAGAAGAGTTATCTCACTACAGTAACGCAACAACAGATATAGAATACCTATTCCCATTTGGTTGGGGAGAATTATGGGGAATAGCTGACAGAACAGACTTTGACTTAAAACAGCATATGATTCATTCAAAGGATGACCTGTCATATTTTGACCCAACCTTCAATGAAAAGTATGTACCGTATTGTATCGAACCATCTCTTGGTGCAGACAGGGTTACTCTTGCATTTTTATGTGAAGCATATAATGAGGAGGAAGTAGCAGAAGGTGATATAAGAACTGTTCTTAAATTCCATCCGGCGCTGGCTCCTGTAAAAATTGCAGTATTACCCCTTTCCAAGAAATTGGGAGATGAAGCTGACAAGGTTTATCAAATGCTTACAAAGAAATATGTATGTGAGTTTGACGAAACCGGAAGTATTGGTAAGAGATACAGAAGGCAGGATGAAATTGGAACACCATACTGCATTACCTTTGACTTTGATTCTCTTGAGGATAAGAGTGTAACAATCAGAGATAGGGATACTATGCAGCAAATCAGAGTAAAAATTGAAGAGCTGTATTCATATTTTGAGAATAAATTTGAATTCTAATTTTTTGCAGGTATATTTATATACCTGCAAAATCTGCATCAGTGGCTTTTTACGTATGTAAGGGATTATTCTCGGAGGATTATTTCCGAAAGAACATTTCCTTTATTATAAAACAACATTTTTGTACAGGAGGTTTTTTAATGTCAAAGTACGTTTATCTTTTTAGTGAAGGCAATGCATCAATGAAAAACCTGCTTGGAGGTAAGGGAGCAAACTTAGCTGAAATGACTGGTTTAGGTCTTCCGGTTCCAAGAGGGTTCACAGTAACTACGGAAGCGTGTACAAAATATTACAATGATGGTAAGGTTATTACGAAAGAGATTGAAGATGAAATTTATTCAATGATGGCAAAAACTGAGACTATTGTTGGTAAAACCTTTGGTGATCCAAAGAATCCGTTCCTCGTATCTGTAAGATCAGGAGCCAGAGCTTCAATGCCTGGAATGATGGATACTATTTTAAATCTTGGTTTGAATGACGTAGTTGTTGAAGGTCTTGCAAAGCTTACAAATAACGAAAGGTTTGCATATGACAGCTACAGAAGATTCATTCAGATGTTCTCAGACGTAGTTATGGAAGTTGAAAAACCAAAATTTGAAAAAATTCTTGATGCAGTAAAAGAAGAGAATGGTGCTAAATTTGACACTGATCTTACCGCTGATAATCTTAAAGAAGTAGTAAAGAGATATAAAGAAATGTTTAAGAAGGAAAAGGGCTTCGACTTCCCACAAGAACCAAAGGTTCAACTTATGGAAGCAGTAAAAGCTGTTTTCCGTTCATGGGACAACCCTCGTGCAATAGTATATAGAAGATTGAATGATATTCCAGGTGATTGGGGTACTGCAGTAAATGTTCAGGAAATGGTTTATGGTAACATGGGCAACGATTCCGGAACAGGTGTTGCATTTACAAGAAACCCGTCTACCGGTGAAAGGAAACTCTATGGTGAGTTCTTAATGAATGCACAAGGTGAAGATGTTGTTGCCGGTATCAGAACACCTCAACCAATGGAACAAATGAAAGAAGTTAATCCTGAGGCATATGACCAATTTGTTCAAATTGCAAACACTCTGGAAAACCATTACAGAGATATGCAGGATATGGAGTTTACAATTGAAAAAGGTAAGCTTTTCATGCTGCAAACAAGAAATGGTAAGAGAACAGCAGCTGCCGCACTCAAAATTGCTGTTGACCTGGTTAGTGAAGGTATGATAACCAAAGAAGAAGCAATTATGAAGGTTGATCCAAAGCAGTTGGACGCTCTTTTACATCCAAACTTTGAACCAAAAGCATTGAAGGCTGCCAAGCCGATTGCAAAGGGTCTTCCGGCTTCACCGGGAGCTGCAACAGGTAAAGTTTACTTCGAAGCTGAAGAAGCTGTACAAGCTGCAAAGAATGGTGAAAAGAAGATTATCCTTGTCAGATTGGAAACATCACCTGAAGATATAGAAGGTATGCACGTTTCACAGGGTATTTTAACCGGACGTGGAGGTATGACTTCACATGCTGCGGTTGTTGCTCGTGGAATGGGTACTTGCTGTGTAGCTGGTTGTAGTGAAGTTAAAATAAACGAGGAAGAAAAATATTTCATTGATAAGAATGGCAAGAAATATGTTGAAGGAGACTGGATTTCATTAGACGGTTCAACCGGTAATGTATATGGTGAACAGCTTCCAACTATTGAGCCAGAAATGACTGGAGATTTTTCTACTCTCATGCAGTGGGCAGATGATACTAGAACCTTAAAGGTAAGGACAAATGCTGATACACCAGCAGATGCTGCACAGGCTATAAAGTTTGGAGCAGAAGGTATTGGACTCTGCCGTACAGAGCACATGTTCTTTGATGCTGACAGAATTCCTGCAATGAGAGAAATGATTGTTGCCAGAACAGAGGAGCAGAGAAGAAAAGCTCTCGATAAACTACTTCCAATGCAGAGAGCTGACTTTGAAGGCCTATTCAAAGAAATGAAAGGCTATCCGGTAACCATCAGATTCCTGGATCCACCGCTACATGAATTCCTTCCACAGGAAGACGGAGATATTGCAGATCTTGCAAAAGAGATGGGCATGACTTTTGAAGAATTAAAGGGTATTGTTGCTGACCTTCATGAATTCAACCCAATGATGGGTCACAGAGGATGCCGTTTGGCGGTTTCATATCCAGAAATTGCTGAAATGCAGACAAGAGCGGTTATCGAAGCTGCTATAAATGTTAATAAAGCTGGTATGTCAGTAATTCCAGAAATAATGATTCCATTAGTTGGAGACATTAAGGAATTGAAGTTTGTAAAAGACATAGTAGTTAAAACAGCCACAGAAGTAATTGCAAAAGCTGGAGTTAAGCTTGATTACAAAGTTGGAACAATGATCGAAATTCCAAGAGCTGCTGTTACTGCTGATGAAATTGCAACTGAAGCTGAGTTCTTCTCATTTGGTACTAATGACCTTACTCAGATGACCTTCGGTTTCAGCCGTGACGATGCTGGTAAGTTCTTAGAAGACTACTATGCAAAGAAAGTTTATGAGTCAGATCCATTCGCAAAACTAGACCAAAATGGTGTAGGAAAGCTTGTTGAAATGGCTGCAAAGCTTGGAAAACAGACTCGTCCTGACATTAAACTCGGAATATGCGGAGAGCATGGTGGAGATCCTTCATCAGTTGAATTCTGCCATAGAGCTGGTTTGAACTATGTATCATGTTCACCATTCCGTGTGCCGATAGCTAGATTGGCAGCGGCTCAAGCAGCTATAGGTGGCGGAAGTTTAGGTCAGAAATAATTAAGATTTGATGTAAAAGAATAAAACCCCAAAAGGGTATTGATGAACAGGCCTCCTATTTTAGATTTTAATAGGGGGCTTTGTTATATTTAGGGAGCTTTTTTTGTTGACATTTTCCAAATGATAAACTACAATACAATTAGTAAATTACTAAATTACTAAATATGTAAAAGAATTAAATTGCTTTTGGAGGTAAAGTTATGAAAATTCCAACTTCTTTAAAACATAAACCTGTTATTGTATCTGAAAACTATGAAAATGTTGACGGTAGATACGCATATAATACAGATGCTAAGGGACTTTCTTTAGGACTAGCACAATGGAACGATAGAGGAAAGGTTGATATCTCAGCAAAAGTTTGGAGATATACCGGGGAAAAATGGTCCAGGCAGTCAGAAGAACT
>CAYQCA010000011.1:11221-18839 GCA_964415835.1 uncultured Clostridium sp. | reverse complement strand
GTGCTGGATCTCGCAATTCTGGTGTGTAGAACAAAACTTCATTTTAAGGAGGATGCATACCGGTATCCCAAACTATATGATGTTACAAAACCTGTTATAGACAGAGTAGGTCTACAGGGCGATGCAATGAGCGTTTCAGTATGTACTGATAATGAAAAAATAGATGAAGATATAAAATTATTCAGCCAGGCTCTAAGCAATGATGATGAATTGATCGGAGAGCGTTTACAAACGCTTTCAAGAATATTAAAGGAAATGGGGTACTAATATGGATAAGTCTAGAAGGAAAGAATTATTGGAACAATACAAACAAATGAAATCGGCTATGGGGATATTTATAGTAAGAAGCAAAGTTAATAACAAGTGCTATATTCAAACAACTCAGGACTTAAAGGGCTTAATGAATAGAACGCAAGTCCAATTAATGGCTGGTTTGCATAAGAATAAAGAACTACAAAAGGAATGGAACGATTTAGGTTCAGAGAATTTTACAATTGAAATCCTTGAAAATCTTAAATACGATAAGGATGAGACAAAAACAGATTATTCTGATGAATTAAAAGTTATGCAAATGATTTGGGAAGAAAAGTTAATACAACAGAGTAAGGAATTATATAATAAAAGGCTTTAAAAAAATGATAATCCCTGTTGACATTTACGCTGCGTAAAGGTGTATCATGGAATTTGTCAGGAGGAAAGAGCATGGAATATACAGTTCAGAAATTAGCTAATATTGCGGGTGTTAGTACAAGGACACTGAGGTATTACGATGAAATTGGGATTCTTAAGCCGGCAAGAATTAATTCATCGGGTTATCGTATTTATGGTAAGAAAGAAGTTGATCAGCTACAACAGATTCTTTTTTACCGGGAACTGGATGTAGGACTTGATAGTATTAAGGAAATTTTGTCTTCGCCGTCCTTTAACAGCAGCAATGCACTAAAAGACCATCGCAAAAAGCTTCTGACAAAACGTGAGCAGTTGGATATGTTGATTGCCAATATTGACAAAACAATAGAGGCAGCAGAAGGGAGAATTATAATGAATGATCAGGAGAAATTTGAAGGCTTTAAGCAAAAAATGATTGATGCCAACGAGGAAAAGTATGGTAAGGAAATCAGAGAAAAATACGGAAATAGTGTGGTAAACGAATCGAATAATAAGCTGAAGGGATTAACCCAAGAGCAGTATGCCGAATTTGAGAAATTAAGCTTATCAGTAAATGAAACACTAAAAGAAGCTATGGCTACCGGAGACCCTACCAGCGAGCTGGGGCAGAAAGCGGCCGATTTGCACCGACAGTGGCTGAGCTACACATGGGGCAGCTACAATAAACAGGCACATGCAGGTCTGGCACAAATGTATGTTGATGACGAAAGATTTAAAGCATATTATGATAAGATTCAACCGGGCGCCGCTGAATTTCTGAGGGATGCGATTCTGGTTTATACAGGAATGTAAGCTGAATTATAATTTAAACAAGAGATAGTGAATTAGGAGTCATATCCAAGAGATTTCACTATCTCTTTTTATTTTAACAAGCCAACAATTTCATGTGGATAGTTTACATAATACCTGATAATATATTGATGTTAATTAATATATTATTTTCAAAGGGGAAATTTATGAGAAGAAAATTTATAAGCGGTTTAGCAATAATCCTTGCTGTTGCTTTCTCAATAAGCGGTTTATTTGTGAAAACAAATACAGCTGAGGCAGCAAATATTAATGATTTAAACAAAAGCTCCGCATATGCACGTGAGGCAATACAATGGATGGCAAATAACAATATTGTCAGCGGAGATAGCAAGGGAAACTTTAATCCATTAAAATCTGTTTCCAGAGCCGAGCTGGTTACATTACTTGTAAAGTCACTGGAAATTGATACCTCAAATCTACCGTCAACTGCAACATTTTCTGATGTACCAACCAGTCACTGGGCATTCAAGTATGTAGAAGCAGCCTATAGAGCAGGAGTAGTAAGCGGAGTAGGCAATGGTAAATTTGGAGTAAATAACTTCAGTACAAGGGAACAGGTTACAGCTATGCTGATGAATTATTTATCCGTTTCAAAAGAAGCTGTACTTGCTGATACAGGTCTTGTGACTCTTGAAAAGTTTAAAGACCAGGACAGCATGTCTGACTGGGCAAAATCTTCAATCCAATTCGCAGTATTTAATAATATTATGAGCGGAACCGCTTCTGATAAGTTTTCGCCAAAGAGTTCGGCAACCAAGGAACAGTTTGCAGTTATACTATACAAATTTCTAAATGCTAAGGATAGTATAATGCAAATTGCAGACGACTTAAGAAAACCACTTTTAACTTTTAACGGAGATATACTAAAGCTCATTAAGATTCCTGTCATTGAAAATAATGAAGTTATGGTATCCCTGGAAGCAATTAAGGCTTTCGGTGCAAAGGTAATAACAGATGCACAAATGAATAATGTTAAAATAAATAGTACTACCAATCCAGGACAAAATATTTATATGCAGACAGGGAACAAAATAGCTTATATTGATTATACAGGAGGAGGGGAACCATTTAATGACCCTCAGGCGCTGAATAGCCAAGTAGTATTGACAACAGCTCCTATAAGAGTGGAAAATGAAATTTTTGTTCCATTAAAAGCTGTAACTAATGCTCTTAATATAAAAATGGAATGGAACCAAAAGACTAATCTGATAAAGGTAGAAGATAGTTTAACTGTTAAGAATCCTGTTCTGTACAATGCTTTAAAAAACACTCTTCAGTACAAGGGTGAATATAAAACAAGCATGAAGATGCATATGAATGAGAATATAAGCAATGAAGAATATAGCATTATTTTTAATATGACAGGTGCTATAAATGATACCAATGCTACAGCTAAGTCAAACTTAGTGGAAAAGATAACTGGACTCCCGGATAGTGAATACCTATATGAAACTGTAAAAATTGGAAACAAGGTATATTCAAAAGATATTGAAACAGGTGAATGGAGTATACTTGACACTGAGGAAGCAGATTATGAAGGCTTATTGTATTATGATGTGGAAGCCGACAGAGCGGAGACCCAGAATATCCTTGATTTTTATGATAAAATAATAATATCAAACGCCGGAAAAGTAACATTTAATGGCGAGAGTGTCACTAAATATCAGTATACTGTTAAAAATGAGGATTTAGATCAAATGATACCCCAGGAGCTGCTGGAAAGCGGATTGGGTTTGACAGATATCTATAATAAAGGATTAAAATTTATCAGTGAAATTTATATTAATAATCAAGGGCAGATAGTAAAGTCATCCTCTGCACTTACCGGCGGAATGGCTCAGGAAGGTTTAGATATTGATGTAAATTTAGTTCTTGAAACTGAATTGTTTAATATTGGCAAGGTAATTGAAATCGTAAATCCAATATAAATAAAAAATAGCTCCTTCTATTCTACAATATATGGAGAACCCCAAATTTTGAGGTTCTCCACTATTGTGATTTAAAACATCATTCAAAATAGTTGAAGCCTCGTTATTTTGTGGGGCTTGATATACCTGACAAGGTATCAGCAACTTCAGTATAATATTTTGCATCTACAGCCACGTCTCCCAACGCTACTATACCAACAAGAGTGTTGTTGTCTACAACAGGAACTCTTCTAATCTGACTTGAAGCCATCTTGTTGGCAACATCATGCATATCCATATCGGAAGTTACTGTAGTTACACCGGTAGTCATAATATCAGTTACGGGTGTCTGCTGTGGGTTTTTCCCGACCGCAACAGTTCTGACTACGATATCTCTGTCTGTTACAATTCCGACTACACCACTCTGGTCACATACAGGAATTGAACCTACGTTCTGCTGCTGCATCATCTGAGCAGTTTCAGCAATAGTTGCTGACGGATTAACATATGATACATTTTTAGTCATTACGTCTCTAACTTTCACAAACATCATCCTTTCTATCTTGAATTCAATTTAATAAATCAAGATTATATTTCCCTGAAGAAATAAAAAGAATCATGTGAAATTTTGGTTAGTGGCATTTTAAAAATTTTCCCTAATATACTGGTCTGCCGAATGGGAAGCAATCGCACCATCAGCTGCAGCTGTGATAACCTGCCTAAGTGATTTTTTTCTTATATCTCCGGCAGCATATACACCTGGAATGTTAGTCTGCATTTTTTCATCCGTTATAATATAATCGTTTTGATCTAGCGCAATTTTTCCTTTAATAAGATAAGTGTTTGGTTGTGTTCCGATTGCGACAAACATACCTTCGACTTTTAATATTTGCGTTTCATTTGTTTTCAGATTACGGATTTTTAAGTCTTCAACACCATACTTTCCGCCAATTTCATCTACTACCGAATCCCATATAAATTCAATTTTTTTATTGCAGCACAATTCGTCCTGAAGAGCTTTAGTTGCCCTCATTGTATCTCTTCTATGGATTACAAAGACTTTCGTGACAAATCTGGCAAGATAAAGAGCATCTTCAGCAGCAGTATCGCCTCCACCCACAACAGCTACCGTTTTACCTTTATAAAAGGCGCCATCGCAA
Organism: uncultured Clostridium sp.; assembly: GCA_964415835.1. Lineage (GTDB taxonomy): Bacteria > Bacillota > Clostridia > Acetivibrionales > DSM-1351 > Ruminiclostridium. The sequence goes on along the minus strand of CAYQCA010000011.1, from coordinate 14,293 downwards.
ACTGCGCAGTAAGAAACTCCGGAACCTCTGAATTCGTCTTCTTTTGGTATACCCAGAGGCTTTGGAAAAGCTCCCATAGATAAAATAATTGCTTTAGTTTCATAAGTAGTTTTTTTTGTTTTTACAACCTTAATATTGGATTCAATATCAATTTCTATTACTTCATCATTTACAACAATGGTACCGAATTTACGTGCCTGTTTTTCCATCCTTAAAGCCAGGTCTGCGCCCCCGATAGGTTCCTCAAAACCAGGGTAGTTTTCCATCATATCTGTCGTAGCCATTTGACCGCCGGAAAACATTTTTTCAATAACCAATGTATCAAGTCCTGCTCTTGAGCTATAAACCGCGGCTGCATAACCTGCTGGCCCACCTCCGATAATTATTACGTCATACATAAAATAACCTCCTTGTTTTATAACTATGCTTTTGTAATGTTGTATGTGCTTATAGCTGATTGTAAATCTTTAATGCTTATTTTATCATCCCATTGATTAAAGTAGCATCTATATTGGGTTCCACAGCTATTACACTCTAAAAATTGCTTTGTATCTTTTTGTTCTCTGTTGTCAAATAAAAAGGGTAGAAATTCCTCATGGTTTTTTTGCCCGGGAGCATCTGAGTCTATATTATATGAATAAACATAAGTTGCTTCGTATTTTATCTGAAATTCGTTATTATTACATATTGGACATACTAATAATTTATTAGAATCCATTTCTAAAATACCTCCTAGTTAGATTCTATTAAGCAATAAGTTTTAGTGCTTATATTTACCTGATAAGTATATATTATTCAAAGTCATTAATTAATTTATACCACTAATTATGTCAATGAAATCAGCAAATAAACTTACTAAAAATAAAACATATTGTATTTATAATTTGTTATAATATTTAAAGATTGACACATAACAACAAGTACATTAAAAATTCCGAGAGGAGTAGATAAAATATGTTAGAAGAAATAATGCTTCAAAAGAAAGTCTGGGCTGTAATTGGTGCAAACCAGGATCCTGAAAAGTATGGCAATATGATATACCGAAAACTGAAAAAGAGAGATTATGAGGTTTATGCTGTTAATCCGATGTACGATAATATTGAGGGGGATCCATGCTATAAGGATTTATCTTCACTACCAAAGCTGCCGGAAGTAATTAATATGGTTGTTTCTCCAAAGAGAGGCAAACCGGTACTTGAAGAAGCTGCAAGACTAGGCATAAAGTATATTTGGCTTCAACCGGGAACTCATGACAATGATCTGATGAAACTGATTGATGAGCTGGGACTTGAGGCAGTTCAAGCCTGTGTTCTTGTTGCAACAAGATAAAAAGGAATGGAATCTGGTTTTATTATTCGGTCATCCCTAAGCATGTGTTTGCCAATAAAAGGGATTCAAATTTTGCATGAAGAATAGTATAATGTAACATGTTATATTTTAATATTTTTATATGATTTAGGGGGTTTTTGTGATTAATAAATATCAAGAAATGGCCAGGGTTGGAGATACAAGACCGTCAAGATTTGTAGCTTCTTCTTCTATTATACTTTACTTTTACTTGTTTCTGGGTGGCATTATAGGCTCAATACCATTTATTGTTCTTTTATTTACAAACAGAGAAGTTATATATGATCCACAAGTATTCACTGATACTATGGGGTTTCTGCAGAAATATATAAATCCTATGGTCAATTACATATTTACCAACCTGTCTATTTATTGCATGCTCTTAGGAATTTTTATAGCAATCAAATTCATTCATTACAGGTCACTAAAGTCACTGATAACCACCAGAGAAAGAATACAATGGGGCAGATTCTGGATTGGTTTTTTAGTATACGGATTTTTAGTGCTGCTGGGTACGCTGGTTGATTACTTCATTTCACCGGAAGCCTATTCCATTACTTTTGATGCGTCAAAATTCTGGATAGCTTTACCGATTATACTGATAATGACGCCAATTCAGACAACAACAGAAGAGCTGGTGTTCAGAGGATATGTAATACAGAGCTTCGGACTTAAGATAAAAAATGGGATTTTATTATCATTAATCTCAGGTTTTCTTTTTACAGTGCCTCATTTAATGAACCCTGAAATCTACGCATCAAACAAGTTGGGTATTTTCAGCACTATTTGCATGGTTTTAAATTATTTTGTTGTAGGTATGTTATTTGCTTTAATAACCGTTAAAACAAATTCACTGGAAATTGCAATGGGAGCTCATGCTGTAAACAACCTGATTGCTTTTGTTTTAGTAGGGTATCCAGATTCTGCACTGCCGACCAATACAGTGTTTTTTACTACGAATTTTGAACCGGTCAGTGGTTTGGTAAGTGTAATCTTAACAGGTATACTTTTTTACTTTATTTCAGCAGCTTTGGCAAGAGAGCCAAAACAACATAATAACGAGATTGCATAGGATAACCGGGGGAGAAAATAAGGTATGAGCCTTCAATTTATTTATGGAAGAGCAGGCTCTGGAAAATCATTTCATTGCTTGAATTCGATAAAAGCAAAACTTAATAACAGCGAAAACAGAAGAATGGTTTTACTTGTTCCTGAACAGTATACTTTTCAGGCGGAAAGGGATTTAATCGAGGTTCTGGGGACAGGAGGGATTCTATCAACAGAAGTTCTCAGCTTCCGCAGGATGGCTTATAGAGTTCTAAATGAAGTAGGGGGCATAACCTATCCCCATATTCACCCTGCCGGTAAATGTATGATTCTTTACAGGATTCTGGATAAGCTAAAGGAAGAATTTGCTATTTTTCATAAGTCTGCTAACTGTCAGGGATTTGTAAACACTATATCAACTTTAATTACTGAATTAAAAAGGTATAATATTCAGCCTGACAGATTAAATACGCTTCTAAATGAAACCGAAGAAGATAATTATTTAAAGCAGAAGCTTATTGAAATAAAGTTGATTTATAGTGAATTTGAAAAGGCTCTACACTCAAGGTACAGAGATACTGACGACGAGTTGACTGTCTTATCAAAAAAGCTTGACTTAACCAATATGTATGACAATACTGAAATATGGATAGATGGATTTTCCGGCTTTACCCCGCA
>CAYQCA010000011.1:0-11211 GCA_964415835.1 uncultured Clostridium sp. | reverse complement strand
GATTCAGAAGGCACATATGGTTTATATTACTATGTGCACCGATGTACTTGAAGATGAAGGACAAGCTGACTCCACTGATGTTTTTTTATCAGTAAAAAAATCATTCAAAAAGTTTTTAAAAATAGCTAACACCAATTCAGTTCAAATAATCCCGCCGGTGGGGTTAATAGATTCAATCCCGCCAAGATTCAGGAGTAGTGAAGAGCTGATTAGCTTAGAGAAAAATTATTTCGCGTACCCATATAAGAGCTATACCAAACCTACAAACGATATTGAGCTGTTTGAATCAGTGAATATATATACCGAAATAAAAGCCTGTGCCAGGGATATTATCAGACAGTGCCGCGACAATAACATAAGATTTAAAGACATAGCAGTTGTTACAAGAAACTTAAGTGGATATCAAAATCTTATAGAGGTTATTTTTGAAGAATATAAAATACCTTGTTTCATCGACTCAAAGACTGAGATAACCGACCATCCATTGGTGAGACTTGTACAGTCAATGCTGGACATTTTTATCGAAAACTGGTCGTATGAAACGGTTTTTAGATATTTGAAATCAGGGTTGACAGGTATAAGTGAAAGTGAAATTGATATATTGGAAAACTATGTTCTGGCATGTGGAATAAGAGGTCAGCGATGGACACAGGATGTTGACTGGACAATTAGCCCGGAACTTGTACCTGATGACAGACAGGATACTGATAATGATGAATTGCTTGCGCGGATTAATAAAACGCGCAGAGATGTAAGTGAGCCTCTATTGAGGTTTAGAAACAAAGCAAAAGGCAGAAAGAAGGCAAGCGATTATTGCTTAAGTCTATATGATTTTCTTGTTGGAATAGGTGTTGAAGCAAGAATTGAAGAATATATCCAGCAATTTACCAAAGACGGTCAGCTAAGGCTGGCAAGTGAATATGAGCAAGTGTGGAATATTTTAATGGATGTTTTTGACCAAATTGTTGAAGTAATGGGAGATGAGACATTCGGGCTTGAAAGGTTTGCAAATATTCTAAAAATTGGGTTAGAGGAATACAAGATTTCTATAATACCTGTTTCCCTGGATCAGGTACTGGTGGGCAGCGTAGAGCATTCAAAAAGCCATGAAATAAAGGCTTTATATGTATTGGGAATAAATGATGGTATTTTCCCATCAGCCGGAATAAGTGAGGGAATACTTTCTGATGCTGATAGAACAGTACTTAACCAAAAGGGTATTGAACTAGCCAGTGATACCAGAACTCAGGTGTTTGACGAGCAGTATCTTATTTATCAGACGCTTACAACACCAAATAAATATTTAAGGTTAAGCTGGCCAATTGCCGATCACGAAGGAAAAACCCTGAGGCCTTCTTCAATTATTACAAGGATTAAAAAGCTCTTCCCTCATATAAAACAAAGCAGTAATCTACTAAAACCTGAAAAGCCTGAGCAGCATATTGAACAGATTTCATCCCCAATCCCTGTGTTTAATCAGTTGGTTTCTGCATTACGTCAAAAAAATGAAGGAATTGACATCAGTGATGTATGGAAAGAGGTCTATGCCTGGTTTTCATCGCAGGCTGAGTGGACAGAAAAATGTGAAATCCTGCAAAAAGCATTGAAATTCAGGAATATTGCACATCCTGTCAGCAGTGATAAAATAAAAGAGCTGTATGGAAGCAATGTTTATTCAAGTGTATCACGAATTGAGAAATATACAGCCTGCCCGTTTGCATATTATGTTCAATACGGGTTGCATGCAAAAGAAAGAAAAATTTATCAGTTAACACCACCGGATGTGGGAACGTTTATGCATGCTGTGATAGAGAGATTCTCTAAAATGATTGAGGAGCGGCAGCTTTCCTGGAGGGAATTTGACAGGGAATGGTGTGCACAACAGGTATCAATAGTAGTTGATCAGCTCTTGGATGGGATGAAAAACACTATTATTGGCGGTTCTAAACGATTCAAGGCTTTGACCTCAAGATTAAAAAGGGTTGTTACAAGGTCAATATGGCTTATTGCCGAGCATATTAGGATGAGTAGCTTTGAACCGATTGGTTATGAGGTGGATTTCGGTGAAGGCGGAAGTTTTCCGCCTATAATTATTGAGCTTGATTCCGGTGAAAAAATAAGACTGGTAGGCAGGATAGATAGAGTAGATGCGCTGCAAACAAAAGAAGGAACTTACTTAAGAATAGTTGACTACAAATCAGGTCATAAGGATTTTAAACTGAGCGATGTATACTATGGCCTCCAAATGCAGCTAATTACTTATATGGATGCATTATGGGAGAATTCGGGGGGCGACAATGGGCAGGTTATACCTGCCGGAATGCTATATTTCAAGGTAGATGACCCCATAATAAAAGCTACAAATACCGTTACTGCTGAAGAAATAGAAACAGCAATTATGAAGAAGCTCAAAATGAAAGGGCTGCTATTGGCAGATGTACAGGTTATCAGGCAAATGGATAATACCATTGAAGGAAGTTCGTTGATAATACCTGCCAGAATAAATAAGGGTGATGTTTTAGGCAAGTCCTCGGCAGCCACGTTGGAGCAATTTACCTTACTTCGAAATTATGTTAAAAAGCTGCTAAAAGATATGTGTACCGAAATAATGAAGGGTAACGTTCCGATTAAGCCTTATAAAAAGAAAAAAATAACTTCGTGCCAATATTGCAGCTATTCTTCCATATGCCAGTTTGACTTGTCGCAAAGAGAAAATAGATTTACAATTTTGCACGACAGAGAAGATGATGCAGTTTGGGAATTAATGAAGTGACAGGAGAACCGTCCATCACACAAAGGGGAGTAGTAAATGTCAGAAATGAAATGGACTAAAGAACAATATGCAGCCATAACACTAAAGGAGTGTAATCTTTTGGTTGCTGCAGCGGCAGGATCAGGTAAAACTGCCGTTCTGGTAGAAAGAATAATTCAAAAGATTATAGATGATCAGAACCCGATTGACATAGACTCTCTTTTAGTTGTAACGTTTACAAATGCCGCTGCAACCGAAATGAGAGAGCGTATCGGCGCAGCTATTTCCAAGGCTATTGAGGATAATCAGGGTTCGAAGAACATCCACAAGCAACTGGCGCTGTTGAATAAAGCTGCTATTACAACCATACATTCATTCTGCCTTGAGGTTATTAGGAACAACTTTCAAAGCATTGATATAGACCCTAAATTCAGAATTTTAGACGAAACAGAAGCAACGTTATTAAAGATAGAAACGTTAAATGAGCTGTTTGAAGAAATTTACGAAAATGAAGAAAATAACAAGGACTTTTTTGAGCTGCTGGAATCGTATGGTACCAACCGTGACGATCAGAGTATTCAGGACATGGTTCTGAATATTTATGGATTTGTTCAGAGCTACCCATGGCCGGAGCAATGGCTGCAAAATCAGGTTGAAAACTTCAATATTGCGGAGCAAATCGATTTTCTTGAGACCCCATGGGGAGAAATACTGCTCCAGACTACAAAAATCCGCCTGGAGGGCCTTGTTGGAGTTTATGAAGCTGCCTGCAGAAAGCTTCAGTATGCTCTTGGATTGGAAAAATATTTACCTGTATTTTTGAATGATTTAGATAACCTGCAGCGTTTAATCAGAATATGTAAAAGCCAAAAGGTTAAATGGAACGAAATATATCAATTTCTTCAGAATATAGAATTTGAAACACTGCCCCGCTGCGGGAAAGATGCTCCTCAGGATATTCAGGAAAGTGTCAAGAAAACCAGGGATGAACTGAAGGCTATTGTAAAGAACCTGAAAGAAGAAGTATATTTTATCCAGGCTGAAGACATTACTGCTGATCTAAAAGCAATGTATCCGGTACTTAGTTGCCTGACAAGACTCGTCCTTGACTTTTCAGAGAGATACTCGGCAAAGAAAAACAAAAGGTCTTCTGTAGACTTTGGTGATTTGGAACACTTTTGTTTGAAAATACTGTCTGAGATTGATGAAGAGGGTAAAATTTGTCCTACAAAAGTGGCAAGAGCATATAAGGATAAATTTAGAGAGATACTTGTAGATGAATATCAGGACAGCAATCTGGTTCAGGAAATAATAATTAGTATGATTTCCAGAGAAGACATGGGCAAGCCAAATGTTTTCATGGTAGGTGATGTCAAGCAAAGCATCTATAGATTCAGACAGGCAAAGCCTGAGCTGTTCCTGGATAAATACAATCAATATTCTGCAGAAGAAAATAGTTTATACAGAAAAATTCTGTTGTTTAAAAATTTTAGAAGCAGAAAGGAAGTTGTTGACGGAGTTAACTTTATTTTTAAGCAGATAATGTCTCAAACAGTGGGGGAGCTGGATTATACCGAAATAGAAGAGCTTAATCCGGGAGCCGATTTCATCGAAAATGAAGATGAAGACAGACTTGTAGGAGGACCACTTGAGCTTCATTTAATCGAGACAGCTATAATTTCACAAAATGAAACTGCCGGCGACTCCCTGGCTGATGAAGCAAATGATGAGCAGGAAGAACAGGATAGCGAAGAAATACTTGACAGTATACAGCAGGAAGCAAGGATGGTCGCAAACAGAATTATTGAGCTGATGGAACCGGATAAACAGGGAAGAAAATTCAGTATATATGACAAAAAAATGAATCGCTATAGAGATTTACAGTTTAAGGATATTGTAATATTGCTCCGTACTACAAAAAACTGGACTGAAATTTTCGGCGAAGAGCTGGCAAAATCGGGTATACCAACATTTGCTGATACAGGAAGTGGTTTTTTCAAAACACCCGAGGTACAGGTAATTTTATCATTGCTTCAGATAATTGATAATCCCCATCAGGATATTCCATTATTATCAGTGTTAAGATCGCAAATAGCAAATTTCAGCACAAATGATTTGGCCGAATTACGTCTGGCCAATAAAAAGTCCTCACTGTTTGAGGCGCTCAAAGTATTAGCACTTGGAGAAGGTAGTGCTTCGGCAAAAGCTGTCCAATTTTTGAACAGACTGGAGCATTGGAGAGGCATTGCATTATATATACCTACACACAAGCTTATCTGGCAGTTGTACAATGAAACCGGTTATTTCAGTATTGTAGGAGCCATGCAGGACGGTGAGAGAAAACAGGCAAACCTGCGCATACTTTTTGAAAGGTCCCTGCAGTTTGAAGGTACCAGTTACAAAGGACTTTTTAATTTTATTAACTTTATTGATAAACTGAAAACAAGTCAGGGAGACATGGGGAGTGCAAAAATTCTTGGTGAAAATGATAATGTAGTCCGTTTAATGAGTATTCATAAAAGTAAGGGACTGGAATTTCCCGTTGTTTTTGTAAGCGGATGCGGTAAGAAATTCAATTTTCAGGATATGTACAAGAGCGTTCTTCTGCATCAGGAACTGGGCTTTGGTCCTGATTTTGTTGACTATAAAAAAAGAATTAAATATCCTTCAATTCCAAAGCAGGCTATTGCGCAAAAGGTAAAGATTGAAACACTTTCAGAGGAAATGCGTATTTTATACGTTGCATTGACCAGGGCTAAGGAAAAGCTGATTTTGACCGGAAACGTGGGGAATATTCAAAAATCAGCAGTAAAATGGATTGAAATTGCACAGTCCGGCAGTGAAAAATTTCCGGCTCATGATATGTTAAAGGCACAAAACTACCTAAACTGGATTTGTCCTGCCATAATGAGGCACTCTGATTCAAAAGTTCTCAGGGATTCAGGTGGTCTTGGAGTTGAATATAACGGCGCACAAATATTAGACGAATCTCAATGGCGCGTTTATCTCTATAACCAAAAAGACGTCACAATGCAGAAAGTACTTGAAATTGATGAGGATTCACAGATTGATTTAAAAGGCTGGCTGGAGGAAAGGGATGAATCCTTAAACGACTCTTACCATGAGATAGACAGAAGGCTAAACTGGAAATATAAATACGAAAATCTGAGAAATATCCCATCAAAGATATCTGTTACAGAATTGAAAAGATATTTCAATATTAACAATGAAGGCGAAGATTCGTTTATTATCAGGAAAGGCAGCATTAAAAAGCCTGCTTTTCTGCAGCAGAAAAAGGGCTTAAGTTCCGCTGAAAAAGGTACAACAATGCATTTTGTTATGCAGCATATAGATTTTAATAATTCAGATATCGAAAGCCAAATTGAAGATATGGTAAAAAAAGATCTGATAACTGATACTCAGGCAAAAAGTGTTGATGTTAAAAAGATAATGTCATTTATTACTTCAACAATTGGATTGAGAATGAAAGCTTCCGGAAAGATCTATCGGGAGGTGCCTTTCAATATAGAATTGCCATATAGTGAGATTTATTCCGGTATAGCAGTTAATGCTGATGAAAAAATTCTTTTGCAGGGAGTAATAGACTGTTATTTCGAGGAGAATAATAAGATTATACTTATTGATTATAAGACGGATTTTGTACTTGGAGATAATTTAAATGAAATAAGGGAAAAATATAGTATTCAGATTTCTTACTATGCAAAAGCACTGGAGCTCCTAACCAAATATAAAGTAGCTGAAAAGTATATATATTTGTTTTCAACAGGGCAATTACTAGACTTTAATGAATAATTTATGATAAAAAGTAAAAATATAATTACAAATATGTTGACAATGAGATTACACCTGTGCTAAAATACTTTTTGTTGAAGACGTTGCGGGTTTGTGTAATGGCAGCACGACTGACTCTGGCTCAGTTCGTCAGGGTTCAAATCCTTGACCCGCAGCCAAAAGTATTTCAATTAAAAGTTGAAATACTTTTTTTATGCATAAATCATATTTTAGCTTGAATCAACTACAGGAAATTTTGATACTTCTTTTTTGAAAATAAAAGCAAAAAGCAGAGGTACGAACCTCTGCTTTTTACTCAATATCTTTGTTTTATACGTCCGGGTAAAAACAAAAGAGATCTTTTTAATAGTAGTATAATTATAGAATCAATTACAACAAGTGTCAATATGATATTTGTAGACAATGTTTTTTTGAAAAACATATTTCAGTGTGATACAATAATATAGGCGATTTGGAAGATTCAGCATATATTTTCATCTTCATTGAAATTGAGGAAATTATTTTATGAGGATTTTAATGCTGTCATGGGAATATCCTCCAAAGATTATTGGAGGGATATCCCGGGTAGTTTATGATTTAGCCCGTCATTTGGGTGAAAACGGCAATGATGTTCATGTTCTGACATGTTGGGACACAGGTACAAAGGAGTTTGAAATTGAGGGAAACGTTACAGTACATCGGGTACATGTATATAACTATACTTCAGAAAACTTTGTAGAATGGGTTATGCAGCTTAATTTTGCCATGCTCGAATATGTAATAAAGCTTGTGCAGAACAATCAATTTGATATTATTCATGCGCACGACTGGCTCGTTGCTTACACTGCCAGAATATTAAAAAAAGCTTATGCAATACCTGTAATAACAACGATACATGCTACCGAATATGGTAGAAATAATGGATTACATAATGATATGCAAAGAAATATCAGTAACATTGAAAAATGGCTAATGCATGAATCCGATTATTTAATTGTTAATAGTAAATATATGAAAGAACAGCTAGTATCTATATTTAATATTAATAAGGATAAAATAAGTATTATTAGTAATGGTGTTGACTTGAATAAGTTTGACGAAATATATTTTGATCAGAATTTTAGAAATAATTATGCTGCTCAGAATGAAAAAATAGTCTTTTTTGTGGGAAGACTTGTTAATGAAAAAGGTGTTCATGTTTTAATAGATGCAATACCTAAAATATTAAAAAATTATAATGATGTTAAGTTTGTAATTGCGGGCAAAGGACCGTGTTTAAATAATTTAATAGATCAAAGCAGAAGGTTGAATGTTCTTGATAGAATATACTTTACGGGCTTTGTTAGTGAGGAGGTTTTATTAAAATTATATAAGTGTTCAGATATAGCGGTTTTTCCGAGTACTTATGAGCCTTTTGGTATTGTGGCACTTGAAGGAATGGTTGCAGGCATTCCGGTTGTGGTTTCTGATACTGGAGGGTTTGATGAAATAGTCAATCACAAAGAAAATGGAATGAAATTTTACTGTGGGAATTCCAATTCACTTGCAGATTGTATTATTGAACTGTTAAAGGATAACAGCTTATCTGAAAAAATACGTAATGTCGCATTGCAGAAGATATATAGGCTTTATAATTGGAACGATATAACACAATGTATTTTAGATAAATACAAGAACGTCATTATAAAGACTTAAATTTGTAGTTAAATTATAGTTAAATTGGAGGTTTAATTTGTGTCAAAAGCTAAAAAGAAATTAAAAGTTATTCCGCTAGGCGGTTTGCAGGAAATCGGAAAAAACATCACTGCATTTGAATATGGTGATGATATTATTGTTGTCGATTGCGGGCTTTCATTTCCTGAGGATGAAATGCTGGGTATAGATCTTGTTATACCTGATGTTAGTTACCTGGTAAAAAATAAAGAGAGAGTAAGAGCTATCGTACTTACTCATGGACATGAAGATCACATCGGTGCTCTGCCATATGTTTTAAAAGAGCTGAATGTACCCATAGTTGGAACAAAACTTACACTGGGACTCGTGAAATACAAACTTGAGGAGCATAGATTACTTGATACAGCGACTCTGGAGACGGTTCAGCCAGGTCAGACAATAGAGCTTGGTGCCTTCAAGGTTGAATTCATTCATGCAAATCATAGTATTGCAGATGCTGTGTCTTTGGCAATACACACCCCGATCGGAACTGTCGTTCATACCGGTGACTTTAAGATAGACTATACACCTATAGAAGGTAAACCTATGGATTTAGCCAGGTTTGCAGAATTAGGGAAAAAAGGCGTTTTGCTATTGATGTGTGATAGCACAAATGTTGAAAATGAAGGCTATACAATGTCTGAGCGCACAGTCGGGGAGACATTTAATGAAATATTTATGAACTGCAAAAGTAGAATTCTGGTTGCAACCTTTTCTTCAAATGTTCATAGAGTTCAGCAGATTTTTAACGCTGCAGTTAAGTTTGGAAGAAAAGTAACAATTATTGGCAGAAGTATGCTTAATGTTGTTAAGGTGGCAATGGAGCTTGGCTATCTAAATGTTCCGGAAGGCGTCCTGGTTGATATGGACAACATGGATAAAGTACCACAGGACAAGCTTGTTATAATAACTACAGGCAGTCAGGGTGAACCTATGTCTGCTCTGACCAGAATTACTTTCTCAGAGCATAAAAAGGTTGATATTATTCCAGGTGATTTGGTTATTATTTCTGCTTCACCAATACCCGGAAATGAAAAGCTTATATCGAAAGTTGTAAATGAATTGTTTAAAAAGGGTGCAAAGGTAATCTATGAAGCACTAGCTGATATACATGTTTCCGGACATGCCTGTCAGGAAGAAATAAAGCTTATTCACAACCTGACAAAGCCAAAGTTCTTTGCGCCTGTTCATGGTGAACACAGACATTTAAGACAGCACGCTGATATAGCGGTAAAGATGGGAATGTCAAATGAGAATATTTTTATATTGGAAAATGGAAAAGTGCTTGAAGTAACCCATGACTCTGCAAAAATCAACGGAAGTGTAACAGCCGGAAGAGTTCTGGTAGATGGTCTTGGAGTTGGCGATGTAGGCAATGTGGTTCTTAGGGATAGAAAACACCTTTCGCAGGATGGTTTGATAGTTGTTGTTATTACTATCGAAGGTGACACAGGCAATGTTGTAGCCGGTCCTGACATAATTTCAAGAGGTTTTGTATATGTTCGTGAATCTGAAGATCTCATGGATCAGCTCAGAGATATTGCCAAAGAGGCAATCAGCAAATGTGACGGCAAGAATCATGGAGACTGGTCAATCAGAAAATCTGCTATTCGTGAGGCTTTGAAGGATAGAATCTACGAGAGAACAAAACGTAAGCCGATGATATTGCCTATAATCATGGAAATCTAAATGGTTAATAAATAATAACATTTTGAGTAAATTCCTGCCCGGCCTTTCTAAAGGTCGGGTTTTTATATCCAAGTACATAAAGGTCGGTGGACTGGGACTCGATTTCCAGCATCCTTACCAAGAGCTTGTTACAAGACTTCTTATAATTCGAAGGCTTTGTAATAATCGGCAAGCAGGAGTTTCTTTTCATTTTTGAAAGCAATTCTCTACCAATGCTATTAAAGCCAAGAATTCTGGCATATTGGGGGCCGCCATATTTCATAAACATCTCCATATCACTTTTGGTAATACCCGTTAGCATCGAGAAAAGAATTCTCTGAATACGGGTTCTAGTGTACCTTTTAGTGCAAATATTTGACAATAACTCATCAAGGCTACCTGAGTTTTCGGCAGCAGTTTTGATTCTATATTCCAGACCCTCAGAAACGTCAGGTATCTGACTAAGTTTTTCTACTGTTATTTGCCTTAAAAGTGCGAAAATTATGTTTTCATATGAATAAATCGAAATAGGACCCCGTCCTTGGGAAAACTCTCTTTGGAGGGCTTGTTCTGTTTGTAATGGGATCGCCTTAGTTGCGTCAGGTTGTAAGGACTCTTCGGCTTGAATACTGTTTCTTATTGAAGTGGCACTGGAAATTGACCCTGTTAAATCCGTCGAATTATATTTATTGGAAATCCTTTCGATTGTATAGGGCTTTATCGGGCTTTTAAGCCTTATTATTGCTTTTAAATATTCTATTGCAAGAATATTATTTGAAGTCTCCAAAATAGCCGACAGGCCATTTGAAGAGGACTCGTTGCCATTGAGGTCAAGATATTTTTTAATTGCAATTTGTCTGCAGACTGGGAAAGAAAGTCCATTGTCAAGCTGTTTTTTTAATTCTTCTTTATATTCAAAGGGTTCAGCTACTAAAATATCAGAAATGGTTTTAAGAGCGGTTATGTCTCCATGTTCACTTCCAAACGAAATGCAGTCAATTATGCCAATACTGTCCAGTATTTTGACAGCACCATACCCAAAGGTCTCGGCGCTGGACATGGCAAAAGGTACAGGCAGCTCAATTATCAAATCTGCGCCGTTTCTTAATGCTGCCTCTGTACGGGCAAACTTGTTAATTACAGCCGGTTCGCCCCGTTGAATAAAATTTCCGCTCATAACACAAACTACAGCATCGCAGCCGGTAAGTGCCTTCGATTTTTCTATATGATATATATGTCCATTGTGAAATGGGTTGTATTCTGCTACAATACCTAGTACTTTCATC
>CAYQCA010000010.1:15066-38348 GCA_964415835.1 uncultured Clostridium sp. | reverse complement strand
TGTTTTCCCATATTTCCAGAAATTCTTCATATGTCGCCTTTCTGGGCCACATGGAATAGTTTTCTGCCATTTCCATCACAATCTGATTGGTAGAAGGTAACTCTGCTTCTGTCTCGTAGGATGATAGCCGGGCTACTTTTCTGCCGTTGCTGGTAATGACTATTTCTTCTCTTGCAGCAGCCCTGAGATATTTTCCAAGATTATTTTTCAGATCAGTTGCGTTTATAATCATACTGAAACCTCCATAATAAAATTAGCTAAAATGGCTAAATTAGCTAATTGCATTATAAAAGATATTGAGAGGATTGTCAATTACTAACAGCCCTGGGAGTTGCTTTAATCAGATAAAAGTGCTTTATTGACATATAAGATCAGACAGGATATAATTATGTTATATTAAAAATGTAAGCGCTTACAATACGTGAGATGAGGAGATAAATAGTATGAAAGTATCAGTATTAAAAAATTCAGAAGAGTTAGGAAGAGCTGCAGCTGTATATTCTGCAGGAATACTAAATGATTGTATAAAGAAAAAAGGAAAGGCAAGGTTGCTATTGTCAACAGGAGCCTCCCAGTTTGACACCTTGAATGCACTTATTCAAACCGACGTGGACTGGAGTAAGGTAGAAATGTTTCATCTGGATGAGTATGTGAACCTTCCTGAATCACATCCGGCAAGCTTTAGAAAGTACTTAAAAGAACGTTTTGTAAGTAAGTTAAACCTAAAACATGCGTACTTTGTCAATGGAGAAGGAGACATAACTAAAAGAATTGAAGAACTGAACCGAGAGATTGCAAAAGAACCTATTGACCTCGGACTAATTGGGGTAGGTGAAAATGCTCATATTGCGTTCAATGATCCACCGGCAAATTTTGATGTAGAAGACCCATATATAGTGGTTAGTCTTGATGAGGATTGTAAAAAACAACAGGTTAGGGAAGGCTGGTTCCCAACAATTGATGATGTACCGAAACAGGCAATTTCAATGTCAGTACAGCAAATAATGAAATGTAACGTCGTCGTATCCTGTGTTCCATATAAAGTTAAGGCTAATGCAATTAAGAACATGCTTGAGAATGATAAAACAAACCTTATACCTGCAACAATATTAAAAGAACATAAGTGTATAAATGTTTATTTAGACGAAGAATCGGCTTCACTTATGGATAATAAAATATTAGCTCAGTATTTGTAAGGTCAATTTAAGATTAGGCTAGGAACATTAATTTGCACAGGGTAAATACATACAATAGGAAGTGTTATAGGCGTTATAAGATGAAAGGAACAATACTTAAGTGAAAAAACGTATGTTTTCAATGCAAGAGTACTGGAATAATAGGGCAAAGGCGTTTAAACCATTAATGTCTTTTGCCGGGTCTGGTAGAGATAATTGGGAAGACTGGAACAGGAATGCAGGTATAAAGCTTCTTGATTTATTGGGTGAATTTCCTGAAAAAACTGATTTGTGCGCAGAGGTAGAGTATTCCGTTGATGAGGGTGATTTAATAAGAGAACGGGTGGTTTTTGATTCCGAAGAGTTTATGTCGGTTCCCTGCCAGGTGCTAAGACCAAAGACCATGAAAAAAGATAAAAGTAACCCTGCAATTCTATGCAGCCATGGACATGGAAAATTTGGGAAAGACACTGTTGCAGGAATACGGTCGACACCTGCCCATTCGGCTGACATAGAGCACATGAATTATAACTATGCTGAGCAGATGGCTAAGGCGGGGTTTCTGACTATTACGCCTGATTTAAGGGGATTTGGTGAGAGAAGAGATGGCTTTGACCCCTTTCCCGGTAGAGATGCTTGCAATGTTAATTTCATAAAAGGCGCTATTATGGGAATTTACACACTGACACTAAATATATGGGATATGAAGTGTTGTATAGATTATCTGGAAACCAGGCCTGAGGTGGATCCGAACAGAATTGGTATGATGGGACTCAGCCAGGGAGGAACAATGACAACCTTTACTTCTGCGGTAGAACCAAGGATTAAAGCCGCGGATATCATTGGATATGTAAATCCTTGGGAGACCTTCGGTATAGACAGGGCAAATTTCTGCGGCTCGCAAATAGTACCTGATATATACAGATTTTTTGACACACATGACATTGCCGGATTAATAGCACCCAGACCCCTTCTGGTTGAGATGGGGATACACGATAGTTGTTTTTACATACAGGATATGTTAAAAGGATTTGATGGAATTAAAAAAATATATAATGCGGCAGGTGCAGGTGAAATGCTATGGAGTGATATCCATCCGGGTCCCCACGCATTTGCAGGAAACAAGGCTTTTGAGTTTTTCAAGAAGTATTTATAGATAGTATAATAATTGATAGCTTACAATTAAAAGGTGCAGTAAAAATCTATAACAGGATTTTTGCCGCACCATTTGATTATATTGTATTAAAGCTCCCATCCGGGCAGGTACTTGGCAGTATTTTTCAACATTCTTTCAAATAACTCTTTTGATTCGTCAAGGGATATATCAACCAAAGGGTCATTTATAAAAGCATTAAAAGCCTTTTGTTTGTCACATTTTAGACCTGCTTCAATTATGCAGCGCTGATTGTAGATATGAGGAAGTACAAGTGTTAATACTTCGTCAGGAAGTGTACCTGCGTACAGAGGTGTTATATCATCCCGACGCACCAGTACATTAGTTTCCACAACGGAGTTTAGAGGGATTCCCTCTATTTGCCCAATGTTTGGCATATTTGCGTTTGTGACCAGATCCTCAAGTCCTAAAAGAGCACATATGATTTTGACTCCATCTTCTCCTGTTTCATTTATTTCAAATTCTTTTTCACCTGAGACCAATTGCTCGCTTTCGCTGTTTTTTTGCCGGGTATATTCGCCTTTTCTCCATTGTACCGGTGTTAAGCTAAACATATATTTTTTTATAGTATCCTCGTCTTTCAGATACCAGCTATTTGGTACAAACTCTGCAAGATGGCGGTCACCTGCAGCTGCAATTATACCGTAACGCTTAAATAGATCAAATTTAACTCTTTGCGCTGATGCGAAAAAACTATTTAGCCAATGATCACCAGATTCATGATATCCGGATTCATAATATTTATCAACAAATTTTTTATAGGAGGGGAAAAGATCTGTTCCATTATATGTTGCTGAAGTCAGCCAGGTAAAATGATTAATACCTGCCACATTTACTTTGATGTCTTCTCTGGTAATATCATGACCCAAGCCATCTTCCATAGCCGCTGCTGCAAGGAGCTTCTGAGTGCCAAAAACCTCATGACAACAACCAATTGCTTTTATTTTAGGGAAAACCGTATAAAGTGTTTGGGTGCAGATAGTCATGGGGTTGGTGTAATTGATAATCCATGCATCAGGAGAGTAATCTCTTATGGCTTCTGCTATAGCCTTGTACTGGGGGACTGTTCTTAAGGCTCTTACAAGTCCTCCGGGACCTACGGTATCACCCACAGGCTGCAGTATTCCATATTTCTTTGGCTCGTCAACATCGGATTCCATTTCATCAAAGGTACCGGGAAGTATTGATACTATGACAAAGTTTGCATTGGTAAGAGCTTCCTGAAGACTATTCTTAACTCTAAATTTCCAGCGATTTTTATATTCAGACCTTGAGAATAGTCTATTTCCGATTACAGCATTATTTTCAGCGGCCTTTTTATTAATATCAAAAAGCTTTACTGTTCCTGATAGCCTCTCTTCTTTGGCAAGATCACTCATAAGACCCCATGCCCAGCCTTTTGATCCTCCGCCTATGTAGGCAATGTTAATTCCGTTAACGCAAGAATTACTAAATTCCATATAAAACCCTTCTTTCCACAATCTATATTGATGCTATTACATCTGGTGAGTTTATTATAAATAACTCAAGTGATTAAAGACTATAGAAATATTGTCCCTTAAGGGCGGAGTTATACAATTCTTGTCATTCCTTGCATATATTCTTATGTTTATTCCTAAAAGCCTGAGGAGTTAACCTCACATATTTTTTAAATACACGAGCAAAGTGAGATGAGTTTGTAAACCCCACTTTTGAAGCAATCTCCGTTATAGTGTGACCGGTGTTTTTCAATAATTCCTTGGATATATCAATACGGATATTATTTATATATTGCGGAATTGAACTTTTAGTGATTTCCTTAAATTTACGAGATAAATAAAAGGAGCTTAAACTAAAATGTTCAGCGAGATTTTCCAGTTTTACCTCCTGGTCGAAGTTATCTTGCAGATACAGGCAAACATCTGAGATTACTCTATACATATTTGGAGAATAAACTCTGGTTGATTTGAGTGCACGGGTGTATCTATCCAGTCGGAGAAGGAGCTGTCCGAGCATAAGCTGAAGATTTAATGTATGTTTTTTTGGTTTACTGTTAAATTCTTCAAGCATATCAAAAAGCAGAAACTCAATTTTTTCTCTTTCATTACTTCCTAATTCAATTACCAGATACTTATCAATATAGTTGAGAAAATCAATTTGATTTTCAAATTGAAGCAAATCATTCAGAAACTCGGGTTTGAAGTATAAACAGAACCGTTGGTAACTCTTTATACCTGCATAAGTAGTTTTATGTTTTACACCCGGAGCTATTATTAATATATCGCCTTTTTTTGTAGAATAAAACTTGTCCTCTACAAAATAGTTCCTTCCACCGGACATCTGATAATATATTTCAAAGCTGTTATGGCTGTGCATTTCAGACATATTCATAGCTTGCTTGTATTCCAGATGTTCTATTGAAAAAGAATAATCATCAGAGTCTGCATGTATATTCACAAAAACCTCCTGACCTGCCAAATATAGATTAATTCTAATATACGAAAAGCTATTTTACAATGATTTGATTATCATTAGCTGTTGCATTATATATTTTCAGGACTACTAGAATAACTTTCAAAAATATTGATATGTTTATGAAATATTTAATATTGTACTGGTTTATAAACAAACATATACTTAGGTCAGACTTATTGTTCAAGATAATGCAATGATTGAACTGTAGTTTTTTATAGAGGAGAGAACACATTAAATGGGAAAAAATATTTGTACTATTATTGATGAAGCAAAAATAACTCCTGTTATTAAAGCGTGTGACGTACTTGTGGCGGGTGGTGGGATAGCCGGTATTTCAGCTGCTTTAGCTGCAGCGAGAAATGGAACAAAGGTAATATTGATTGAAAAGCAGTGTGCTCTTGGAGGTCTTGCTACTCTCGGGCTTATTACAGTTTATTTACCTCTTTGCGACGGAATGGGGAATCAGGTTATTTATGGAATAGGGGAGGAATTATTAAAACTCTCCATAGAGCATGGCTATGAGGCTTTCTATCCAAAAGCCTGGCTGGAGGATGGGACTTTTGAAGAAAAAAAGGCTAAACGTTACGAGGTACGTTATAATGCACAATTATTTTCACTCTCATCAGAAAAATTATTATTGGATGAAGGAGTAGAAATAATATACGATACAAGAATTACATCTGTACATAAAACGGATGCTTCCATTGATGCAATCATCGTTGATAATAAAGAAGGACATCTGGCTATCCAAGCTAAAACAGTTATAGATGCAACAGGAGATGCTGATATATGTTTCTTTTCAGGGGAGAAAGTAGAGGTTAATGATAGAAACAAGCTGGCACTATGGTATTATTATTCAGGACAAAATGGGATCAAGTTAAGAACCTATCCTTGGCCACAGGAGCAGCTATATAAGAATCGAGATCATTACAATGGTGTAAAAACAGATGATGTAAATAGAATGATAATCGATGGACATAATGAATTAATGTTTGATATATTGCACAATAGGAAAAACAAGAATGATGAATCAATTATGCCTGTTACTATGCCAATGGTACCCGAATTTCGAATGACCAGAAGACTTGCTGGCAAATATGAAATGCAGGAAAGTGAAGTACATCTGACATTTGAAGATAGCATTGGTATGACTGGTGATTGGAGAAAGCGGGGACCTGTTTTCAATATTCCATTCAGATGCTTGTATGGGGAAAAAGTTAAAAATCTAATTACTGCAGGAAGATGTATTTCTGTTAAGGATGATATGTGGGATATTACAAGGGTTATTCCAACTTGTGCAGTTACAGGAGAAGCAGCAGGTACTGCAGCTGGTCTTTTAGTTCAAAACAAGCTGCAGGCCTATGAAAATCTAAATATTAATGAATTGCAAAAGCAGCTAAAAATCCAAGGTGTAAAGATAAATGAAGACTTTTTGTCTATTCAATCAAAATATTAAGAATTAAAAGAGAATGTAATTTTTACGTCAATGCTACCAAAGGACAGCTCAAAGCCCTTTTATGGAAATAATTTTTAAAAATATCTCTCAGACCAAAATGCCGTTAAAAATGAAAAAAATGGTTTATAGAACTATTTATCAAGAACAATTCATATACCAATCAGGACAAAAGCATTTCATACAATATCAAAATTTTAAAAAAATTGTGAATGTTAGAGATATGAAATAAAAATCGTATCTTAACATAGAGCTCGGAAGCTACTTGAGTTTTCGAGAGTATTATTATTATAAAACAAATAGGAGGAGGTATAGGCTTTGTCTGAGAGAAAACTAAAAGCACACAGGCTGGTGGAGCTTCATAAAACCAGTGACGTCCTTTACGGACAGCCGACAGAAAATTGTAGAAAGGTAACAACTATTTGTAATTATCTGAAGAGGGGGGATGAAGAACTATGAGAAAGAAAGCACGCAAATTTATCGCAATTTTGTTATCAGTTTTAATGTTGATATCTCCGTTTGCAACTTATGCGGACACAGGAGATACTACTACGGGTGCTCCTGATCTTAATTATTTGGTCAGCGACTTCGAATCTTCTACTGATGTATGGTATTTTTCGAAGTTTGGTACCGGAACCGTTGCAAGCTACACTCGGACGGACAATACATCGGGTTCAGCTATAGATGCTCATGAGGGGAGTTTCGTAGGTATAATTTCCATCAATTCTTCTGGTTACCAAAACAATACTGGTGGTTCATATGCAACTCTTACTAAAATCTTGAAAGATCCCAAGCCTGACGCAAATCAGGTATCCTTTTGGCTAAAATCAAACGGAAACTTGAAGAGTATTGGGCTACAAGTAATTGACAGCACCGGAGAAGTATTTCAAAGACGTTTTATTACAGTTGCACAGAACACTGAATGGCAGCAGGTTAAGCTGATTGACGACTTTGATGCTATTCCGGCCGGAGACTCTTGGAACGGGAATAACAATAATGTATTTGACGGACCGATGAAGGGCATTGCTATTGTTGTTAACAGGGACAATATGGTAAATACTACTCTACAAACTGACACTTACATTGATTATGTAACGCTTTCGGTTCCAGTGGTCGATGTTCCGGCAGAAAGTGTTAGTCTCTCAACTACTTCAGCAGCAATAGAAGTAGGAAATTCTACTACGCTCACAGCAACAGTTCTTCCTGTAAATACAACAAATAAAACCTTGGAATGGAGTTCATCAAATACAGCAGTTGCAACTGTAGATGTAAACGGAAAAGTTTCTGCAATAGCAGCAGGAACAGCAACAGTAGCGGCGACAGTAACGGGAACTGCTATTTCAGCTACTTGTGATATAACTGTCAGCGCTACAGAAGCGGTGCCTGAAGATTTCAGATATCTAATCAGCGACTTTGAATCAAGTACTGACACCTGGACTATTTACCAGAGTGGTACAGGCACTGTAGCAAGCTACGCAAGGACTATGCCAACATCCGGATCAGCCATAAGTGCCCATGAAGGAAGCTGGATGGGTACTATTTCTCTCGATTCCTCAGGTTATGTAAATGGAACGGGTGGTTCATATGCATCCATCACCAAAACCTTCTTGGATCCTATGCCTGATGCGAAAAAAGTGTCCTTCTGGCTTCAATCTACTAACGCAAACCTAAAGAGTATTGGAATTCAATTGGTTGACAGCAAGGGCGAAAAATTTCAGCACCGCCGGATACCGGTTCAAACGACGTCGGAATGGCAGCAGATTAAGGTAACAGATGCCTTTGACAGCGTTGCAGACAGTGAGTCTTGGGGTGGAGATAACAATAATATATTTGACGGACCACTAAAGGCCCTTGTCATTGTTGTTAATAGGGATGATATGGTTAACAATATGCTACCAACCGTCACAAACATCGATTACGTTACTGCCGATGCTCCACTCCCTGAACCTGATCCAATAGTCATTGTTCAGACTAATCTTGCAAACATTTACCATAATGGAGATGTACCGAGTTTCCCATTGGTGACTGAGGCAGACACAGCTGAATGGATCGTAACAGACTTCTTGGGGAATGTAGTGGATTCAGGTGTCACAACCCTTAGCGGGGTGGACAAGGTACTTACCCTCAAAGCATATGATATAGGTTATTATGAATTAAGCATAACCGGCAAATTAGCAGGAGAGGTTTTAGGAGAAGCTGAAACCATATTTGGTGTGCTGGGTCAAGCATTGGATCTTACGCAAGTTACAGATTCTCCATTCGGCGTGGGCTGCCACTTTGGTCATTCTTCAAGATGGCCTGTAGAACTAATACCGCTGATTTCTGAGCTTGGAATAAAGCATGTTCGCGATGAAATGGTCTGGTCACAGGTTGAACGGGTAAAGGGCACCTATACCTTCAATGAGCAATTTGAAACATATATGCAAGCATTGAAAGGTGCAGGCATAGATCCGTTGATTATATTTAACTATGTCAATTCCAACTATGACGCAGGAGCAGCTCCTACAACGGAAGAAGGCTTAGCAGGATATACAAATTACGCCAAGGCTCTTTTGGAAAAATACGATCAGATAAGAGTAAATGAAATTTGGAATGAGTTTAATATTTACAGCAGCGGTGATAAAACACCTCAATCCTATTATGGAATGATGAAAGCCCTTTATCCTGAAGTTAAAGCTGTATATCCTGATACAACAATACTTGCCGGAGGTACCGCAGGTATTCCGTGGGGATGGCTTGAAACCTTATTCCAGCAAGAGGATGTATTTGATTATATGGATGGAGTATCTATTCACCCATATCGTTGGCCTGGTAATCCTGATGGCACTGACAACGAAATCGAAAGATTACGTAATTTAATCAAGACATACAATAATGGAGAGTCGGTACCTATTTGGGTAACAGAATGGGGATGGCCTACACATAATGGTGCTTCAGGAGTATCAGAAGAAGCCCAGGCAGCTTATCTGGCACAGAGTACCATACTTATGCTGGCTGCAGGTGTTGAAGGAATGTACTGGTATGACCTGATGAATGATGGAGTGAATGCTTCTTACTCAGAAAATAACTTTGGTCTTGTAAGAGCAGCGAATGATTCAAAGGGTAAATTTGCATTGAAACCCGCTTTCGTAGCCTATGCAGCCTTGACAAGGGAACTGACCGGTGCCGAATTTGTGGCAACCGACAAGACTATGGAAGGCGTAAGTAAAATTTCATTTACAAAAAATAACGCTCCGATTAACGTACTGTGGTCAAGTGAGCCCACAGAGGTTTCTATCCAGTCAAATACAGCGCTAACAATTACTGATATCATGGGTAGGAAGCAGGTATATACACCAGTAAATAATTGGATTACTTATACACTGACATCTTATCCAATCTACGTAGAAGGTCAAGTTGGAACAATCAGTAAAGGTGGAATGTTCTCCATGTCAGCAAAAGAAGGTTATCTGGGAGATCCTATTGAAGTAACCTTCAAGCTGGACAATAGCGGTTCTGAGACTCCTAGAACAGCAACCTTCAGACTCATGGGTACAGACTATGTTTTGACCGCTCCAGCAGGACAGCTGTTCACAGAAACAATTGAACTTCCAGGCTATGAAACCGAGCAAACCATAACACTTGTAGCCGAAGTGTTTGTAGGTGAAGATCAGGTTGCAATATTAACTACTGATGTCAATATTATTGATCCGCTTAATGCCCATGCACAGCATATAATCGTGGATGGTACACACAAAGTCAGGGTGTATCTTAACAATCTTGTATCAGATGCCAATACTCTTTCACGGATTAATTG
Source organism: uncultured Clostridium sp. (assembly GCA_964415835.1). Taxonomy (GTDB): domain Bacteria; phylum Bacillota; class Clostridia; order Acetivibrionales; family DSM-1351; genus Ruminiclostridium. Next base: position 28,296 of record CAYQCA010000010.1, on the reverse strand, counting down.
GACCGTTGGTAATCAGACCGGAACTGTAGAGCCAAATCTCACAGTACCTGGCAGAACGGAAGTATTCTGTGACTTAGAACTGCCAACGTTGGCAGCAGATACAATTTACAATTATGAGCTTACCCTAATTTTGGCTAACGAAAAGACCCTTCAGGCTTCAGGAAAGATTAGAACCATGGATCCCGGACTATTAGTTCCGATTCATGAAGGGATTATTGAGATAGGCACAGATAAGTCGACACCTACAACAGAACCTACTGTTGATTTAACAACTGAAGCAGACTATTCAAACCTCAGCGGTTACGCAGGTGAAACTGATTTGAGCGGTAAACTATGGCTGAACTGGGATGAAGACAATCTCTACATGGCTGTCTCAATTAAGGATGATGTAAGGTACCAGTCCGAATCCGGATCAGGAATATGGCAGGGAGATTCAATTCAGTTCTCCGTATCCACTGGTTTGCCAGGAGAAACTATTCAGATTCATGAACTTGGTATGGCGCTCACTCAGGCAGGAGCTCAGCTCTATCGTTGGGCCGGAATGAACGGAGCGGAACCTGGACTTATCAGTGAAGGTGCAGATTTGAGTATAAAGAGAGATGAAGCAACAAAGGAAACCTTGTATTTGTTGAAACTTTCCTGGGATTGTATCCCCCCTATCAAAGATACAGATACAATACTTTCATTCTCTATACTGGCAAATGATAATGACGGATCAGGCCGCCGCGGCTGGCTTGAATGGGGATCCGGTATAGGAACGAGAAAAGACCCTGCATTGTTTAAACCATTACAGTTGGTAGCATCAGAAGATGTTGCAGCAACAAGTGTAAGTCTGTCAACTACATCAGCAGCGATTGAAGTCGGAAAAACAACTACACTTACAGCAATAGTGCTTCCTGCAAATACAACAAATAAAACTTTGGAATGGACTTCATCAAATACAGCAGTTGCAACTGTAGATGTAAATGGAGAAGTTACTGCAATAGCAGCAGGAACAGCAACAATCACTGTAAAAGTAGCAGGAACTGATATCACGAATACCTGTACTATAACTGTTAACACTGAAGAAGTACCACCGGAACCTGAAGATCCACAAGATCCATCAGATACTGTTGATAAAACTAAAGTAGAAGTTAATGAAAAAGAACTGGTTAATGCATTTCTAAATTCTGATGTTGCAACTATAGAAATACCTAAAATCGACGGAGCAAGTTCATATGTTCTTAAGCTGCCTGCTTCCGCTATTGCTTCAACAAGCACTGTTAAGAAGATCGAATTTAAGACCGAGCTAGGTATAATAATTGCTCCGACCAATATGTTGAAAGCAGCTGAAGTAGCAGGAGCAAATAACATTGAGTTTGTAATAGCAAAAGCCGAGACTTCAAAGCTGGATGTTGAAACCAGGAATAAGATTGGTCACAGACCCGTTGTAGAGATCAATCTAAAGATTGATGACAAGGTAATAGCATGGAAAAATCCTGAAGCTCCAGTTATTGTTCAGGTGCCGTATACACCAACAAAGGCAGAGCTTGCACACCCTGAACATATTGTAGTTTGGTATATTGACGGGGCAGGTAGAATAGTTGCCGTACCAACAGGTAAATATAACGCCAAAACAGGAATGGTTACATTTACAATTACTCATTTCAGTAAGTATGCAGCAGCTTATGTAAGTAAGACCTTTGAAGATATAAATAACTATGTATGGGCAAAAAATGCAATAGAGGTTATGGCCTCAAAGGGGGTAATAAGCGGTACAGCTGCTGATAAGTTTACTCCTTCGGCAGATATAACAAGAGCAGATTTCATAATCATGCTTATAAAAGCTTTAGGATTGAGTGCTAATGTAAAGGATAATTTTGCTGATGTTAAATCCACTGCATACTATTCAGAAGCTGTTGGAATAGCAAAGACATTAGGTATTGCAGCAGGTGTAGGTAATAACAAATTCAACCCTGAAGAAAGAATTACAAGACAAGATATGATGGTCCTCATAAGCAAGGCAATGAAAATTGCTGATAGGATACTTTCAACTGGGACTTCACAGGACCTTGACAAGTTCGCAGATGCAGAAAACATAGCGGGATATGCAGCACAGGTTGTATCAGATTTTGTTAGGAGTGAAATAGTTTCAGGTGACGGAACAAACATCAATCCAAAAGGCAATGCAACAAGAGCTGAAACTGCAGTAATGATTTACAAGTTATATAATAAATAAAACCATTATAAAAAGGCGGAAGGGTTACAATTAATAACCTTTCCAGCCTTTTTTTGCTTAGTCGTTATTTGATAACTAAAGTTCAACATATTTTGGTATTTTAATAATTGCTTTAGTACCTCCGTTATCCATCCTGATAAATGTAAGACCATAATCATCACTGAAAAATAGCTTAAGCCTGTCATTCACATTCTTGACTCCGTAACCTTTCTTGTTTTTAACAAGAACGTTATTGATTGTTTCGTCATCAATACCTATCCCGTTATCTATGACTTCAAAAATAATATCATTTCCACTATCGAAGGCGTTTATATATATTATACCGCGACCATCCTTTTTTAGGTTTATACCATGCTCAATAGCATTTTCAACAATAGGCTGCAGTATTATATTGGGCATTTGATAATCTAAAATAGAGGAACTAATATCATAAAATATATCAAAAGAGTCGTTATGTATTGAAAGCTGAATGCTGATATAAGCTTTTGTGTTTATTATTTCGTCTCTAACGGTTGTAACCTTATCACCCAAATTTAAAGTAGCCCTGTAAAAGCTCGATAACGAAGTAACAATTGAGGAAATGTCATAATTACCACTATTTATAGCCTTCCAGTTGATTGCGGAAAGAGTGTTGTATAAAAAGTGAGGGTTAATTTGTGACTGCAGAGCTTTAATTTCTGCTTCCCGCAGGTGAATTTTATTTTCATATACCTCATTAATTAAAGTGTTGGTTTCTTTAACCATGTCGCCTATACTGTTAGTAATACTTCCGATTTCATCACTATATTCAGAAGATATATCTGTCTTAAATCTGTTTTTCACCACTTGAGAAAGAGAGAGTTTTAATGTTTCTAATCGTTTAACAAAGGTTCTGGAAAAAAGTATGATTACAAGTAAAATAAGGATAAAGGATAGTCCAATAATTAACACAGTTGACTCAAAAGCCTTTCTCATAGGTTCGGAAAGGATTGAATGTATATCCATATACATATACATTGTCCAGTCTGCAGAAGGTATTTTTTGGCTTAGCATGATTATGTCTTCATTATTTTTGGAAAAATCAATTAGATACTGATAAGAGATAATATCGGGAAAAACAGGGTTTGAGGATTTCTCATTTGAGTATAGAGTATTTCCAAGATGATCAGCAATGAGGATTCCATAGCTATCAAGGCTGCTAGGTACGTTTTTTTCGAATATAAATTTACTATCAATCTCCATGGTTATAATGCCGGAATTTTGAATATTATCCAAACTAAACACCTTTTGAGCAACGAGAAGCTTGTCGTTGTCTAAAATCCATTCTGGAGATATACTGTCCTTTACAAGTGTCAACAAGGTATTGTCTGCAGCTTCCAAATTGTAAAAAGTATTTCTTGAGTTTTTGATGTCACCATCTGTATATATGGTAATATTAGTGATTTCCGGATGAGTTGTTTGCATGGAGCTGATTAGTGGGTCCAACTTGTAACGTATATCATAATATTTTGTATATACGCTGGCATAATCATTATTAATTATTTCGCCCGTGACTAAGTCGTGAGTAAGGAGGTTTATTGAGGTCTCCACTTTTTGAACTTTTCCATCCAAATTATCTAAAGTGCTCTCAAAAATATTTTGATAACTGTCTTGCATTCTTTGTATTAAAAAATTTTTATTCTGTATATATGAAAAATAACTCCAGAGCAAGAGAGGAATGAGAACTACTATCAGATAGGAAAGCAGCAATTTGTTTTGAAAGCGCATATTATGTAATTTTTTAATAATTTTCTTCATATATCCACCCCTATAGGGATTTATCCTCTCTCATCTTATTTGCTGTTATTCCATAATATTTACGAAATAACAGACAAAAATAGGATTCATTATTATAGCCGACCTCCTGGCAAATATCTGTAATTTTAATATTGCTGTTCTTAAGAAGTGCTTTTGCTTTTTCCATTCGGCATAAGGTTATATATTGAACAACACTTTTTCCGGTCTCTTTTTTAAACAAACTGCTAATATAGCCAGGAGATAAGTAAATTTTTTGAGCAATCCACTCTAAGCCTATATCCTTGTTGTAATTCTGCTCAATTAAATTTATGATATCAGCTATTACTTTTTTGTCGTTCTTATCATTATTCTCTGATGAAGGGTTCAAAGTTTGATTATTATTAAGAATAAATAAATCGTCTATGATCTTTTCCTTTTGAAAAAAAGATGCATTACTGTATTTATTCAATAAACTTTTTCTTTTTTTATCTCTCTCCTCTCGCATATCCAGTACATGGATAATCTTATTAAGCAGGGTATGAAATTCATCAAGTATAATTGGTTTTAGCATATAATCATCGACTCTTACTTTTATAGCTTGCTTTGCAAATTCAAAATCATTGTAAGCACTGAAAATAATCAAAATGATATCAGGGTATAGGTTTCTAGCTAATTCACATAACTCCAGTCCACCCATAAAAGGCATTTTAATATCGGTAACTAATATGTCCTGATGCTGCTCCTGAAGAATGGAATAGGCCTCCTGACCATTGCAGGCTTTTTGTGTTTTAAAGGGCAAATTCCATTGCTTAATTAATGATTCAATGCCATCGCGTTCAATTGCTTCATCGTCCACAATAAGAATAGAATACATAAAAAGATGCCTCCTATATATCATTTATCAATAGTTTCATTTAAGCTGGAAGTGTATTTTTGTTTTTGTAATTTAAATTATAGCACAGATAAAATAACAACCTGCATAGCTTTGCTTAAGGTTTCAAAAAAAATGATATATTTGCGAAATATTTTATATTGTACAAACATATGGAAAAATCTTATACTTACATCAAGCTTATTGTACAATATGACTAAATCACGGAGGGAAGTCTGAAAGAAATTGAAAAAATTCCAACAAGACATTACCTAGGAGACTATTTTTGGTTGAAAAATAAATGGCACGGGAGTAAATTGAGTTAATCCCATTTTCAAGATGGGGTAATCCATTTATCCCAGGCCGGAAATGAGGATAAAATGAAAAAAAGGATGTTAGCGTTGTTGTTATCTGCTTCAATGATGTTTTCCATGGCAGCATGTGGCAGTGAAAATGAAAGTAGTAAGGACAGTGAGTCAAGTGCCGCTTCTTCTTCTTTGGCCGCTTCTTCTTCAGCAAGTGACTCAGATGTGGTTTGGGATGCTTATACTCCCTATAAAGAAACAGTTTACTTTACAAAGGGAGTATCCAAGACTACCAATAATGAAAATTACGCAAATGGAGACAGTCTACTAAATAACCATAATACTCGTTATGTAAAAGAACAGGTCAACGTAGAAGCTAAGATTGCTTGGGAAACAGATATTAACAATTATCCGCAAAAAGTAGCCCTTTCAATTGCTTCAAAAGATATTCCTGATGTTTTGGTAATAGATAAGAAGGATAGGAAGCTCTTCAAACAGCTTGTAGAAAATGATTTAGTTGAGGATTTGACCGAAGCCTACAATAAATGTGCTTCACCTTTTGTAAAGGATAATTATGATTCTTTTGACAAATACGGTGATGATTTATTTAAAGAGGTTATGGTTAATGCTAAAATGATGGGTCTTCCCGGTACGCAAATTGCAGGTCAGCATAGCATCTTATGGATTAGGCAGGATTGGTTGGATAAGCTTGGTTTGCAAGTACCTGAAACTCTCGATGAGATTAATACTGTAGCTAAAACTTTTATTGAGAAAGACCCTGGTGGAACAGGTAATCCAGTAGGACTGCCAATTCATGAAGAAGTAGTTGGGGTATACAATGAGATTTGGGGTATATATACCATATTTTCACTGTTTAACTCTTATCCCGGGCAATGGATTGAAAAAGACGGCAAGGCAGTATACGGTTCCACTCTCGATACTATGAAGCCAGCTATGGAGAAGCTTGCACAAATGTATAAAGAAGGAATTATCGATAAAGAGTTTGCCATTAAAAAGGGTGAAGATAGGCAGGCATTAATCAGTTCAGGCAGATCAGGTATGTTATTTGGACCATGGTGGAGTCAAGCAGGAATCCCTGAATCTGTTAAAAATAATCCAAATGCTGAATGGACAGCAGTAACAGCACCTACAGATGCTGATGGCAATTTACATATTTATTCACGTGATCCTCTAAACAGTATTATGGTTGTAAGAAAAGGATATGAACATCCTGAGGCAATTATGAAGGTAATCAATACGCAGATGGATATTATCCGTGGCCATGGAGAAAGCGGAGCAGCAGCCAGGGAAGTGAGAATGAAAGAGGCACCTGCACTTGCTAACACTACTATGCCTATTAATGTGCAAATAGATTATGTAGATGCTATGGAAAGAAATATTAATGATATTACACAAGCGTTGGAGAAAAATGACATAAAGGCTCTTAAGTATCCTAACAATCAGGCAATGTATAAATCTTTCGTCATGGACAGAGATAATTACAAAGGCGATATAGGCGTATGGCATAATGTACTTGTCAGAAAATTTGGTATGAGGGCTGCGATGGCTAAGAATACTGTAGTTCAGCCAGTTACATTCTACTCTACAACTGAAACAATGACTACAAAGTGGGCCAATTTAAAGAAATTGGAAACAGAAATGATTATTAAAATAATTATGGGAGAAAAGCCAATTAGTGAATTCGATAACTTTGTGGAACAATGGTATAAAATGGGTGGAACTGAAATAACAGCAGAGGTTGAAGCAGAGAGAACCAAATAAAAACGGTCAGGTAAACTTTAAATACCGGATATACCCGAAACTTCAATTTTAATAAAAAGACGCGTATATCCGGTGTTTTTAAGGTCCTTACATCATACAGATATCTACACGAAGCAATTGGGAGACAGATTATGTTAACACAAAAAACAAATACAGAGAATCTCGCTATATTACCTAAAAAAACTTTACTAAAGAATGGATTTAATTTTGAAACAGTAAGCTATAATATTATGTTGATACCCGGGATTATCCTGCTGATAATCTTCAGTATTGTCCCACTGTTTGGTATTGTTATTGCATTTCAAAATTATGTCCCCGCAAAGGGAATGTTAGGCTCAAAGTGGGTTGGACTGGATAATTATAAGTATATGTTTCAAATTCCTGACAGCATGACAGTTTTAAGTAACACTATTATTATTGCTGTTTTAAAAATCATAGCAGGTATTATTATACCGGTTATTTTTGCACTATTGCTAAATGAGGTAAAAAACCAGTTATATAAAAGGGTGGTACAAACCATCGTATATATGCCTCATTTTCTTTCATGGGTTATAATAGGGAATATTTTTATATCAATGTTTTCATTAGATGGTATTTTTAATCAGTTTCTTAGTGCTCTTGGAATTGAGCCTATCATGTTTATGGGAAGTAACACCTGGTTCCGGACCATCATCATATCGACGGATGTATGGAAAAACTTTGGATATGGTGCAATTATTTATTTAGCAGCACTAACATCAATAGATCCAAACCTATATGAAGCCGCAGACATTGATGGAGCAACCCGATTTAAGCAACTTTTGAATATAACATTACCAGCGCTTGTTCCGACAATTATATTAATGACAACCTTAAGTCTGGGCAATATTCTGAACGCTGGTTTTGACCAAATATTTAATATGTATAACCCTCTTGTATATGAAACTGCTGATATCATTGATACCTATGTTTACCGCATGGGACTTGTAGAAATGCAGTATAGTCTAAGTACGGCAGTGGGCTTTATGAAATCGATAGTCAGTTTTTTACTAATAACCATTTCATATTGTATGGCCAATAAATTTGCAGGCTATAAAATATTTTAGAGAGGATAGGCACAATGGTAAAATCGAAAGATATTTCTGAAAAAATAATAGATATAGTTGCCTATTTAGTATTAGCTGTTATGGCAATTTCCTGTATATTGCCGATTTTGCATACAGTATCAGTCTCTTTTTCGGATACAGCAGCGGCTATGGCAGGTCAGGTAACTTTCTGGCCGGTGAGGTTTACAACCTCTTCTTATCAAGCAATATTAGAGGATAGACAGTTTTTTACTTCTTTGAGGAATTCGTTGGAAAGAGTGCTTTTGGGCGGTATAATCAATATATCCATGACAGTACTGATGGCTTTTCCGCTTTCTAAAAGCAAACGATTTTTCCCACAAAGAAATATATACATGTGGTTTTTAGTGTTTACTATGTTGTTCCATGGAGGGCTTATTCCTTCTTATTTGCTTGTTGCAAATCTCCACCTGCTGGATTCAATTTGGGCACTGGTTTTACCTGGAGCAGTTCCGGTGTTTAATGTGATAATACTGATGAACTATTTCAAGGGAATTCCAGATGAATTGGATGAGGCGGCGCGGATCGATGGCGCAAATCCTTGGTCGACCTTGTTTAAGATTTATCTTCCCCTTGCAGGTCCGTGCCTTGCAACTGTAACACTTTTTTCCATAGTAGGTCACTGGAATGCATTCTTTGACGGTATTATTTATATGAAGACGTCAGCAAAGATTCCGCTGCAAACCTATATACAGTCATTGGTGGTAGAAGTTCGTGACATGAGCATGCTGACACCGGAAGAAATTATGGAACTAAACAAGGTATCTTCAAAAACTTTTAACGCAGCTAAGGTTTTTGTAACAATGGTTCCAGTCTTAATGGTTTACCCCTTTTTACAAAAATATTTTGTTACAGGTCTTGTTATGGGGTCTGTAAAAGGCTAAGTGCGGCACAAGGATTGCACAGATAAATGTTTGAAATACTTGAAACAACAAAGTTTCAAGTATTTCTACAGTAAAATAAACTTAAATCGAAATATTTGCATTGACAGATTAAGAAATCAAAATTATACTATAAATATAAACTGTAAGCGCTTACAATGAAGAAAGGATTTCTTACTAATGAATATTTACGATATTGCAAGGGAAGCGGGCGTATCAATAGCAACAATATCCAGAGTTATCAATGGAAAGGATGTTGTTAGTGAGAAAACCAAAAACAAGGTGGAAGAAATACTGAGAAAGTACAACTATACACCCAATGAGATTGCCAGGGGCTTGGTGGTAAATTCTATAAGAACCGTAGGGGTTATGACAGTTGATATTAGAGATGTTTATTATGCCCATGTCGCATACAGAGTTGAACATGAGCTAAGCAAGATGGGCTACAATGTTATACTCTGTAATACCGGTAATGATTCGAAGGAAAAAGTAAAATATATGGATTCACTGATGAAGAAAAAGGTGGATGGCATAATACTTGTAGGTTCGGTATTTAAGGATGAAAGTCTTGATCAATATATCTCGGAAATTGCTGAAAAAATACCTGTAGTAATGATAAATGGGCATATTGATGCAAAAAATATTTATTCTGTTCTATGTGACGATGCATACGGAACAAGTTCTGTTGTGGATTATGTGGCAGGTAATGGCCGAAGCGCACCGGTGTATTTATGGGATAAGGGCAGTTACAGCTCTGGATTAAAGGCTCAGGGATTTAAAGAAGGAATGAAAAAGAATAAGCTTGAAATTAGTGAATATTCGATTGTTAATATAGATAAAGGTTTGGATGGCGGATATGACGGGATAAATAAGCTTATTGATAATCATTTTGCTTTTGATGCTGTGGTTTGTGGTGATGATTTGACCGCTATTGGTGCCATAAAAGCATTGAAAAAGCATGGTATTAGTGTCCCGGAGCAGGTAGCTGTAATTGGTTTCGATAACTCAATGCTTGCCTTATGCAGTGACCCCAGTCTTACTTCAGTTGACAGTATGATGGAAGATATGGGCAGATATGCGGTGGATATTTTCAGCAAAGTTATGGATGGCGAAAAAGTTAAGGCTAAAAAAATATTGAAGCCCAAATTAGTTGTTAGAGACAGTGGTTAATGGATTATTTAAAGTGCCTGATCAAAACATGCATCCGGCATAAAATTTTATTCAAAATTGTAAGCGCTTACAAAGTGTGATGGAGCATTTAATTAATAATGAAAAGAGGGGTTATATGTTGGAATTGAATAAAGAATTAATGAAAAGTGGTTTTAATTTTCCGGAGAATTTAAAGTCTAGACCGGTAAAGGAACTTCCGGAAAGGGTTTTACAGTTCGGAGAGGGTAACTTTTTAAGAGGCTTTGTGGATTGGATGCTGGACAGTATGAATGATAGGGGGCTATTTAATGGACGTGCAGTAGTAGTACAGCCCATTGCACAGGGTCTTGCAGATGTGCTTAACAGCCAGGACGGGCTGTATACTCTGCTGCTGAGAGGAGTGCAAAACGGCAAGACTGTTGAGGAAAAGAGTGTTATCTCTTCTATTTCAAGAGGCTTAAACCCTTACTCAGATTTTGACAAATATCTGGAGTGTGCTGAAAATCCTGATTTAAGATTTATTATATCAAATACTACCGAAGCCGGAATTGCATATAATCCGAATGACAGACTGGATGATAAGCCACCGGCATCATTTCCGGGTAAACTGACAGTGCTGCTTTATAAAAGATTTAAAACCTTTAGTGGAGATCCTTTAAAGGGCTTTGTAATAATACCCTGTGAGCTCATAGACAGAAATGGCGATAACCTTAAAAAAATTGTTCTGCAGCTAGCTTCTGAATGGGGGCTGGAGGTTGAGTTTATAGACTGGCTACAAAATTCGAATTATTTCTTAAATACGCTTGTAGACAGGATTGTAACCGGATATCCAAAAGATGAAGTGCAGAAAATTACAGATGAATTAGGCTATAAGGATAACCTTTTAAACACGGCGGAAATATTTCACTTGTGGGTTATAGAAGGGGACAAGAGATTCTCAGAGGAAATACCTTTTACAAAAGCTGGGCTTAATGTTATCTGGACAGAGGATATGACCCCATACAGGACCAGAAAGGTTAGAATACTCAATGGCGCTCATACCATGACTGTGTTGGCAGCATATCTTTACGGGAAAGACACGGTTAAGGACTGTATGGATGACAAGATTGTACATGCTTTTATGAATAAGGGTATATATGAAGAAATAATTCCTACGTTGGACTTACCGGAAAACGAATTGTTGGATTTTGCAGGTGCAGTAAGTGAAAGGTTTGCAAACCCATTTATAAAACATTATTTATTAAGTATAGCTTTAAACTCAACCTCGAAATTCAAAACCAGAGTACTTCCGTCAATCCTTGAATACATAAACAGAAAAGGTGAAATTCCTAAAGTGTTGACATTTTCTCTCTCTGCGCTGATTGCATTCTACAGGGGAACTGAAATAAAAGACAATGCACTTATGGGTAAAAGGAATACAAATGAATATAACATTTGCGACGATATGCCGGTGCTTCAAATGTTTGCGGGACTTTGGAGCAACTTTGACGGAAGCGAGGCAGGCACAAAAAAACTAGTTTCAGAAGTTCTTTCAAAGACCGAAATTTGGGGAGCTGACTTAAATAGTATACCCAGTTTTGCAGCTTTAGTATCTGAGTATTTATATCGTATCATTAGTTGTGGGATGTCGGACGCTATTAGTGAGGTTATAGCATGATCAAGAATAACAGGCTTATAAGAATAAATGAAAACGACAATGTTGCAGTGGCTCTTGAAAATATAAAAAGCGGTGAGGTTATACTTTTTGAGGGATTTACAATTACAGCTTGCGAAGATATCGATAAGGGACACAAAATAGCCTTAAATGATATAGCTCAAGGTCAGGATATAATAAAGTATGGATTCCCCATTGGTCAGGCAATATGCCCTATAAGTGCAGGAGAGTATATACATACTCATAATGCAAAAACAAAGCTACAGGGACTGTTGAATTACTCTTACAATCCTGTTGAAATCCACGAGCAAAAGACTACTGCGGCAGAATTTATGGGGTATTACAGAAAAAACGGCGATGTAGGCATCAGGAATGAGATATGGATAATTAACACAGTGGGCTGTGTAAACAAGACAGCAGAGATGTTGGCAAAGGAAGCAAGTACAAGGTTTGGCGGAAGAACAGATGGTATTTTTGTTTTTACACATCCCTATGGTTGCTCACAACTTGGAGAGGATCATCTGACTACTCAAAAAATACTGGCGGGAATGGTAAAACATCCGAATGCAGCGGGAGTTCTTGTCTTGGGACTGGGATGTGAAAACAATAATGTACCTGAGTTTAAAAAGATTCTGGGTGACTACAATCCAGACAGAGTTAAGTTTCTGGTAACCCAGGAGGTAGAAGATGAAATAGAGGAAGGCCTAAAGCTTATAGGCGAACTGGTTAAATATGCAGAGACCTTTAAGAGAGAAAAAGTACCGGCATCAAAGCTGATAGTAGGACTGAAATGTGGAGGATCTGATGCGTTTTCTGGAATTACCGCCAATCCGCTGCTGGGTGCGTTTTCGGATATTCTTGTATCACAGGGAGGAACCAGTCTTCTCACGGAGGTTCCCGAAATGTTCGGTGCGGAGACGATTTTAATGAACAGGTGTACAAATTCAGAGGTTTTTGATAAAACTGTAAATCTGATAAATAACTTTAAAGAGTATTTTATGAGATATGGACAGGAGATTTATGAAAATCCATCACCAGGCAACAAAAAGGGAGGTATATCCACTCTTGAAGAGAAATCTTTAGGATGTACACAAAAGGGCGGAACCGGACCGGTGGTTGATGTTCTGGCTTACGGGCAAGGTGTAAAAAACCCTGGCTTAAATCTATTGGAAGGGCCGGGAAATGATATTGTTGCTTCCACAGCATTGATGGCGTCTGGAGCACATATGATACTGTTTACCACCGGAAGAGGAACTCCTTTGGGCACAAGTGTTCCAACTATAAAGGTTTCTTCAAACTCTGACCTCTTTAATAAAAAATCCAATTGGATTGATTTCGATGCAGGACAGCTATTAGCTGATAAAGATACCTCTGAGGTTAAGCAGCAGTTTTATGACTTTGTATTAAAGGTTGCTTCGGGTGAAATCCAGACAAAAAATGAGGTGAACGGATATAGGGAAATAGCCATATTCAAAGATGGAGTTACTCTGTAATCTAATGTAAGGAAATTTT
>CAYQCA010000010.1:13474-14966 GCA_964415835.1 uncultured Clostridium sp. | reverse complement strand
TTTGAATGGAGGCATTATGATGAAAACGTTTATGGATGAGGATTTTCTTTTAAACACGAAAACAGCGCAAAGGCTTTATCATGACTATGCAAAAGGCATGCCTATTTTTGATTATCACTGTCACCTTAATCCAAAGGAGATAGCCCAAAACAAGAAATATAGGAATATCACTGAATTATGGCTTGGCGGAGACCACTATAAGTGGAGGGCAATGAGAAGCAATGGCATTGATGAGAAGTATATAACAGGAGATGCCCAGGATAAAGAAAAGTTTATGAAATGGGCCGAAACCATGCCCAAATGCATTGGCAATCCGCTATATCACTGGACACATCTGGAGCTGAGACGATATTTCGGAATACACTTGCTATTATCGCCTGACACTTCCGATGAAATATGGAATCAATGCAATGAGATGCTAAAAGAAGATAAATTCAGTGCCAGAGGGCTTATACAGCGTTCAAATGTGAAAGTCATATGCACTACTGATGACCCCACAGATACGCTGGAATATCACAAAACAATATCAGAAGATGATACCTTTAAAGTCAGGGTTCTTCCGACATTCAGACCTGATAAGGCTATAAACATTGAAAAAGAAGGTTTTATGGGTTGGATTCACAAGTTGGGAATTGCAGCAGGTATACAGATCAAATCCTTTGATGACCTTAAACAGGCTCTTGTGTTGAGGTTGGACGCTTTTCACAATGAAGGCTGCAGACTGTCGGACCACGCACTTGACCCGATAGTTTTCTGTGAGGGAACAGAAAAAGAAGCCAGGGAAAGCTTTGTTAAAGCTATGACTGGTTTTACTCTGGCGGAACGGGAGGTTCAGAGTTACAAGACTCAGCTGCTTCTGTTTTTAGGAAGGGAATATTCTAAAAGAGGATGGGCAATGCAACTTCATATAGGAACTATCAGGAATAATTCCAAAAGGATGATGAAGCTGCTTGGTCCTGATACTGGCTTTGATTCAATAGGAGATTATACCTTTGCCGAAAGTCTGGCAAAAACGTTGAATGCTCTGGATGAAACTGATGAACTGCCAAAGACTGTTTTGTACAGTTTAAATCCAAGGGATAATGAAATCTTAGGCACGATTATCGGCTGTTTCCAAAGTAGTGAGATTCCAGGGAAACTGCAGTTTGGTTCAGGTTGGTGGTTTAATGACCAAAGGGATGGAATGATAAAGCAGATGACTGCTTTGGCAAATTTAGGGCTCCTAAGCAGATTCGTAGGAATGCTGACTGATTCAAGGAGCTTCCTTTCTTATACACGGCACGAATATTTCAGACGGATACTTTGCAACCTGATTGGTGATTGGGTAGAAAACGGTGAGGCCCCTGCAGATATGAAATTACTGGGGAGTATGGTGCAGGATATATGTTTCAATAATGCTGTAAACTACTTCAAGATTACATGATAAACTTGGTTTTTAGTTAAGCTGCAACAACACATTCCTTAGTAGAAGTCAGGAGTATAGGAGTCATAG
>CAYQCA010000010.1:0-13374 GCA_964415835.1 uncultured Clostridium sp. | reverse complement strand
CTGCTTTTTCTACTCCTGAGTTCTATACCTTAAACATATCAGAAACCTCTCTGAGTTTAATTGCAAGAGTTTTCAGTTCATCAGTATGTGAAGCTATTTGCTCTATACTGGTCAGCTGTTGTGATGTAGCTGCTGAAACCTCCTGGGTTGCTGCGGAATTCTGCTCTGTTGAAGCAGAGAGTGTTTCAAGAATCCCTACTATTTCATTCTTATCATTTTCCATTTGAAGGCTATGATTTTTTATTTCCTGAACGTCTGTGGACATATTATCTATGACGGCTAAAATCTCGGCAAATATTGATTTTGCTTCAAGTACAGCAGTATTCTGCTCATTTGCTAGATTTCTTCCTTCCTCCATAGCTTTTACAGCTAATCTTGATTTACCTTGAATACCGTTTATCAGTTCTCTTACCTTTGAAGCCGACACTGCTGATTGGTTTGCCAGTTTTCGGATCTCTTCTGCAACTACAGCAAAGCCTTTTCCTTGCTCTCCTGCCCTTGCAGCTTCAATTGCTGCATTCAAAGAAAGCAAATTGGTTTGCTCTGATATCTGGCTAATAGCCTCTGTTATAGAACCAATTTCGATAGAAGTTTTATCAACTTCAGCTATTATATCGCTTGCCTTTTCAGCAGCTTTTCGGTTATCCTCCGATTTCTCCGACACCTGTTCTATAGCATTCAACCCTTTACTTCTTAAATCAATAGTAGTAGCTGCTGTTGCATCGGTTTTTACAGATAATCCCGTAACAAGCTCTATCCTTTCAGCAAGACTTTTAACTCTGTAAGCTCCGTTTTGTGTCTCTTCCGCCTGCACAGTCGAACTTTTTGCTATTTCCTCAACCGAGACGGCAACCTGATTTATGGAGGTAGTATTCTCATCGACAATTTTATCAAGTACTACTGATGAATTATACACAGTACCAACTGAATTTTTTACGGAACTGATTAAACTATTAACACTTTGAACCATTTTTTCAAAGGAATTATATAATCTTCCGATTTCATCTCTGTTTTTTATTTTTAAATCATGCTTGCCTAAATCGCCGGATGCTACCACATCAACAGCATTACTTATTCTCTTTATTGGAGTAGCAATATGGTGGGCAAATGCCATTATTGCTGCTGAACCAATAACCAGAACTATTAACAGGATAAGCAGTGTTATTTTGAATATATTAGATGAACCTGCATTAAAATCGCTCATATATGTACCAGCACTAACAACCCATTTCCAGTGAGGGTCTGTTTTCTGGTAGGTTATTTTCTCTGCGATTTCCTCTGAGTTTGGAAGATTCCAATAGTAGGTGAGATATCCGCCTCCGTTATTTCCTATTTGTATTTGCTCTTGTACGAAGAGTGAGCCGGTTTTTTTCTCTGTAACCTCCCAGACATTTTTACCTTCAAGGGACGGGTGGGCTGCTTCTACACCTTCCTGTGTATAGGCCAACAAATAACCATTTGCTCCAAGTTTTATATTTTTATTAATTGGGCGTTTTCCGTCAGACTGCTTCTTTCCAAGCATATATTCACGAACATGCTCCTGGGCTTCCTCAAGTGTAAGTTTACCCTCGTCGATAAGCTTCTGGTTTTCTTCAATAACCAAAAGTGTCATTTCAACACTGTTTTTCAGGAGGATTTTACCGCTTTCTTCAAGTTCTGTTTTTGCAACATAATAGCTAATTATCCCAAGTGTTATAACCGGAATAATTAATAAAAGTGATGTGACAAGTATTAATTTTGCTCTGATTGACAGACCTGCTTTTTTTGAAAAGTCGTTCCCCATAAAATGATCTCCTCTGCTATATTGATTTGTAAATAAAGAATAAAAAGCCGGAAAACTGTTTTTAAATACCTAAATAGCTAATATATTCATACCACTCTTAATATTTTCTTAACATATGTTTCGGAATATAGTTCATCCTTCTTAATAATTTAAAATCTAAATAAGCATACTATGTGACAAAATAAATTTCATTTCGACAAAATTAAACAGCATTTGACAATGAAAACTTTGCCATGTATAATTATGGTTGTAAGTGATTACTACGCACAGAGGTAAAATATGGGAATTAATTTACTGCACAGAAAGGACCAACTGATTATAACTACAATTGAAATAATAGATGAACTTGGAATACAAGGCTTGTCCACCAGGGAGATTGCAAAACGACAACATGTATCCGAAGCTACACTTTTTAGACATTATAAAAGTAAAAATGATTTGCTTTTAGCTGTACTTGATAGTTTTTCCAAGTTTGATGATGATATTTTTGAGTCAACCAGATATAAAAATATAGGTTCAATTGAAGCAATTCTATATTTTATTTGTGCATACGCAGAATATTATGAAGGCTACCCGGCGATAACCGCAATAATTCAATTAATAGATGTTTTTAGATATGAGCCTGATTTGGTAGAAAAAGTTACTCATATAGTGAATCAACGGTTTAACTTTTTAAAACAGATAATTGAGGAGGCACAGAGAACAGGAGAGTTGCGAAGTGAGGCTTCCAGTGAGAGCTTAGCGCTAATATTAACCGGGATTGTAAGAGAGACGTGTCTCAGATGGAGAATCAAAGGTAAAAGTTTTAGATTAAAGGAGCAGACACTGACATCAGTTGAAATGGTTCTAAATGCCTTTAGGAACAGCTAAAATTCATCGCTATTTCGATATGAGTTTAGCGCATAAATGGGAGGGTTAATATGAAAAGAGTTCTTATTGTTGATGATGCTGCATTTATGAGGATGGCTATAAGAACAATACTTGAGAAAAATGATTTTGAGGTTGTGGGAGAAGCGGAAAACGGCCGTATAGGCTATCAAAAATATAGGGAACTTATGCCTGATATTGTAACAATGGATATTACAATGGCTGAGATGTCGGGGATTGAGGCTCTAAGAGAAATAATAAAATTTGACCCTAAAGCCAAGGTTGTAATGGTTTCAGCAATGGGACAGGAGGCTTTGGTAAGAGAATCTGTTATAAATGGAGCACAAGCTTTTATTGTTAAACCTTTTAAGGAAGAACATGTGGTACAAACTCTAAATAAAGTGTTGGGAGTAGTACGGAGTTAATATTCTTTGTGATTATTCATATCTTCTCATATTTAAATCTTAATAAGGAGGTTCAAAAATGTCAGAATTTTATAAAAACGAGCCCATGCTTGAAATGTTTATATTTGAAACCTCACAGCTGATTGAACAGTTGGAAGAATCTATTCTGGCCAGCGAAAAGACCAGTTGCTATACACAGGGTGCGATTAATGAAATTTTCCGTATAATGCATACCATAAAAGGCTCATCTGCTATGATGATGTTTAATAATATATCAACACTGGCCCATTCCATTGAAGATCTGTTTTATTTTTTAAGGGAAGAAAAGCCACAAAATATAGACTGCTCAGCACTTTCTGACTTGGTGCTGGATGGAGTAGACTTTATAAAAGTAGAAGTCGAAAAAATTAAGAACAATGAGAATGCCGATGGTAATGCAGTATCCTTGATTAACAAAATAAAAGATTTCCTTGCTATTCTAAAAAAGAGTAACCTGGATCAGGACCCGCAGTCCGAAGAGGAAGAGGAGCAGATAAAGTCTGAAAAACAGCAATATTATATATCACAGGATAAAATAACTGTATCCCAATATAAAAATATATTTAAAGCTGTTATATTTTTTGAAGATGGCTGTGAAATGGAAAATATCCGTGCTTATACAGTTATCCATAATCTTAAAGACATTTCAAATGAGTTTTATTATCTACCTGAGGATATAATTGACAATGATAACAGTGTAGAGATTATACGAAGCGAAGGTTTTAAGGTATACATAAAAACAAACATGTCATATGAACCAATTTACGATTTCTTTATGCAGACAATATTTCTGAAAGATCTGGAATTGATTCAACTAGAGAATGAGGATGAACTGAAACAGTTCCGGAATGCTGAAACAACTGAAATACAAACTATCCCTCTGAAAAGTCCTGTAAAGGTTCCTGAGATTTATGATTTGGAAAAGCAAGAAAAAGAAAATTTTGATAAAGAACCTCAAAATACAAGTGCACAGCAAAGCATTATAAGTGTCAGCGTGGCAAAATTAGATAGACTTATGGATTTAGTCGGAGAAATGGTTATTTCAGAAGCTATGGTTATTCAAAACCCTGATTTAAAAGGCCTGGAACTTGATAATTTTCAGAAGGCAGCAGCACAACTAAGCAAAATAACCGGTGAGCTTCAGGATGTAGTAATGTCTATCCGTATGGTTCCTTTGTCTACTACGTTTCACAAAATGCACCGTATAGTCAGAGATATGTGTAAAAAGCTCAATAAGGATGTTGAGCTTGATATAATTGGGGAAGAAACCGAGGTAGACAAGAATATTATAGAGCATATATCAGACCCGTTGATGCATCTGGTACGAAACGCACTTGATCACGGAATAGAGTCACAGACTGAGAGACAGGCAAAAGGAAAGCCACCTAAAGGAACGATAACGCTGGAGGCGAAAAATGCCGGAAGTGATGTACTGGTAATTGTAAAAGATGATGGAAGGGGCTTGAATAAAGATAAGATTCTAAAAAAAGCAAGAGAGAACGGACTGTTGTATAAGATGGAATCAGATATGACGGATACAGAGATTTTTAACCTTATATTTCTTCCCGGTTTCTCAACAAAAGATAGTGTCTCGGAGTTCTCAGGACGTGGTGTTGGTATGGATGTTGTCACAAAAAACATTGAGACGGTAGGGGGTTCTGTTTCTGTAGAAAGTGTGCAGGAGGGAGGAACCACTATAACTTTGAAGATTCCTCTTACATTGGCAATTATAGATGGTATGAATATAAAAGTTGGGGCATCCAATTATACGCTTCCTACAATCGCAATAAGGGAATCATTTAAACCAAATGAAAAAGACATTATCACCGATCCTGATAATAACGAAATGATCATGGTAAGAGGTCTGTGCTACCCGATATTGAGGCTTCATGAATTATTCAAAGTAAAAACAGAGATTACAAACTTCCAGGATGGAATAATCATTATGATTGAGCAGGAAGGAAAAACTTTGTGCATATTTGCAGATGAGCTTATTGATCAACAGCAGGTAGTAGTTAAGGCATTACCAGAGTACATCCGGAGATTTAAAAAAGTCAGCGGACTGGCCGGTTGTACGCTCCGGGGAGATGGTAGTATAAGCTTGATTCTTGATATTGCAGGACTTTTCAGTTTAATTGATGTCAATCACAGATAAAACTTTTCATATATCAAAATTCAAAAAAAGGAGGGATGCAAAAATGGCAGATATTAATCAAACTATATTGGAAATGGAGGAAGATACCCAGAAGGGCCGGTTTTTAACCTTTTCAATAGAAAAGGAATGCTATGGAATAGAAATAAGATATGTCACTGAAATTATCGGTATTCAAGCAATTACGGCAATACCTGAGCTCCCGGAATACGTTAAGGGAATAATCAATCTACGGGGCAAAATAATCCCCGTGATAGATGTAAGATTCCGGTTTAAGAAGCAGCCAAAGGAGTATAATGACAGAACGTGCATAATAGTAGTCGATATAAAAGATATTTCAATAGGACTCATTGTTGATAGTGTGTCGGAGGTACTTACCATCCCTGACGAGGACATTGTGGAGCCTCCACAAATGAATAAAGGCTTTAATAACAGGTACATAAAAAAGATAGGCAAAGTGGGGAGCGATGTAAAGCTGCTGCTAGATTGTGAAAAGCTGCTTACAGAAGAGGATTTGGAGAATTTAAATGAAGCATTATAAGATTAATAAATTGTAAAGGAGAGAGTGCTATGAAATGGTTTTATAATTTAAAAATAAGTGCTAAATTAATTTCAGGCTTTATCTTTGTATCGCTTATAGCCGGAATAATAGGAGTTATAGGTGTGATAAATATTAAAGCAGTAAATGAAGCAGACACAGAACTCTATGAAAAAATGACTGTTCCGATTTCACAGATGTCACATATATCCACAGCCTTTCAGAGGATACGCGTTAATTTAAGGGATATGATAAATGCTAATGATGCAGCCGAAATAAAAATTTATTCAGATAAAATTGCCGAAAGACGTGCTGAAATAGCCGGACTGATTGAAAACTTCAAGCAGACTATAGAAAACCCTGAAATGCAGGAAGCTTTCAAAGTCTTTGAAGATTCAAGAGCTGCATATGTACCTGAGATTGATAAAGCAATGGAATTGGCGAAGCAAAACAGGGATGAAGAGGCATACCAGTTAATTTCTGAAGAAGGTACTGCCGGTATAGCTTCTAGAGCAGAACAGGACGCTATTGATAAAGTTATTGAACTTAAGCTTAGTCAGGCAAAAGATATGGAAGATAAAATCACTGTAGATGCCAATAGATGGGTGATTATTCTTGCTATACTAATTGCAATAGCAATGCTTTTTGCTATTGGAATAGGCCTCTTTATTTCAAATATTGTAAGCAAGCCGCTAAAGAGAGCTTTACATATGATATCAGAAATGAGTCTGGGACATTTAGGTACAAGGCTTAATATCAATACCAAAGATGAAATAGGCAAGATGGCAGGTGCTATGGATGGCTTTGCAGATAAACTTCAGAAGGACCTTGTAGGAACATTTAACAATATTGCTGACGGAGATGTAAGTTTGACTCTGAAAGCTACGGATGAAAAGGATGAAATCACACCTGCACTTAATATAACAATAAATACTCTGAAAGATTTGATAGCCGAAGCAGGAGTACTTGCAAAAGCAGCAGTAGAAGGTCGACTTGAAACACGTGGAGATGCTTCTAAGTTTAAAGGTGGATACAAAGATATAGTAGAGGGTGTAAATAAGACACTTGATGCGGTAATTGAACCACTAAGAGTAGCAGCAGATTATGTTGACAAAATCAGTAAAGGAAATATACCACCAAAGATTACAGATAACTATAATGGAGATTTTAACGTAATAAAAAATAATTTAAATACTTGTATTGATGCAGTAAATGAGCTTGTAGCTGATGCGAATATGCTGGTATCTGAGGCCGTTGCAGGTCAGGTCAATACCAGAGCCGATGCCGGTAAGCATGGTGGAGATTTCCGTAAGATAATAGACGGCGTAAATAAGACTCTTGATGCAATAGTTGAGCCCGTTTCGAAGGTACGTGAGGTTCTCATAGAGATGTCAAAAGGGAATCTGCATGTGAATGTGCAAGGTGATTTTTCAGGAGCTTATGCTGTTCTAAAGGATACAACGAATGATACTATAAATACCATACGCAGCTATGTAAGTGAAATATCGAGTGTGTTAACAGAAATGGCAGCTGGAAATCTACAGTTGGAAATTACAGCAGACTACAGAGGTGATTTTGTTGAAATTAAAGACTCGCTGAATAACATTATACAATCATTTAACGAAGTACTATCTGATATAAACAATGCAGCTGATCAGGTTGCAGCCGGATCAAGACAGGTTTCTGACGGAAGTCAGGCACTTTCCCAGGGTTCAACTGAACAAGCCAGCTCAATTGAAGAGCTTTCTGCCTCAATAACAGAGATAGCGGCTCAGACCAAGCAAAATGCAGTTAACGCAAACCAGGCAAATGAATTGGCGTTGAATGCAAAAGCAAATGCTGACCAGGGAAATACCCAAATGAAGGGGATGCTTAATTCCATGGTGGAAATAAACACTTCCTCAGCAAACATTTCAAAAATAATTAAAGTTATAGATGACATTGCATTCCAGACAAACATTCTGGCATTAAATGCAGCAGTAGAAGCTGCAAGGGCAGGACAACACGGTAAAGGCTTTGCAGTAGTTGCAGAGGAGGTTAGAAATCTTGCAGCCAAGAGTGCAAATGCTGCCAAGGAAACTACTACTTTGATTGAAGGCTCTATAAATAAGGTTCAGGAAGGGACTAGGATTGCAAATGAAACAGCAGAGGCTTTAAACAAAATTGTAGTAGAAGTAGAAAAGGCGGCTAATCTTGTAGGTGAGATTGCATCAGCATCTAATGAACAGGCATCCGGCATAGCTCAGATAAATAAAGGTATTGAACAGGTATCACAGGTAGTTCAGACAAATTCGGCAACTGCTGAAGAAAGTGCTGCTGCCAGTGAAGAGCTTTCCAGTCAGTCAGAACTTCTTAAAGATATGGTAAGCAGATTTAAGCTAAAGAGAACAGTTAAAAGGAGTCAGTCAGATTCTTACCAAAGTGAGAGTTATAAGAGCAATTCACAAAGGAACACACTGAAGACATCTCATTTTGATACAGTAGCTGTAAATAAGCCCAGAATAGCATTAAGCGACAGTGAATTCGGGAAGTACTAAATTAGATAATTGTGATTTGAGGCTATCAGTGCTACGCACTGATAGCCCAAAATCCATTTTTAAGGTGAATTTATGTTATTTATAGAACAAAAAGATTTTATTGCTTTAA
Source organism: uncultured Clostridium sp. (assembly GCA_964415835.1). Lineage (GTDB taxonomy): Bacteria > Bacillota > Clostridia > Acetivibrionales > DSM-1351 > Ruminiclostridium. Next base: position 4,945 of record CAYQCA010000010.1, on the reverse strand, counting down.
CAGAATATATTCATACAAATTATGGAATAAATTTATCGCATAAAAAGAACTTAATAGAAGGCCGGTTAACAAACACAATTATTGAAAAAGGTTTTAATAGCTTCTCGGAATACCTTCAATATGTATTTGCAGATAAGTCGGGTAAAGAAGCAACAATCCTTATTAATAAACTGACGACCAATCATACATTTTTTATGAGGGAAGCAGATCACTTTAACTATTTCAAAGACAAAGTAATGCCGTATTTATCCCAAAATGTGAAATCCAGAGATTTAAGAATCTGGAGTGCCGGTTGTTCCACTGGTGAAGAACCATATACATTGGCTATGATCCTTAAGGAATATTTTGGTGATCAAAAAAGCCTCTGGGATACAAAGGTTTTGGCAACTGATATTTCAGTCAGAGCTTTAGAAGCAGCAGAACACGCAATATACTCAAGTGAATGTATTGGAAGTATCCCTGCAATCTGGAAGCTACAATATTTTAATAAATTAAACGATGAACACTATAAAATTAATGATAAAATTCGGAACGAAGTAATATTTAGAGTATTTAATTTAATGGATGAGGTTTTTCCATTTAAAAAAAGGTTTCATACTATTTTTTGTAGAAATGTAATGATATATTTTGATCAGAAAACGAAGACAGAGCTTGTAAGAAAATTTTATGAACTTACTGAACCCGGAGGGTATTTGTTTATCGGACATTCTGAATCCATTCCAAAAGAAGCCGCCGCATATAGATACATAATGCCGGCGGTTTTTAGAAAGGAGCCAGTATAAATGATATTTAGAAAAAAAATCAAAGTTCTGGTCGTAGATGATTCTCTTGTATTCCGAGAGGCGTTGGCAAGGGGTATTGCTGAAGATCCCGGAATTGAAGTTGTAGGTACTGCAATTGATCCATTTGCCGCCAGAGACAAAATCTTGGAACTGCAACCGGACGTTGTTACACTTGATGTTGAGATGCCTAAAATGAACGGCATAGAATTCCTAAAAAAGCTCATGCCTCAATATCCAATTCCTGTAGTAGTTGTAAGTGCGGTCAGCGATAATGTCTTCGATGCATTAAATGCCGGTGCGGTGGATTTTGTGACCAAGCCTGATTTTCAGAGGTTGGGAGGGTTAAGCTCCTTTATAAATGAACTTATAGTTAAGATTAAAATAGCTTCTACAGCAAAAGTCGGGGGCTATAAAAAAGAGTATACACCGGTTAGAGCATTCTCCGGAAGTAACAATGGCAAGGATTTGATCATAGCTATAGGGGCCTCCACTGGTGGCACAGAAGCCATATACCAATTAATAAAAGAATTTCCAAGAGATATGCCAGGTATTGTTATAGTACAGCATATGCCACCGGTTTTTACAAAAATGTATGCTGAAAGATTGAATAACTCATGTTTGCTTGAGGTAAAAGAAGCACAGGATGGAGCTATGATAAAAACAGGGACTGTTCTGGTTGCTCCTGGGGACTTTCAAATGAAGGTTGTCAAGGAAGGCGGAAACTATCTGGTCAGGTGCTTCAAAGGTGAAAAGGTAAGCGGTCACTGCCCATCGGTAGACATTCTTTTTGATTCTGTTGCAGATAGCGCAGGGAGCAATGCTATAGGAGTTATTTTAACAGGTATGGGAAGTGATGGTGCAAAGGGTTTATTAAAAATGAGGAGAAGAGGAGCATATACAATAGGGCAGGATGAGACTTCAAGTGTTGTATATGGTATGCCAATGGTAGCGTTTAATATTGGAGCTGTAGAAAAGCAGATGTCTTTGGACCGGATACCTCAGGAAATTTTTAATTATCTATCGCAACGTAAATATTAAATTTTTTACTACTTATCCTTGAAGGAGCGAAAGTCATGCAGACAAAGAGACTGGATGAAAAAAGGCTTGAGCTTGCAGCCGCTACTCTGTCCTGTATTGGTGACGGAATTATATCTACTGACCTGGCCGGCAAAATAATATATATGAACAATATTGCTGAAGAAATCGTCGGGTGGAAACTGAATGAAGCTGAAGAAGAGGATTTTGAAAAGATTTTTGCCATATATAATATGAAGACAATGGAAGCTCTGAACAGTCCAATTGAAAAAGTACTTGAGAAAGACGAAGTTATAGGGCTTGAAAATAATAGTATAATTTTAACACGTGATGGGAGTAAAAAATATATTTCGGCCAGCTGCTCACCAATCAGAGCTTCAAATGGAGATATAAATGGTGTTGTAATAGTATTTCGGGATATTACAAAGTTAAAAACCCTTGAGATAGAGCATCTGGATGAAGAAAACAACTTTAAGGCAATATTTAATTCTACTCCTGTTGGCATGATAACGTTTGAGAAAATTGATTCTATAAGCCATATTAACGATGTTGCATTACTTTTGACAGATAAAAAAAGAGAAGAGGTTGTTGGAAAAGCATTCGGATATGGTTTTAATTGTATTGGCAGCCTTGAAAGTGAAGAAGGTTGCGGCTCTGCACCAGATTGCGAGTTGTGTAAAATAAGAAGAGCAATAAATTCAGCGTTTGAAGAAGGAAAAGTTACAAATACTTTTTCGTTTAAAAAGGTAGTAATAAATGACGGGAAGAAGAAAGAATTATGGTTTGGCTCTAGTGTAACTCCAATTATTGCAAATGGAAAGAGAAATGTGGTTGTTACACTTATGGATATTACAGAACGCAAACAGGTGGAAGATAAGATTCTTGAAAGCTATGCAATTGCGGAGAGTGCTAATAAAGCCAAGAGTGAGTTTTTAGCAAATATGAGCCATGAAATCCGTACTCCGATTAACGGCATAGTTGGTATGATTGATCTTACTTTAAACACTAAACTGGATGATGAGCAAAAGGACAATTTAATTACTGCAAAAGCCTGTGCAAACTCATTGTTAAGCATTATTAATGATGTTCTGGATTTCTCTAAAATGGAAGCAGGCAAAATGATTATTCAAAATGTTAATTTTAATATAAAAGAATTAATTGAAGAATTAATAAAAACCCATTCCCCCAGAGCGGTTGAAAAAAGGTTAGAGTTGAATTATACATTTTCCTCAACGATACCTCAGTTTATAGCAGGTGACCCAAATAGGCTCCGACAGATTTTGAATAACCTTATAAGCAATGCAATCAAATTTACAGATAGTGGCGATGTTACATTAACGGTAAAAAATATAAAGGACGCCAAAGATATCGTAGAAATATTGTTTATTGTTTCTGATACCGGAATTGGCATTGCTAATGAGGATATAGGACTTCTTTTCAAGAGTTTTAGCCAGATAGACGGTTCCTTTACGAAAAGATATTGCGGAACGGGTCTTGGTCTGGTGATATCAAAGCAACTTGTAGAAATGATGGGAGGGGAGATTTGGGTTGAGAGTGAAAAAGGAAAGGGTAGTAAATTTTATTTTAATTTAAAATTCCAAATTGGAAGCAATGTCACTGAAAACCCTATACGTGAGAGATTACAATTACTATTAATAGACAAGACAACTAAACCACTTAATATTCTAATGGTAGAAGATGACCGCCTGAATCAAAAAGTTTTAATGAAAATGCTTAAAGAAAAGGGACATAATGTGGAACTGGCCTGCAATGGCATAGAAGCACTGGTGCATTTCGAACAGAAAAAATATGATATAGTTTTAATGGATATTCAGATGCCGGAAATGGATGGTATTGAGGCAACAAAGAGAATAAGGGAAAAAGAAGGCCTGAAAAGCCACACACCAATCATTGCACTTACAGCGTATGCTCTTAATGGAGATAAAGAGAGGTTCCTTTCTCTAGGCATGGATGGATATGTTTCAAAGCCTGTTCAGATGGATGACCTTTTTTATACAATTGAGGTAATGACCAGGGATAAAAATAAAGAGAAAAGTTCTATACCGGATAAAGTTGAAATCGGAGATAATGGAGAAATTACTTTTATTAATAACGGATTTTATCAGCCCAATAAACAGATTCTTCCGGTACTTAGTGAAATTGCAGAATATATCAAGGAAATTGAATCAGCAAACGAAAATTTCGATTTTATAGTTCTGGAGAAAAGAGCTCATGAGATAAAAGTTCTTTCAAATAAGATAGATGCCAATAAAATAAAGGATGCTGCATTTAAAGTAGAACTGGCAGCAAGACGAGGGAATTTGGACGATGCTACAAAATATATTGAAAAAATGAAGTGTGAATTTAAATCATGTATAGAAACTATCATTTAACAAGAGGAGATGTGAGTTATGAGAATACTGATAGCCGAGGACGATTTAGTAAGTAGAAAATTCCTATTTAAGTTTCTTTCCAGGTATGGGGAATGTGATCTGGTAGTGGATGGGTTGGAGGCTCTCGATGCATTTTTAATGTCAATAAAGGAAAATAAGCCATATGACCTTGTATGCCTTGATATAATGATGCCAAAGGTAGATGGTGTAAAGGTTCTAAAGGCTATAAGAGATCTGGAAACCCAAAAGGGGATACTTCCCGAAAAGAGATCAAAGGTTATAATGACTACAGCATTAGCAGAGACGCAGTTTGTACAAAATGCTTTTGAGATAGGCTGTGACGCGTACGCAGCGAAACCTATTGATATTACAAAGCTTACGGAGGTGCTTCAAAAACTGGAGCTTGTATAAACCGTTATTTTTCTTCGCTAAAAAGTTTATTTTGTACTAAATAGGGTTTATATTTTTTATTCTTTAAAATCTCTTTTAACTATATAATGTTCTTTAGTGAATAACAAATTATAATATTTACAAACCTACAGAAAGCACTAGAAGGAGGTTTTGATGTATTTAAGGCTAGAAGAAATAATGAGACCTTTTTGGTCTTCGAATATTGTGTATGAGGAATCATTTCTTCCGGTATCAATAAATGGAGAGCTACCGAATACACATCTTTTATTCAAACCGGATAAAGTTATTACTGTCAAAATGTCTGATTATAGCAAAGAATTTGCG
>CAYQCA010000009.1:11693-40020 GCA_964415835.1 uncultured Clostridium sp. | reverse complement strand
ATCCAATTACACGAAATAAAAATTTCGTGTAATTGGATGGAGGAAAATAATAAAAATATGTTCAAAAATTTTCAAAACATTCTTATATACTAAAAAACCTCCCGCTATTTTTATCGCATGAAGGTTTTCCAGATTTAAATTCATTTTATTTTATTTTTCCTTTTTCTACATCATAACTCTCTAACGGAACATATCCAATATCTTTAGAAATAGTTTCCGCCTTTTCTAAATAGAAATTTACAAATTTCTTAACCTGTGGTTGTTCGAGCATTGTTTTGTTAATATATATAAATAAAGGTCTTGTTAAAGGATTATATAATTTATCTAATATTGTATCAAAAGATGGTTCTACCGGACCTTTTCCAGCATCAATTTTAAGAGCCATTAGCTTATCTTTGTTTTCAAAATAGTATGCAAACCCAAAATAACCTAAAGCATTTTTATCACTTGCGACACCCTGTACTAAAGCGTTGTCATCTTCACTTGGCGTATAATCTTTTCTGGCTTCTGAGGCTTTCTTATTTATTTTATCAGTAAAAAATTCAAATGTACCCGAATCTTTTCCGGGTCCAAACAATTTAAGAGGTTCACTTGGCCATTTTGGGTTAACTTCTTTCCACGTTTTAATTTTACTATCTTTTGACCAAATTTTATTAAGTTCTTCTACTGTTATAGAATCTGCCCAATCATTATCTTTATTAACAGCTACTATTATTCCGTCGTAAGCAATTTCTACTTCAATATAATCTATACCTTTTTCTTTAGCTTTATCAATTTCTTCTTGCTTAATTTGTCTTGATGCATCGCATATATCAATCTCACCAGCGACAAACTTCTTCATTCCACCACCTGTTCCTGACATTGCAACAGAAACTTTAACACCCGGCTCTTCAGATTTAAATTCTTCTGCTATTTTTGAAGTTAATGGATAAACTGTACTTGATCCATCAATAATTATATTACCACTTAATTTACTTTCTGAACTACTATTTGAACTACTTTTAGAACTGCTTTTAGAACTATTTTTTGAACTACTCGATGAACTGCTTTCTGAGTCACTTGATTCACTGCTTTTAATGTTTTTTCCGCAAGCTATTAGAGAAATCGTTAATAATGCTCCAATCGCTAATACTATAATCATTTTTAAAATTTTAAGCCTACTCATTTATATTACCTCCATAAATAGTATTATTTCTAATAAATATAAAGTTATTACCATATTATCAATTATTTATCTGTTATCTAGAATTATAAATTATCAGAATATTATTCTTTATTGAGAAACTATCGTAATTAGTGTTATTATAGATATATATTATGTTAAAATGGAGCTTACATATGAAAAATATATCGGATTATGAAATGCCTGTAATCTTAAGAGATTTTTTAAACTATCTTCAAACTATAAAAGGAAAATCTATAAATACTGTCCAAGTGTATTTTTATGATTTAAGGATTTTCTTTCGTTTTTTAAAAGTTCATAGAAACATTGTAGACAAAAAAAATGAATTTGATACAATCGATATTTCTGATGTTGATATCGCGCTTTTACAGACCGTTACTTTAAGTGATTTGTACTCCTTTATGTCTTTTGTCAGCAACAACCGTGATAACACATCTCATGCACGGGCCCGTAAAGTTGCCAGTTTGAAGTCCTTCTTTAATTATTTAGCTAATAAAGCAAAATTAATTAATTTTAATCCGACTAGTGAATTGGAATCTCCAAAGATTTTGAAACGATTACCAAGGTATTTGAATGTTGAAGAGAGTAAAAAATTATTAACTTCAGTAAATTCGGTTAATAATGAGAATTCTACCCGTGACTTTGCTATAATTACGATTTTTCTAAACTGTGGGATCCGTTTATCTGAGCTTGTTGGTATTAATTTGAATAATATTAAAAATGACAATTTAACCGTAATTGGTAAAGGAGATAAAGAGCGCAGTATTCCATTAAATCATGCTTGTATACAAGCAATTAATGAGTATATGAAGGTTCGCCCTGTCAATGGTGTAAAGGATAAAAACGCTCTATTTTTAAGCTCCAGAAAGCAGCGTATCAGCAAAGAATCGGTTCAAAAAATTGTTAAAAAATATATAAAAGAGGCTGGTTTAGATCCTCAGAGATATTCGACGCATAAGCTTAGGCATACCGCAGCAACATTGATGTATAAGTATGGAAACGTTGATATCAGGGCACTCCAAGCATTATTAGGCCATGAGAGCATAGCTACAACTGAGATTTATACTCATTTGGATCAAGAGCAGCTTAAAGAAGCTGTAAGTAAAAACCCATTGTCGGATTTTGGGGTTAAATAATTCTTCTTTTTATTAGATTTAAATAGTATAATATATTTGTATTTTGATTTATTTTTAGGGGGACAACTTTGTGGAGTAATATTTGGTTAAAAAATCTAAGGACTTGCACATTAGTTTAATAATTTACAAGTCCTCTTTTATTTTATTGATTATTTATACAGTGGATATTTGCCGCAAAGAGCATCTACCCTGTTGCGAATGGCGTTCTGTGATTTTTCAAAATCAGTAATTGTTAAGTAAATAAGGTCTGCTATTTCTTTCATGTCTTCTTCATTCATGCCTCTTGTAGTAACAGCAGGAGTTCCTAATCTTATACCGCTTGTTATAAACGGACTTTGAGTATCAAAAGGAATACCATTTTTATTACAGGTGATACAAACTTCATCAAGCCTTAATTGTGCTTCTTTACCGGTAATATTCATGTTAGTGAGGTTAATAAGCATTAAATGGTTGTCTGTACCATCTGAAACAAGTTTAAATCCTTTATTCATCAGTGATTGTGCCAAGGCTTTAGCATTTTTAACAATGTTCTGCTGATAAACCTTAAATTCATCTGATAGTACTTCTTTGAAGCTAACAGCCTTTGCAGCTATAGTATGCATTAATGGGCCACCTTGTGTTCCCGGGAATACAGCACTGTCGATTTTCTTTGCATATTCTTGTTTGCAAAGTATCATACCGCCTCTTGGTCCTCTTAAGGTTTTATGAGTAGTGGTAGTTACTATATCTGCATATGGTACCGGGCTCGGGTGAACGCCGGCTGCGACAAGACCTGCAATATGTGCCATATCAACCATAAATATAGCTCCAACCTCATCTGCAATTTCCCTGAAAGCCTTAAAGTCAAGTATCCTTGGATAAGCACTGGCTCCTGCAACAATTATTTTAGGTGAGTTTGCCTTAGCAATCTGCCTAAGCTCATCATAATCGATATAACAATTATCCTCTCGAACACCATACGGAACGACCGTATAATATTTACCTGATACATTTACAGGACTTCCATGAGTAAGATGTCCGCCATGTGCAAGGTTCATCCCTAATATAGTATCCCCGGGATTCAAGAATGCAAAGTAAACTGCTGTATTTGCTTGAGCTCCTGAATGAGGCTGAACATTCGCGTGATCAGCACCAAAAATTTGTTTCGCTCTGTCAATTGCCAGTTGTTCTACAACATCAACAAATTCACAGCCACCATAATACCTTTTCCCAGGATAACCTTCAGCATATTTATTTGTTAAAGGAGTTCCCAGAGCCTCCATTACAGCATCACTGACAAAGTTCTCAGAAGCAATAAGCTCGATTTTATTTCTTTGTCTATTAACTTCCTGCTCAATAGCATTAGCTACCTCAGGATCCATTTTTTTAATTGTTTCAATGTTATACACTTTATTCCTCCACTCTATGTCAAAATCCATTGTTCGACATTATTTTATATTATGTTAATAAAATTATAATAAACTTGTTACTTATATGTCAATTAAATATGCAAATTATAAATATTTATGCATTACTCTGGATAACTTTGTAAAGCTCATCAGGACCAGGCGATTCAATATTTGTAACAGAACCGTCGAAATCACTTATCAGTAACCTTTCACTACTTTCTGAAGAGATCTTCCCAATAATAGCTGCCTTAATATTATTGCTCTCCAAAAGGTTAACGAGGCCTTCCCCATCTTTGCATGTAATAAGCATGCAACCGCTTGATATGAGTTTTAATACGTCAAGACCCAATGCTTTGCATATCTTATCAGTTATTGGTTCAACAGGGATAAGGTCTTTATTAATAATTATACCAGCCCCTGATGCTTCAGCGATTTCCCATGCTGCCCCTAATACTCCACCCTCTGTAATATCATGCATTGATGTAGCACCGAATTTACCGGCTAAAACGCCTTCTTTTACCACACTAATAAAATTTATAAAGCCTTTGGCTGTTTGCACTTCTTCGACATTTAATAGTCCTGAAATTTTTTCTTCATAATCATTAGCAATAATAGCGATACCTTCAAGGCCAACACTCTTAGTAATAATTACACTATCTCCCGGGCTAGCTCCATGAGATGAAACAACCATATCCTTAATAGCTTTGCCTATACAAGTTGTAGAAATAACAATTCGGTTAACGGCTGGTGTAATTTCCGTATGTCCGCCAATAATCTCAACATTAAGAGCACCTGCGGTTTGGCAGATTTGGTCCATGATATTTTCAAGCTCTGATTCCGTGGTTCCAACCGGACAAAGAATAGTAACCATTATTCCTAACGGCTCAACACCACTGGAAGCAATATCATTACATGAAATGTTAACAGCTAATCGTCCAACTTCACTATCCGCTCCTGTAATAGGATCGGTAGAAAGGACACATACATATTTGCCAAAATCAATTGCAGCGCAGTCCTCACCAACTCCTGGACGAAGAATGACATCTTCTCTAAATGCATTAATTTTACTAAGAACAATTCTATTTAAAACATCATTAGGTACTTTTCCTGACTTCATTATTTGGCCTCACCTTATTAATTATTCACTTCTGCCAGTTGGTCTTTTGTTAATTGATACTGGTCACGAGCCATATCAATCAATTTTGGGTTTCTTCTAGCATCGGGGGATGCAACCAACCGACTGAACCATATTACTGCATCGTCAAGTTTGCCAACCCTTCTAAACAATTCAGCTATTATGTACATACAAGTAAATTCATCGAGCTTGTCCAACGGAAATCTCTCTTTCTGATAAGCATCATTATATGAATTTAATGCAAAGTTAAGGAATTCCATTTCTTTGGAATTATCCCCCTTAAACCTGTATAACCACGCAATTCTTAAACAAACCTTAGCTAATTCACTGCTTTTTGCATTTCGTACATTTAAATTAAGCAACGCAAGCTTAAATGCTTCTAAAGCCTTATCAACATCACGTTCGCCGACAAAGCTTCTCTTTGTCCAATGACTGCTGATCTTTTCTTTTATAGCCTTTATATCTCTGGTAAATAAACCTTCAAATTTATCCTGCAATGCTGCATACCCGCAACTTTCGCAAACCCATACATCATAAAAAAGCACATTAATGTTTTCATAATGAACACACATGTCTGTATCCTGTGATTTTACCTTACAAGCCTTTGTTTTGACTTTTGTTACCTCAATTTCTCTATTACAGACAGGTCACATTATTTTTTTGTTGTATAACAAATCATTCATCTTTGATACCCCTAGTTTTTAAATAATTCATATGTTTTTTTATTTATAGCAATTTCTCCTCTTATGGGCTTATATATATCTTCACTAATAATTTCACTATTTATTAGGCTGCCCTCTTTGTTATATATCTCTCTATATAATATTACTTTCATACCCTTTTTGCCTTTTTTTACTACAACCTGCTGGTTATCCGGCAGGCTATTATCAACTACATATTTAGGTTCAGGCGGGTCATATTCTGCAACAATAACTGGTTTCAATACAACATAAGGATCATCATCTCTTTTTCTTCCTATTATTTTTATATTAACTGTATTATCCCGAACATCAGCAGCGATACAAATAGTATAGTCCCTATTATTTTTAAATCTAAAATCAATGTACCCTTCAGCAATGGTTGCGTCCTGGCTTGGTGGTACATATGCCGGAGGAATTGAGTGATTTACTCTTGATGTAACCTGTAACACTGACATTAATACTGAATTGTATAATGTCGAAGCAACCTGGCATACTCCACCTCCAGTTCCTTGTACCATTGAACTTTTTAAAATAATAGGAGCTTCCATATATCCATTTTGAGATGTTCTAGGCCCAAGTACGGAATTCATTGAGAATTCTTCTCCTGGCTTTAATAAGTAATTATTTATTTTTTTGCAGGCCAATTCAATATTATGAGACCTGTTGTAATTATTCTTATTAAAAGTAGTCGTAAATGAAGCTAAAACATCCTTTATATATTTAACATCTTCAAGTGTAATTGCCGGTCTAACAGGACTAACTATTAAAGTAATTTCACAGTAATTTCTATTCATCAAATGTGAAGCAATTAACCTTCTATTCTCTTCAATGTCGAAATTGCGACCCTCTATATCACTTGTATACATTATTCTACCATAATTATAATTATATGTGGAGGATTTAGCTAAAAAATCAATTTCTTTTTTTATTTTTAGCAGCATACTTGTAAGCTTTTCATTATTATAATTTACGGATAAAATTAGATTTATGGGCGTTTTTTCTATGCTTTTGATTGTTTTTAGACGATTTAACCATGACCCCTCTCGTCCGATTTTATATGCATTGTTTATTGTAGTCTCTAAATCGAATTGATAATTTAAATTTTTTAGTGGAAGTATCCAAATTTTATTATTATATTTTAAGATAATATTCTGATCATAATGGATTCTACTTCTTTCGGATTGTAACCGCTCCATGGCCTGTTCTTTGGTTAAACCCGAAACGTAAACTCCATCAATAAATATTCCTTTATAGAAATAGTTGCAAGAAAGCTTATTAAAAGTATTTATAGATATAAATGCAATAAATGAAAATATTACTATAGTAAATATAAAAATAACTGTCTTTTTATTTAGAAACATAAATTCCTTGACTTCTAATAAGATCCTGTAATATCTTTATTATTTTAAATAACGGAATATACAAAAACCTTGTTACTATTTGAGTAACAAGGTTTAAGAGTCTGTGCAAACTATGGCTTAATAACCAGAACTTCAGTATTTTCAATTGCTGTCATAATTAGTGGCTCAAAGTCAAAAACAGCTTCTGATTTTAGTATTTTTTCCAATTTTGGCTTTGTCTGAGGATGCTTTGCAACAAAAACTGTACAACAGTCTTCATAAGGTAATATTGAAGTATCAAATGTATCAATCTTCCTGGCTATATCGACAACCTCCACTTTATCCATACCAATTAAAGGTCTAAAAACAGGCATGTTGGCTGCAGCATCGGTACAATTTAAAGCATGCATCGTTTGGCTGGCAACTTGACCCAGACTCTCGCCTGTGATAAGAGCCATTGCATCTACCTTTCTTGCAATGCTTTCGGAAATTTTCATCATTATCCTTCTCATAATTATTGTAAGCTGATCTTCAGGACAATTTTCATTAATTGCTAATTGAATATCAGTAAAGGGTACTATATGCAAATGGATTTTACCGCAATATCTGGACATAATCTGTGCAAGGTCTATAACCTTTTGCTTTGCTCTCTCACTGGTATATGGATAGCTATAAAAGTGTATTGCCTCTATCTCCACTCCCCTTTTAGCCATCATCCATCCTGCAACTGGACTGTCAATACCACCTGATAAAAGAAGTAGTGCTTTACCATTTGAACCAATCGGCATACCGCCATGTGCCTTTATGATTTGGGAGTAAACATAAGAGCTTTCTCTTATTTCTAAAAATATAATAAAATCCGGATTTTTCACATCTACAGTTAAGCCAGGTATATTCTCCCAAATATGTCCGCCCACATCAGCGCTTACTTCAGGGGACTGCATAGGGAACTTTTTGTTTCCTCTTTTGGTTTCAACTTTAAAGGTCTTATATCCGTATTGATTTACAAGATCTTGTGCCATTTTTAATGAATAATTTTTAATCTGCTCATAATCAGTATCAATTTTCCAAACAGGACTCACTGAAACAACCCCAAATATATTGGTTATCTTTTGCAGTACCTGGTCAAAATCATAATTTTCATCTTCAGGTTCAACATATATTCTGCCTTGTGATTTTGAAACCTTAGCCTTACCGAATTTATATATTGCACTTTTTATATTACTGATGAGTTTATCCTCAAAAACCGGTCTGTTTAGACCTTTTAATATTATTTCACCATATCGGACCAAAATAATTTCTTTCATTTTTTACCTCCGCGTTTAATGCTTATTATTGGGATTATTTCTTTTAGTGCATCAATTGTTTCATTTATATCATCTATCGTGTTTAATGCAGATAAACTGAATCGAATTGCACCATCTATATATTTCGGACTTACACCCATGGCCTTCAATACATGACTGTGATGTGTCTTTCTTGAAGAACACGCCGAACCTGTTGATACAAATATATTTTTTTGTTCCAAATGATGCAGTAATACCTCAGATTTTAAATTTGGAAACGAAACATTTATAATATAAGGTAAAGCGTGCTCCGGTGAATTAACTAATGCATCATTAAATGATTCTCTTATCTTACTGAGAAAATTCTCTCTTAACACATTTACTATCTCAAAATTTTTGTCTATGTCAGAATGAATCTTATCTACAGCCATTCCAAAACCACAAATTCCAGGAACATTCTCTGTTCCGGAACGAAGTGCAGACTCCTGCCCACCACCAAACAAAACAGGCTTTACCCTTAAACCTTTTCGAATATACAATCCACCGACACCTTTTGGGCCATGGATTTTGTGAGAACTAAATGATAACAAGTCTATATTACTGCTGATTGGATGGATTAGCGTTTTACCAAAAGCTTGAACTGCATCCACATGTAAAACAGCATTCGGAGATAGTTCTTTACGAAGTTTATTAATTTCAGAAATAGGTTGCATTGTTCCGGTTTCATTATTTGTATGAATAAAACTCAGCAATGCAGTATCAGTACCCAATACACTCTCTAGGACATCCAGCTTTATTACGCCATCGGGATTAACCGGAATAAAGTCAACTCTGTATCCTTCAGTTGCTAAAAATTTAAAAACCTCCATAACAGAAGGATGTTCAACAACACTGGTTACAATGTGCTTTCCTGCTCTTGGATTAGCTTTCAAAAATCCTAAAATAGCCATATTATTTGACTCTGTACCACCTGATGTAAAACATATATCTTTTACATCTACTTTTAATACATTTGCTATGCTCGTTCTGCTTTTTTTTATTAAATTTTCCGCTTCAATACCTTTAGTATGAAGCGATGATGGATTTCCATAATGATTTTTACTTATATCAGACATACATTGGACAACTTCGTCATAAGGCTTCGTTGTAGCACTGTTATCCAAGTAAATTTCTCTATTCATCTAACTTATCCTCTTTGTTGAGCTTTTTATTAATTCGTTCTATCTGCTCTTTTGTTACATTCTGTTTCATAAAATCTTCAATTGTAATGCTACGGTAATCATCTATATCTTCAATACAACGTCCACAATCATCACAATGTTTTGTCGGATATAAATCACATAAATCACATTCTCCGCAATTAATACAGTCTCTATCATATAAAACACATTGTTCTTTCATAAAATCCTCCTAACTTCAAGACAACTAACAATTAAAGCCTTCCTATTGCTTTTAGTATACCATAAATTATCGCCTGAGGCCTAGGTGGACATCCGGGAATATATACATCAACCGGTAGAACGGAGTCAACACCATTTCTCCCGGCATAACTATCCTTGAAAATACCTCCGCTGCATGCACAGGCACCAACGGCTACTACCAGCTTCGGTGAAGGCGTGGCATTATATGTTTTGATCAGCGCCTCCTCCATATTTCTTGTAACACATCCAGTTACCAATAACATATCTGCATGTCTTGGAGAAGCTACAAAGTGAATACCAAAGCGTTCAATATCATTATACGGCCCTGTTAATGCATTTATTTCATAATCACAGCCATTACATGATCCAGCATCTACCTCTCTGATATGCAGGCTTTTACCAAATTTCTTATTAACCTTATCTCTTAATTGATTTCCTAATAGTTCATAGTCTAACCCTTTAACATCATCTTCCTGGACAAAGATTGGAGAAACTCTAAGAGCATCTCGGGATTTTTGCGCCAGTTCAAATTTATTCGAGAGACTGACCGCACCATTTGTACAGGCTTCTTCACAAAATCTGCAGAATATGCATTCATCAACGTTTACTGCAGGAGATTTCTCTTTTTGTCCAACATTATCGGTAAAAATTATTGCGCCGGTTGGACATGAATTCATACATTTCTTACATTTCGTACATTTTGAATTATCGAACTCAGGTGCTCCTGTAATAAAAGAATTCTTTATAGGCTTTTTAGGATAATCAACGGTTACTGTACCGTGTTGTATAATTTTCTTAGTTATGTTATACATTTTTAACGCCTTGCCTCCCCCTTAATGTAAACTACAAATCGTTTCCTGCATAGGACAGATTAAAACTCTTGTTAATCAGAGGGAAATCTGTAAGCAGATTGGTATTCACAGCATGACATAGCGCCGGCCAATTGCAAAATGAGGGCGTTCGCACTTTATACCTGAAAATTGTATTGTTTTCTCCTGTCATAACAAAGTGAATATTTTCACCTCGTGGTGACTCAGTCATTCCAAATGCATATGAATATGGCTTCAAATTCCCAATATCAATTGCAAAAGGTCCTTCTTCAGGCATTTTGTCCAAAGCCTGTCTAATTATACTGATTGATTCTATAACTTCTTCTATTTTAACATTCATTCTACAATTTACATCGCAATAATTGTGCTCAGGGACATTAAATTTCAACTTGTCATATGCTGCATATGGGAATTCTTTTCTCACATCAGTTTTGATACCGCTTGCCCTGCCACCTGGACCTACTGCATTTAAATCAACTGCAATAGTATTGGTTAGAATGCCTGTATGTTCTACTCTATCAATGAACATTCCATTATCTTTAATAATATTAACTGTCTCTTTGAATTCTTTTTCAAGTTTATTCAAACATTCTATTATAATCTTATTATTATCTCTGATAAAATCTCTTCTAATTCCGCCTGGTTTATTTGTATTTCTTAAAAATCTGCTTCCGGTCAGCTGCTCATTTAGTAGCTGTATCCATCTTCTCATCATTTGAAATTGTCCTGATGCAAAAACAAAAGCAGTATCAACACACAATCCCGCGATGTCTCCAATATGACCACAAATTCTCTCAAGTTCAGCGAATATTACTCTTGAATAGAGTGCTCTTTCCGGAAGATATGTGATGCCATTTACCTTTTCTATTGCCTGGCAATAAGCCAATGAGTTTGTAAAGGTTTCATCACCGGAAATTCTCTCAGAAAACAAAAGAACCTTCATATAGTTCTGATTTTCACTTAGTTTTTCAAGTCCACGATGAACATAATAAAGTTTTGCCTCAAGATTTATTATAGGTTCTCCGGCAACACTAAAACGAAAATGTCCCGGCTCTATAATCCCGGCATGAACAGGTCCAACCGGTACTTCAAATACCCCGGTACCTGTAATATTAGCAAAAGCTTGTTCTCGGTTCACAAAGTCTAATCTGGTATTAGCTTTAAATTCCTTTTTTAATGGGTGATTATTTAAAGGAAAATTACCGTGATGAACCAATTCTCTGTTATCCGGTATATTGTTAAAGTTAATACCGAACAAATCTTTTATTTCTCTCTCATACAAACCCGCTGCAGGGATTTCAGTCGCGATAGACTCAATTTGTTCAGGATTGCTTTTATCGAGTTTTGTGTATATTGAAATCAGAGTATTTGAGGATCTAACAGCAAAGGTGTAATATATAACTATTTTATTATTTATTGTAGAGGTATCATTACAAAATAAATCTACAAGCACGCAATCAATATTTTTAAATATATTAATACAGTCAGACTTTATAGCAGCTGGTGCTACCTCAGAATATATCTCATTTTCATTAAGAAGCTTGCTTTCAATGACATGAGATGACAATATTCTGTTTATAGTATCAAATATAGCTTCAGAAACCATTTACTATCCCCCAATTCCCAATATTATCTCAGTAATGTTATTAAGCAGTGATTTAAATGGACCTGGGATATAAATTCCAATGAATATATTAATGCAAAGTAATGCCACAAGAACTATTGGTCCTATTAAATCAATTTCGCCCTTTTTTATTTCATTGTTTAAATTTTTACCATAAAACATCTTAATTAATTGCTTAATAAATCCGGCAAATACCATCGAAAGAAATATTAAAAGCAGTGCTGCAACAGTATAGTTTTTAGAGAAGATTGCGGCCACAACGGTGTTAAATTCACTCATAAAAACACCAAACGGTGGCATACCTATTATTGCGAAAATACCTAAGCAGAAAACAATTCCTGTAATTGGCATTGTTTTTATAAGCCCTCTTATACTGGATATTTTCTTTGTGTGATATTTCAAGTACACATTACCTGTTGCAAGGAAAAGCATTGATTTTGTCATTGCATGGTTAAAAGTATGATACAGAGCTGCGAATATACTCACAGGCGTACATATTCCAAGGCCCAAAGCGATTATTCCCATATGCTCAATACTTGAATATGCCAAAATCCTTTTATAATCATGTTGAACCAAGACAAAGATTGCTGCTGTTCCAATAGATAAAATACCGAGAAAAAGTAGTAAATTCCCAGTGTAACTACTGCTGCCAAGACTTTTGTTTACTATAGTCATTACTCTTATTATTCCGTACATAGCTGTATTAAGGAGAACTCCTGAAAGAAGAGCACTTACGGGTGATGGAGCTTGGCTATGAGCATCAGGTAACCAGGTGTGCATTGGTGAAAATCCTACTTTTGTTCCAAAGCCTATCAAAATAAAAATAAAAGCTATTTTAAGTATACTTGGGTCAAGTGCAGTAGCATTTTGAACCAGGAAACTCCAGCTTAGGCCTAATAGCTTTGATCCGCCTAATTGTACAGTTGAAGAATAAAAAAGTAATATAATTCCCATTAGTGCAAATGCAATACCAACAGAACAAATGATTAAATATTTCCATGCGGCTTCTATTGCTCTTTTGTTATTATAAAATCCTACTAAAAAGGCAGATGCAAGCGTTGTTGCCTCAATTGCAATCCACATTACGCCCATATTCTGAGTTGTTAAGGCTACAATCATAGATAATACAAAAGCATTAGTCAATGTATAGTAAAGCTTCAATTTATTCAAAGAAATAACCTTTCGTCTAAGCTCTTCACCAAAATAGCTTATTGAATAGAAGGAAACCAAAAAGAACGCCAATGTGGTTATGAACAAAATATAACCGCTCAGAGCATCCATATAAAATATATCCTTAAGTATTCCTTGACTTACAAGTACTTTTGACGTGTAAATATCAATTAAGAAAATTATCGATAAAATCAATAATAAAAAAGATCCTAATAAATTAATAAAATGTATAATCATTTTATTCTTATTTGTCCATACCAACCCACCTACAATTATAGGAATAGCTAAAAATGCGAAAATCATATTTCCTCCAAAAGTCTAATATTAACCTTTTAAATTTTTCAACTTATTTATATCAATTGAATCAAACGTTGAATTAATTTTAAAAACAAATATACCCATGATTATAAATGCTGTAAGTAAATCAAAGAATAAACCAAGCTCAACTATCATTGGCATACCTTCAGTTGTTAACATTGCTGCTAAAAACATGCCATTCTCTATAACTAAAAATCCAACTATCTGTCCTATTGCTTTTTTTCTAGTGATCATGAAGAACAGTCCGATCATAACAACAGAAAAAGAATAGATAAGATAATTTTTTGCAGAGCTGCTTGTAATACCATCAATACTATAAATTACATGCCAGCTTAAAACCACTAATCCACAACATATCAGCATTGAGATAGGTATATTTATAAAGAAGTCCTTTTCTACCTTGTAATCTATCTTATTTGTAGTTCTTTTCATGACCATAGGTATTACAATAACTTTAAAGACTACTATCAGCAAAAAAATAAGTATTACTTCATCGAATTTTTTGTGTAAGTACATACCTCTTGCTGATACTATAAGTGAAATAAGAGCAAGCAATGTAGATTGTATTCTAAATGTTGTTATATAAGCATTTTGACGTTTATTTGCAATAAGCGTAAATGCTGAAATCAATATTAAAATGGATAGTAGATTTAATACATTGTTATACATGCTTAAGCCTCCAAGGTAAAAAACTCAAAATAAATGCTTTAAATTACTTCAATATGAATGATGTCAAAAATCCCAAAACAGATAATATAAGTGCTATTGCTGCAAAATTAGGAATACTGTACAGCCTGAATTTAACAGTATTTAACTCAACAAGACCTACAATAATAGCAATTATAAATATTTTTATTAAATATATAGCAAGGCTATATAAAAAATTATCAATATTAAAACCCACAGGTATAAGAACATTAGCCATAAAAGTCATAAAAACAAGTTGTTTAATATTTGTGCCCCACTCTATAAAAGCAAGATGTCTTCCAGAATACTCTAACAACATTGCTTCATGAACCATTGTGAGCTCAAGGTGCGTTGAAGGATCATCTACAGGAATTCTTGATGTTTCAGCAATCAATATCATTAGCATACTTATGAAAAGTAATATATTTAAAGGTGTAAAATGTAATAGAGTATTATTTAAAGTATAATTATATATAGCTGATACATTTGTAGATGCAACATTTGAATTAGCACTAACAGTGATTACAACAATAAAAAATGCAGGCTCCACTAGTGCAGAAACTAGAAGCTCTCTACTGCTCCCCATTCCTTCAAAAGTGCTGCCAGTATCTAGTCCGGCCAATGTCATAAAAATTCTTCCAGCGACAAAGAGATAAACAATAAAGAGCAAATCTGTATAAAATGAGAAACCTGTTAACTGATGAATAACAGGCAGGCATATGATTGCTATCAATGAAGTTAGAAAATACACGTAAGGTGCCAGATTGTATACCCATGATGTAGTTGTAGAAACAACCAAATCTTTTTTAAATAACTTAATCATATCATAATATGGCTGAAAAACAGATGCACCTATTCTATGCTGCACCTTTGCCTTCATCTTTCGGATAAGTCCTGTAAAAAAAGGGGCAATTAACAATACTATAATAGTTTGAATAATTAATTTTAAAATTGACTCAATCATAAATTCAATCCTTTTCAATAATTTCGCGCTTTTATTAAAATATTAACTAAGCGGCAAACGAATAATAAAGAAGCATAAAGATTAATATACTAAAAAAATAAATTAAATAAGTATGGATACTACCAGTCTGTATTTTAAATCTAAACTTTCTTGAAAAATTAATAATTGTACTGACAAATGGTGCATAAACATATTTTTCTATTACTTTTGATGTTGATACCGTGTAGATACCCTTCTTTATGTTATAAGGGAATTTACCTTCTGTAACAACAAAGTGTCTTTTAGGTTTAAAAAATACTCGAAATACTATGCTTAATGATTTAGAAAAACCTGTAGCAGAATACTGCATTTTCGGATTTAGTTTGGTAAAGCCGCAGTCCCAGGTATTATATTTTTGAACATGAGTCCGTTTTCGCATTGACATTATAATCAAACTTAAAATTCCAACAAAAAATAAAATAAGAATAGTAAATGAAAACACTGAAGTATTTAAATTATTATTTTCAATTGGATAGTGGTTAATGGATTTAAGGGACCAGTCTGTAGCCAGCAATTTTAAATTAATTAACTCATTGTTTACATTATCAATAAAAGCTATTACATTCTTGGCAAACAACCCTAGGAGAAGACAAAGCCCTGCAGAAAATCCTAAAGCTAAAAGGATAGGCTTATCGGGTTCTTGTACATTTTCAGCCTCGGCACTTCTAGGCTTGCCTAAGAATGAAATTCCAAAGAATTTTACAAAACAAAATGCAACTAATGCTCCTGTAAGCGCTAATACGATGGCTACAATCATAAATAGTATTACAACTGAAAATCTTCCCAATGGTGCAAACCAACTTATAGTATTTATTATTGCCTGAAAGATCATATACTCACTTATAAATCCATTGAAAGGTGGAACTGCTGAAATGGCAATACAACCAACAAAAATAAAAATTGATGCAATTGGCATCTTTTTAATTAATCCACCCAATTTTTCAATATTCCTGGTGCGTGTAAAATAGTGAATTGTACCTGCCCCCATAAAAAGAAGTGATTTGAAAACGGCATGATTTAAAGTGTGTAAAAGTGTTGCTGTTAAAGATAATGTAAGTAAAAATTGATTATCTGAAGACTTTGCTATAAGCATAGTACCTATTGCACAAAAAATAATGCCCATATTCTCAATACTTGAATAAGCTAGCATTCTTTTTATATTTGTTGTAGATACTACAGAGTAGCCAATTCCAAAGATAGCTGAAATAGATCCAATAAGTAATGTAACGACTCCCACCCACATAGAAGTATTTGGAATGAAATCAAATACTAATCTAAGTAAACCGTATATTGATAATTTTTTCATTGCACCAGCCATTAATGCTGAAATATTGCTTGGAGCAACATTATAAGTATATGGCATCCAAACATGCAGTGGGATAATACCTGCTTTAGTACCAAAACCTATAAATAGAAACAAATAAATAATATTCGAATAGTTTTTAGGAATAGATGCTGAATTAATCGAGGTGAAGTCAAAGCTACTAGTAAATGAAGAAATCATTATAAAAGCTGCAGTAATAAATGCCGTTCCTATATATGCCATAATAAGGTACATTTTACCTGCTTTATGTACATCGTCTTTTTCACTTTCATAAATAACTAAAAAGTAAGAAAGTAATGTCATTAGCTCCCAAAAGACTAAAAACAAAAGCAAATTTTGGCTAGATGTAAGAAGAATCATTGATAATATAAATAAATTATATACAAAGCCAAAAATCGGTATATTGCGAATGTAAAAATATTGAGACATATAGGAATATGAAAATAACGAAACCATAAAAGAAATCAGACATATTATTAGTATAAAAAATGCTGATAATTTGTCTACACTAAATTTTAAAGATAAAAAAGGTATATTTGTATCTAAACTAAAGTTTAAAATTTCATTAGAAAAAATAAGCTGAAAAATCATTACAAACATTAATAACGCACTTGCCACTAACGCAAATGTATTTGATAATCTATTAGATAGTTTCGGATTATGATATGTAATTAAAGAAGATAGAGCACCTAATATATAAAGTCCTAAACACATTATAAATGTCAGTACTAATTGATTTGCTGCCATTATTCTAACCCTCCAAAAAAGCTAGCTAAAGTTGCAATTGATACGCACAGCATATATCATACTACCGCATTTTATAAATGTCAAATAAGTGTATTAAATGTATTAAAATTATAGAAAATGACTATTTTTCTACAGGTACAAGTAAAGTTGTATTTGAATATATTAAGTCTGATTCCATATTGTTTACCTCTTTTATTTCGTGAATAAATTTCCGGATATTGCTATTAGCTCCATACTTTTCAGCAATTGACCACAGAGTATCACCTGACTCAATTGAAATATATTGGTATTGAGGTTCTTTATAACCGGAAACTGATGTAGTATAAACTAATATAGATACAACTAGAGATATTAAAAATAAAAAGCTAAAAAATCTTTTTCTATTTCTTAAAATATACTTATTATTCTTTTTCATAAATAACCTCCATAATCAATATGCAAACATGTGTTCTTTATATTAAATATAATACAGAACAAATGTTCTTCTGTCAATAGATATTATCAAAATTTACGAACATTCGTTTGCTTTTGGCAATTTTTTGTGTTAAACTATTACTATAAATTACATATTGGTATGTTTCAGGATTTAATTTAATTATTACTTTTACATTAAAAATTTTATTTTTAAAGGAGAGAACCATTATATGTCAAAGAAGAATTCAAATAAACAGCAGGAGATTCTTGACTATGTTTATAAATGCGTAAAAGAGAATGGCTATCCTCCTTCAGTTCGCGAGATATGCGCTGCTGTTGGCTTTAAGTCAACCTCAACCGTTCATGCTTATCTTCAAAAGTTGACTGATAGCGGAATGCTTCAAAAGGATCCAACAAAACCCAGAGCGATAAAGATTTTGAGCAATTCAAAAAATGTAGATACAGTTGCTAAAAATGGTTATTACACTACCCGAGAAATGGTAGAGGTTCCTATTGTAGGTAAAGTGGCTGCAGGTCAACCGATTCTTGCAGTAGAAAACGTTACAGATACATTCCCACTCCCGGTAGACTTTGTACAAAACAATGATGCTTTTATGCTTAGAATTCATGGTGACAGTATGATTGAAGCCGGTATATTGGATAAAGATTTTGTACTGATTAAACAACAATCTTCAGCAAATAACGGAGACATTGTTGTTGCTCTTATAGGCGATGAAGCAACTTGTAAGACTTTCTACAAAGAAAAAGATTATATCAGGTTACAACCTGAAAACAGTAGCCTGGATCCTATTATTGTAAAGGATAATGTTTCTATAGTAGGAAAGGTAATTGGAGTATTTAGAAAAATGTGAGGCAAAATAAAAGAAGTCGGCCATAGCCGACTTCTTTTATTTTGCCCAGATAGTAATATGAGCCTTAATGAATTTCCAACTTCCTACAAATTTCTATTAACTATTATGTAGTTAATCTTTCATTTGATCATTAAAAATTAAATTTACCACTTTCATAGGACTGATAGTAGAAATGGCATGCTTATATACCAACTGCTGCTTACCATCACTATCCAGAACAACGGTAAAATTATCAAATCCCTTGACCATTCCCTTTAATTGAAATCCATTTGTGAGGTATATAGTAACAGCTATGTGTTCTTTTCTCACCTGATTCAAAAATATGTCTTGCAAATTAATAGTATTCTTTACCAAAGTAATTCACTCCTTTGTTTTATATATATAATTTTTATTTTACTAGAATATACCAATGCATGCAATAAGAATATAGTACTAAAGTTAAATAATGCTGGTTATATAACTTACTACATCCTTAATCATATCGTTATTATTACCATAATTATCTAAGTTAAACCACTTAATTTCATTAATTCTTTTAAACCAGGTTATTTGTCTTTTTGCATATCTCCTCGACCCCTGTTTTATTGCTTCCATAGCTTCCTCCAAAGAAATTTGATTGTTTAGGTGTGCTAATATTTCCTTATACCCAATTCCCTGCATTGAAATCAGGCAATCGGCAAAACCAAGGTTTATCAGGTTTTTAACTTCTTTGACCAAGCCACTATTGAGCATTATATCTACTCTTTTATTTATTCTGTCATATAGTCTTTGCCTATCCATTGCAAGTCCAATCAGAATAAATTCGTATTTTGATGGAATGCTTCTGGACATTTCATTATGATAGGCTATGGGTTTTTGTGTCTGAAAATAAACTTCAAGTGCCCTGATAACCCGCTTAACATTGTTGGGATGAATATTTTCAGCAGCTTGCGGATCGACTTCCTTTAGTTTGTTATGAATATACTCAGGTCCAAATTCAGCAGCCTCTTTCTTTAGTGATTCGCGTAGCTCCCAGTCGGATTCAGTCTCGCTGAAAACGATATTGTTTATTAAAGAACTAACATAGAGCCCGGTTCCACCTACTACAATAGGCTGTTTACCTTTCTCAAAAATTTCATCTATATATTTAGTTGCCAGTTGCTTATACTTAACAACGTTAAATTCATCATTGGGTAGTACCTCATCAATCAGATAATGTTTTATTCCCTGCATTTCTTCAATGGATGGTTTTGCAGTACCAATGTCCATATATTTATAAATTTGCATAGAATCAGCAGAAACTATTTCACCATTAAATTTATTTGCTAATTCGATTGATAAATTTGTCTTGCCTGAAGCAGTAGGCCCAACGATAACAATTACTCTGTTCATGAACATCCCTTTCATAAAAGTAAATACTTCTTAACTACATTAAACTATTCTTTTAAACATTTTCTCTATCTCATATTTTGTAACTCTGATAACAGTCGGGCGTCCATGAGGACAGGTATATTTTCTACCGGTAATAGAAAGTTCCGCCAAAAGCTGTTGCACTTCCTTGTCATCCATTTTTTTATTTGCCTTGATGGCTGCCTTGCATGCAATAGTGTGAATAATTTCATCTGCCAAAGGTGTGCTTATTGGCTTCACAGACTCATTCATTTTATCAGTCAGCTCCAAAAATAATTCCTTTGGTGAATAACCTTCAACCAGGTAGGGTACACCTCTTATTATAATTGAATTGTTGCCAAAATCATCAAATATGAATCCTATTTTTTTGAGAAGCTCTTCTTTTGCCTTTACCATATTAAGTTCAAAAGCTTGCAGCTGTATAACAACTGGCTCAAGTAACAACTGGGAAGTATTTTCCTGAGATTCAAATTTTGATTTGAGCTTCTCATATAATACTCTTTCATGTGCAGCGTGCTGGTCAACCAACACAAGCTCATTTCCATTCTGCAGGATTATGTACGTAGTAAAAGCCTGTCCGATATATTTCATATCTGTTAGAGCCTCAAAACCACCTGCTTTTTCTACTTCTGAAGGTTTTTCCTCAATTTCTTGTTTTTCGTTTTCTGCCTGTTCATCATTAAGCTCGTGCTTTTCTTGCTTGATTTGTACCATAGAAGCAGAGGAAAGATTTAAATCATCCTGCTTGAAATTATCATTAATTATGTAATCACTATTATACGGTTTTGGCTGAATTTCCTTGTTTACATCAGTTCTTGCAAATGGCTGAAGTGATTTTGTATAAATCTGCACCTCGTCCACTTTTTCTTTTAAATAACTGTTTTCCTGATACCTAACTTGGCTCGGTATACTCATAACAGGTTTTTCAGCAACTGTCTGATCGGTTATAACCTGCTTCTTACTATCACTTTGACTTTGATAGTTTATTTGCTGCTGTATATACTCGTTTTTCGGTTCGTGAGAAGTAAACCTAAATAACTCTCTGTCTTTAGCAGGCACTGTCACTGGGTTAAATAGGCTTCCAGAGCTTAGAGCTTTAGAAACAGCCATATACACTGCTCTTGACAAATGGCTTTCATCAGCAAAACGCACTTCAATTTTGGCCGGATGCACATTTGCATCAACTAACAGCGGGTTAATATCTATACTTAATACATAAAATGGAAACTTATTCTTCATTAAAATACTACTATATGCCTGTTCAACTGCATATGAAACCAGCTTGCTTTTAACATATCTATTATTAATAAATAGTGACTGATAGTTTCTGTTTGACCTGGCGCTCTCAGGCTTTCCGACAAACCCTGTAATTTTAACTTTTTCATCCTGATAATCAACCTGCATTAGCTCTTTAACTACTTCCCTTCCGTAAATACTAAAAATAGTACTTTTTAGGTCATTATTTCCCGGGGTATGTAGAAGCTCCGTTTTTCCGCTTGTTAATTTAAATGAAATGCCAGGATTTCCAAGTGCTATTCTGGTAATGGAATCAGAAATATATCCGGTTTCAGTAGAATCTTTTTTTAAAAATTTATATCGAGCAGGCGTATTATAGAATAAATCTTTAATAATAAACGTAGTGCCGACAGGACATCCTGTCTGCCTTACATCTTTCAAAACTCCTCCGCTGATATGAACATACATACCGTATTTGCTGCTTATAGTCTTTGTTTGGAGCTCCACCGATGACACAGCTGCAATACTTGCCAGAGCTTCACCTCTAAAACCCATAGTAACAATTGAATCCAGATCTTCGGCTCGTTTTATTTTGCTTGTTGCGTGGCGCTCAAAAGCTATTTCAACATCATCTTCGTCCATACCGCTGCCATTATCAGTTACTTTGATGTATGAAATACCACCATTTTTTATATCGATCGAAATACTGGTGGCGCCAGCATCAATTGAGTTTTCTACCAGCTCTTTTACTACCGATGCAGGCTTTTCAACAACTTCGCCGGCGGCGATTTTATTTGAAGTATTTTCATCCAATACAATTATGCGCCCCAATTATTCTCACCCTTTCAACTTACGTTGTAAATCATACAGTATATTCATAGCATCGATAGGTGTAACCCTTGAGATATCTATCCTTCTGATTTCATCTACAATCTCATTATCCAGTGATGCTTTTGCAGCAGCAGCAAATAGGTCCATTTGTCCGTCCATTTGCTTTTTTACCTTACGTGCTTTCCCATTTTTGCTGATATCCGCATCATCCAGTTCCATTAAAATTTCCTTTGCACGATCTATTACAGGTATAGGTACTCCTGCAAGTCTTGCTACCTGAATACCGTAGCTGCCGTCTGCCCCGCCTCTGATAATTTTTCGGAGGAAAATCACATCCTCACCTTTTTCTTTAACGGTAATGCAGTAATTTTTAATTCCTGAAAGCTTCCCCTCGAGCTCCGTTAATTCATGATAATGTGTAGCAAATAAGGTTCTGCACCCTAAACGCTCTTTATTTACAATGTACTCAATAACAGCCCATGCAATACTGAGCCCGTCAAATGTACTTGTACCCCTGCCTATTTCATCAAGTATCAAAAGGCTTCTTTGAGTGGCGTTAGTAAGAATATTTGCTACCTCGGACATTTCAACCATAAAGGTACTCTGTCCGGATGCCAGATCGTCAGACGCACCGACTCGGGTAAAAATCCTATCCACCAGGCCAATTTTTGCTGATGTTGCAGGAATAAAGCTTCCCACCTGAGACATTAATACAATAAGTGCTGTCTGCCTCATATATGTGGATTTTCCGGCCATATTGGGACCTGTGATAACCGCAAGTCTGTCTTCATCCATATCAAGTACCGTATCATTGGGCACAAATCCGCTTTTATCAATCATTTTTTCAACAACAGGATGTCTTCCCTCAATTATCTCTATTTCGTCAGTGGCTGAAACTTCAGGCTTGCAATATCCTTCGCGGTCTGCCACTTCGGCTAATGAAGCTATGGCGTCCATCTGTGCTATAGCTTTGGCTGTTGATTTAATTCTGGTTAACTGACCCGCAATAGCCTCTTTGATTTCAAGAAACAGACCGTATTCAAGCTGAACTACTTTTTCTTCCGCACCGAGAATATTGTCCTCGATCTCTTTTAGTTCTGGAGTTATGTATCTTTCACAGTTAGCAAGGGTCTGCTTTCTTATGTAATCAACAGGAACAAGTGAATAGTAAGATTTTGTGACTTCAATATAATAACCGAAAACCCTGTTAAAGCCTACTTTCAGATTTTTTATTCCTGTCTTTTCCCTTTCAGCTGCCTCTAAAGCTGCAATCCAGTCTTTGCCCTGGGTTGAAGCCTGTCTGAGCTTGTCCACTTCAGTATTATAGCCGTCTTTGATAATACCGCCCTCTTTTAGAGCGATGGGCGCATCATCTATTATGGAACTATCAATTAATTGATATATATCTTCAAGGCAATCAAGCTGTTCATAGCAATAAATACTGAATTCCACATTAAAGTCACTCAAAATATTTTTAATATACGGTATCTGACCTATTGAATTTTTCAATGCGATTAAATCACGACAATTGACACTACCAAGAACTACCTTTCCCATGAGACGTTCAATATCATATACTCTTTTTAATAGCTCCCTTAACTCAACACGGGCCATAAATTTTTCTTTGAATTCTTCAACTGCATCTAATCTTTGCTGTATATCTCCAATGTTCACCAGCGGCTGTTCAATCCATTTTCTTAACAGTCTTCCACCCATTGATGTCATGGTTTTGTCAAGTACCCATAACAAGGATCCGCGCTTTGATTTCTCTCTCATTGTTTCTGTAAGTTCAAGATTTCTACGTGTGGCACTGTCAAGTACCATATACTCTTCAATATTATACGAAGTAAAGTTCTGTATATGGCTCAAATTAACCTTTTGGGTCATTTCAATATATTTTAAAAGAGCACCTGAAGCATTTGCAGAAATATCATAGTCCGATAAACTTGATGTCTGATTTCCGAAATGTTCTCTTAGTATTTCTATTGCTTCACTATATTCAAAGGCTATATCTTCAAATGTAGAAAAGTATGTATTAAATCTAGTCTTTAACTCCTTGACAAGTTCTTTATCATTGTTAAATTCACTATTAACAATAATTTCAGGAGGCAGATACTTTGCAATTTCGTCAAAAAGTTTACCTTTTGTATTTCCCCAGGTAATTCTTGTTGTATAGAACTCACCTGTAGTTATATCAACTGCAGCGATACCATAGAAATAGCCGTTTTTAAATACTGACATCAGATAATTGTTTTTTCTTTCGTCCAACATCGCGATGTCTGTAACAGTCCCCGGCGTAACAACCCGGATTACATCTCGTTTGACAATGCCTTTTGCCAGCGCAGGATCTTCCACCTGCTCACAAATAGCCACCTTAAAGCCCTTTTGAACAAGACGTGCAATATAACCATCAGCAGCATGAAAAGGAACGCCGCACATGGGCGCCCTTTCATCCAAACCACAATCTCTTCCGGTAAGAGTTATTTCAAGCTCTCGTGATGCAGTTTCAGCATCAGAGAAAAACATTTCATAAAAATCCCCTAGGCGGAAAAATAAAATACAGTCTTTATATTGCTCTTTTATATCCAAATACTGTTGCATCATTGGCGTAACAGTCGCCATATTGACCTCCCAAATCAGCGTGAAACCGCATGAAATTTAATCACAAAATGCAAACTTATCACTAACCCCTGCAACCGCCGCCGCAAGACTTGCATTTATCGTCGGAGCAAGTCGGTTCGCCGGTAATTGAAAATACTATAATATCGTTAACTTTTTTCATTAAAGCGTCAATTCCTGCTTTAGATGATAGATAATTAAAAGTAATTTCGTATTCATTTATTTCTTGCTGTTTGCTGAGCAATCTTTGCTTACAATCTTCAATTTTGTCGGCTTCAGCATTATTTCTTGACAGCTGAACCATTTCTATTTGAAGCTGTTTATATTCATTCATTAATTTTGTTGACTTATCATCTGACTTCATAAGAGCCTCAGCTTCTCTATATAATAACATTTCTTTTGAATTTGCCAACATCAATCCTAATTCTCTTGCCTTTTCTGTAATATCCATTTTATTTACCTTTCTTTCTTATATATTTTTTGTTATTCAACTAATTTGCCCTGTAAAGACCAGGTCTGTATTGTATCAATTTTAACTTTCACCAGCGTTCCTACCAATTCAGGACTTCCTTTGAAATTAACTATTTTATTACCTCTTGTTCTGCCGGTGTAAGTTGTTTTGCTGCTCTTACTTAAACCTTCTACCAAAACTTCCACTTCTTTTCCCAATAACTCGTCATTTAATTCTTTACTGACAGTATTTTGTAATTGCAGAAGTCTGTCAAACCTCTGTTTTTTAACTTCCTCAGGAATCTGATCCGGATTCTTTGCCGCAGGTGTGCCTGTCCTCTTTGAATAAAGGAACGTATATGCCATATCAAATCTGGCCTTTGATACGACATCAAGCGTTTCCAGGAAGTCCTCCTCTGTTTCTCCGGGAAAACCGACAATAATATCTGTTGATAAAGAAATCCCTGGTATATTTTCCTTTACTTTTGAAAGCAAGTCCAAATACTGCTCTTTAGTGTATTTTCTATTCATATCTGCCAGAATTTTTGTACTTCCGGCTTGGACAGGTAAGTGCAGGTGTTCACATACTTTTTCACAATCACGCATTGCGTAAATGAGTTCATCAGAAAGATCCTTCGGATGTGAGGTCATAAACCTTATTCGCTCAATTCCATCTATTCTATTCAATTCTCTTAATAGTCCTGCGAAAGTGTATTCACCATCAAGATCTTTGCCGTAAGAATTAACATTCTGTCCAAGTAAGGTTATTTCTTTGCAACCTTCTCTTGCAAGGGCTTCAACCTCATTGCGGATTTCCTCCAGGCTTCTTGAGCGCTCTCTTCCCCTTACATACGGAACAATACAATATGAACAGAAATTGTTGCAACCATACATAACCGTGACCCAGGCTTTAAGGTTATCTTTTCTTGTAATTGGCATATTCTCAGCAATTGAGCCTGTGGAATCCCATACGTCAATTACAGTACTTTTAGTAGTTATAGCGGAATTCAACAGTTCAGGGAACTTATATAAATTGTGGGTACCAAACACGATATCAACATGCCTGTAAGTCTTTTTAATGTGATCAACAACGTCCGGTTGCTGCATCATACATCCACAAACAGCAATTATTAAATCCGGATTTATCTCCTTTAATTTCTTCAGGGCGCCAAGGTGGCCATAAACCTTCTGTTCAGCGTTTTCACGTACACAGCATGTATTAAATATTATTAAGTCACTGTCTTTTCTATTATCGCATTCTGAGTATCCCATCTCAGAGAGCATGCCTGAAAGACGTTCGGAATCATTTTCGTTCATCTGACATCCGAAAGTTTCAATATTATACCTCATTGGCTTAACGCTCCGAGTGGTAATATCCTGATTGTAATTTTTTATTGTATCTATATATTTGTACTGCTGAGCAATTTCTTCAGCAGATACTTGCTTGGTAACTCTTAATCTTTCGCTCAAAACCGTTCCTCCAAATTTAGGTTTAAATTCTATATAGATGATCTTTACTTTCAAGAGAATATTATAACACAGTGTAGATTGAAGTAGCAATAAAGTAAACACATCCGCTTATCATTTACAAGCCAGATTTTTTTTGCAATAATGGTTAATATATGAATTATCAATTCGGAACAGATTGGAGAATATATGGAACAAGACATTATAAAGTTTTTTGAACGTGACAGGTTTGCCCGTTTTGTTGGGATTGAACTGATAAAAGTAGAACCAGGCTATGCTGTGACAAAGCTTGAGCTTTCAGAAAAACATTTGAACGGACTTGATGTAATTCAAGGGGGAGTTATATTTACGCTTGCAGACTTCGCCTTCGCAGCCGCTACAAATTCAAATGGCCTCGCAACAGTTGGTATTAATGCAAGTATAAATTATTTCAAGTCTCCCAAGGGAAAAGTGATTTCTGCTCATGCCAGAGAAATATCCTCAGGTAAAAAAATATGTGGCTGTGATGTAGAAGTTTTTGATGAGGATGGGACATTAATTGCAAAATTCAGCGGAACTGGGTATAGAAAGAGCATGAATATAGATTTTAAAACTGGAGCAACTAGAAGCTCTAGTTCATCTAAATCGGAATAGAAAGTATGTGTTACCAGAGGTCGTTGCAATATGATATTTCCAGCATCTTGCGAAAACCTCTGTAACAATTGATTCAAAGTTGTTTTTTTATTATACTACCAGGTTGAATCTTATTGTTTAAGTAATCAAAAGGATTAGTACTTATAATCCGTTCAACCTTCAAGTCGGAATTTCCTGATTTCGATGTCTGAACCATAACTCCATTGACTCTGACTTCGATAAACTTATCATTTGCTCTATTTTCATCATAGATTTCATTTTTAAAAACTATATTTGGATCAACAATAGTATAAAGAATCATTGGATTAACTTCTCCCTATCCTTCTTTTTTATTTCAATAAGTTCCTTAAGTTTATTTATTGCATCAGAAAGTCCCCCAACCTGGTCAATTAAGCCGGTTCTCGCAGCTTCCTCACCAAAAAGAACAGTACCTACATCGTTTGCGAGCTCTCCTGTTTTGAGCATTAGATCCCGAAATTTTTCCTTCTTAATTTTAGAATGAGTAACAACGAAATTAACTACTCTTTCCTGCATTTTATCAAAATATTCATAGGTCTGAGGAACACCTATAACCAAACCATTAAGTCTTATAGGGTGTATTGTCATAGTTGCAGAGCTGGCTATAAATGAATAGCTTGCCGAGACTGCCATAGGAACACCAATACTATGTCCCCCTCCCAATACAAGCGATACTGACGGTTTTGACAAACTGGCTATCATTTCGGAAATTGCCAGACCGGCTTCCACATCTCCGCCTACTGTGTTTAATATAAGAAGAAGTCCTTCGATTTGTTTACTTTCTTCAATTGCCACCAATTGAGGTATAATGTGCTCATATTTCGTAGTTTTGTTATGAGGAGGCAGCAGTATATGTCCCTCAACCTGGCCTATTATTGACAGGCAATGCATATTTGTAGGCTCATTTGGAATGTCCGTTGATCCAAGCTCTTTTAAATTCTGCAAATTACTGTTTGGTACAGCAGGTGATGTTTCTGGCTGAGTTTCAGGACAATCGTCTGTCTGGTTATAATTTTTAGTCACTTTTCCACCTCAAGTTATAATTATTTTACTTATTTATTATTTATTAAATTTATAAAATAATGCACAAAAAAGAACTTAGAAT
>CAYQCA010000009.1:0-11593 GCA_964415835.1 uncultured Clostridium sp. | reverse complement strand
GGCAAAATTTGGTTGAAATCGGCAACAAGTGAAGTACATTTTTTAATTGGATCATCCTGTCCAAATGGAACCATATAAACATTTTTCATAACCAGCAATGTTCCTATATTTTTAGCGTTTGCTCCCAATCCGTCATTGGTAGAGATACCTATAACAACAGGCTTCATATTTCTTAAATGAGCCTTGCAGGCCATTGTTACAGGGCCGTCTGTAATTGCATTTGCAATTTTTGCAGCAGTATTTCCTGTGCACGGAGCAATAATCAATATATCAAGCAGCGCCTTCGGTCCTATAGGCTCAGCAGTTACAATAGAATTTATAGGAGATTTTCCTGTTATAGCTTGTAGTTTGTTCTTAAAATCTTCCGCTGTATTAAACCTTGTATCAAAATTATTAACAGAATCCGATATTATTGGATAAATATCCGCACCCTCATTAACTAAATTTTCGATTTGAGGGATTATCTTCGAAAAAGTACAAAAAGATCCTGTTATTGCAAAGCCGACTTTAACTCCATTCAGTAGCATTTTTATACCCCCAACTCTTGAATGATATTGTAGACTGTGTCCTTTATAAATTCTGCAGCTGTAATTGGGGCTACCTTACCAGGAAGGGATAGTGCCCAAATTGCCTTAACCCCCAACTCCTTCGTCTTATCAAAGTCTACTCCCCCAGGTTTTGAGGCCAGGTCAATAATTAGACAGTCGGGGTTTAGAAGCTTTAAAACTTCATTATTTAGGATTATTGTTGGTATTGTATTGAATATTACATTCATACTTTTTACAGACTGAGAAAGGTCACTTAACATAATAGGTTTATACCCATAGCTTTTAATCCAAGCTATATCTGAATATTTTCTTGCCTCGACATAAACATTAGCACCAATACCATGCAACATTTTTGCCAAAATCTTGCCAATTCTTCCATACCCTAATATTAATGCATTACTATTATGCAAAGTAATAGGCATTTCTTCCATGGCAATCTGTATAGCACCCTCAGCGGTAGGAATTGCATTTAATACCGCCATTTCTTCTCTT
The DNA here is from genome assembly GCA_964415835.1 of uncultured Clostridium sp. GTDB lineage: Bacteria > Bacillota > Clostridia > Acetivibrionales > DSM-1351 > Ruminiclostridium. Next base: position 10,553 of record CAYQCA010000009.1, on the reverse strand, counting down.
TCAAGTAAATCAACTGTATAAACATTATGTACCTGTGCTTGATGAGCAATTTTTTCGCTTATTCTCCCTGAAATAAATAGTTGGTTTTTATTCATGCATTTAAATACTTCATTCATTAGTATTTTTTGATCATGGAATGGTGTGTTCAAAAATTCATTATCATTTGAACAAGGTATTGGACCAACAACAACATCCGAGTTGTTAATAGCTTCAGCTAAAGAGTTACTGTGTTTGATTTTCATATCAAACCCCGCTTTATTATAGCCATATATATTAACAGAATTGCCTTCGGACTGTAGCAACTCAGCCAATTTTACACTTCTTAGGTCACCACCTATAACACTAAATTCTTTACCTCCCACAAAAAGCCCTCCCACTCTTAGGATTGACGAATAATTTTATTATGACGACTAGTATATCTTATGAATAAGACTAAATCCTAGTGCCTGTCCTAAAGCAAGAAAATCCGCTGTGCACATTTCTTGTTCGAAAAATAAATGCCCCCTTCATAACGAAGAGGGCATTTGTCCATTTAAAAATTTTAAATATTAAATCCGTTTTTAACATTTCCGACAGCTGAAACACTTAGGTTGTTAGATTTAAAGATATCTTCTATAACTTTATAAATATTATCCATATTTATTCTATCCATTTTCTCGAGGTTTTCTTCAGGTGTAAAAATTTTACCCAGGAGCAGCTCCGACTTTCCGATACTGTTCATTCTACTGCTTGTACTTTCGAGTCCAAGAATATAGTTTCCTTTTAGCTGCTCTTTGGATTTGTTTAATTCATCCTGTGTTATACCTTTCTTTAATAATATATCGATTTCAGCCTTTGTCAGATCTATTACAGTTTGCAGATGTTCTGGGTTCATACCGGCATAAATTATAAACAAACCTGCATCCTTGTATGTTGATGGATACGAATAAATGGAATAAACCAATCCCTTCTTTTCTCTTATTTTTTGAAATAACCGGGAACTCATGCCACCACCAAAGATGTTATTGATTGCTAGTAATGAGTATACATCGTCGTTGCCGTGCTCAATTCCTTGAAAGCCCATGCAAAGATGGACTTGCTCGGTATCTTTTTCTCTTATGATCTGGCTTGTTTTAAATTCTGCAGGTAAATAATTTTGTTTGTATTCACCCTTATATTCCCAGCCTTCGAAGTATTTTTTAACACATTCAATTAATTCGGTTTCATTAAAATTGCCTGCTACTGCAATTACTGTATTGTAGGGAGTGTAGTATTGATCCATATATTCCTTGATCATTTTTTTATTGAATTTATTAATACAATTGTCTGTACCCAGGATCGGATAGCCTAAGGAGTTCCCATCCCAAACCATTTCAGAGAATATATCATGCACCAGCTCTTCAGGAGAGTCCTCATACATTCCGATTTCCTCAATTACAACTCTTTTCTCAGTACTTATATCTGAACTCAAAAACTTTGAGTTAAAAAACATGTCTGCAAGAACATCCACGGCAATATCTAAATGAGTATCCAAAGTTTTTGCATAATAACAGGTACATTCTTTTCCGGTAAATGCATTTATTTGGCCTCCTATAGCATCTATTGTTTCAGCAATATGTTTTGCCGACCGTTTTTTAGTACCCTTGAAAAGCATATGCTCAATAAAGTGTGATATTCCGTTGTTTTCCAAAGTTTCATTACGTGAACCGGTTCCAACCCAAATGCCTACAGATACCGATCTTACATAAGGAATATTCTCGTATACCAGTCTTAACCCATTATTTAATATAATTTTTTTATACAAATCATATCCTCCCAAAATAGTAAGCTGGGCGTAAACAAAATAGTTTACGCCCCATTTTTTATATCTTATGCTCTCGATAGTAAATTATTTGTTCTCCTGATTATTTTCTTCCATTGCATCTTTTCTAGAAAGATTTATTCTACCCTGCTTGTCTATCTCCATTACCTTAACCAGGATTTCATCTCCGATATTGACAACATCTTCAACTTTGTCAACTCTCTTTTTATCAAGTTTAGAAATATGAACTAAGCCATCTTTTCCGGGGAGTATTTCAACAAAAGCACCAAATGTTGCAATTCTTACAACTTTACCCATATATATTTCACCGGGTTCAATTTCTTTTGCTATTCCATGTATGATCTTCAGCGCCTTTTGAGCAGCGGCTCCATCAGAGGTGAGAATAAATACTCTTCCATCTTCTTCAATATCAATCTTAACACCGGTTTCTGCAATAATCTTATTAATCATTTTTCCGCCAGGGCCGATAACATCTCTGATTTTTTCAGGATCAATATTGGTGGTTATTATTTTTGGCGCAAATTCAGAAAGATCCTTCCTGGGAGTAGGTATTGCTTTTAAAATTACATCGTCAATAATCTGGATACGTCCATTTTTTGTAAGCTCAAATGCCTGACGAATTATTTCATAGCTTAAGCCATCAACCTTTATATCCATCTGAATTGCAGTTATACCGTCTTTTGTTCCGGCAACCTTGAAATCCATATCTCCAAAGAAATCCTCTATCCCTTGAATATCCATGAAGGTTATAAAGCTGTCTGGATTTTCTTCATCAATTACCAGACCTGCAGATATACCTGCAACAGGTGCTTTAATCGGAACACCTGCATCCATCAATGCAAGTGTACTTCCGCAAACGCTGCCCTGTGAAGTAGAACCGTTAGACATTAATACTTCAGAAACAAGTCTTAATGCATATGGGAATTCTTCTTCTGACGGAATTACAGGCACAAGTGATCTTTCAGCAAGAGCACCATGGCCGATTTCTCTACGTCCGGGACCTCTCGAAGTTTTTGCTTCACCGACACTGAAGCCCGGGAAATTGTAGTGGTGCATATATCTCTTGGTTTCTTCGGTATCGATACCATCCATTTTTTGAACATCACCCATAGCACCAAGTGTTACAGTAGTCAATACCTGGGTTTGACCTCTCTGGAACAAACCTGAACCATGAGTTCTTGGAAGGATGCTAACTTCCGCACTAAGCGGTCTGATTTCATCAAGACGTCTTCCGTCTACACGCTTGCCTTCTTTTAAAATATATTCACGAACAACCTTTTTCTCAAGCTTATATATAGCTTCATTAATTTTGCTTTGCATTTCCGGGAATTGTTCTGCAAGCGCTGACTGAGTTTCTCCTGTAAGCTCAGTAATCTTCTGATCTCTGTCTTGTTTATCTGTTGCGAGGACTGCAACGCGCATTTTTTCATATCCAAATGCCTTAACTGCTGCAAAAATATCTGCAGGTACTTCAGCTGATTCATAAGCAAACTTGGGTTTACCTATTTCCTTTACTATACCTTCAATAAAGTCACATATCTTTTTAATTTCCTCGTGACCTTTTTTGATAGCACCTAACATTACGTCATCCGGAACAATATCTGCGCCGGCTTCGATCATAGTTATCTTCTCTTTGGTTCCGGCAAGCGTAACATACATCTTGCTCTTAAGTCTCTGTTCTTCATTTGGATTTATAATAACTTCATTATCAATCAATCCTAAAACAACACCGCCAATTGGGCCGTTGAATGGAATGTCTGAAATGCTTATGGCAACAGATGCTCCTATCATTGCGGCTATTTCAGGTGAATTGTCCTGTTCAACCGACATAACTGTATTTACAACAGCTACATCATTTCTTAAATCTTTAGGAAATAATGGTCTGATTGGTCTGTCAATAACTCTTGAGGTCAAGATAGCCTTTTCAGAAGGTTTTCCTTCTCTTTTTATAAATCCGCCCGGGATCTTTCCTACTGCGTATAAACGTTCTTCATAGTCAACGCTGAGTGGAAAAAAATCGATTCCATCCCTTGGTGATGAAGATGCGGTTGCTGTAGACATTATTACAGTATCGCCGTATCTTATTAATGCCGATCCGTTTGCCAACTGAGCCAGCTTTCCTGTTTCAACAGTAAGCGTTCTTCCGGCAAGGTCCATACTAAATGTTTTAAACATGTTAGTCCTCCTGTGTTTTTTAATAGTTGTCATATGCTATTTTAAAACTACGGACTGTAGCATGTAGATTCTACGTCAAAATCATGTTTTGACGCACAATCTACGTTCTACTGTCCATAGCCATATGCCGTTAATAATATTATTTCTTTTTTTCCTTAAGTTATTTATCGCACTGTATGTATAAAATATTACCAAAATTAAAGCTAAAAAACAAGCAGGCCATAAGCCTGCCTGTATTTTAAATATTATAACGCATTAGTTCAATAGAAAAATTTTCGACTGTAGAAAATTTTTCTTACGTCTTCGCGTTTCAACAAGGTAAAAAAACCTTTACCTTGTTATTTTCTGAGACCAAGCTTTTCAACGATAGCACGATATCTTTCAATATCATTCTTCTCAAGATAGTTTAATAAACCTCTTCTTGCACCAACCATTTTTAAAAGACCTCTTCTTGAGTGGTGATCTTTTTTGTGGATTTTCAGGTGATCGTTTAGGTGGTTGATTCTTTCAGTCAGAATAGCAACCTGTACCTCAGGTGATCCTGTATCGCCTTCATGAAGTTGATACTTTGTAATAATTTCTGTTTTTACTTCCTTAAACATGTAACTTACCTCCAAATAATAATAAATAATCGCCATCAACCAGGTAGATGGATGGAGAACCCAAAAACGTAGTTCATGGTTAAAAATTAACAACAATAATTTTAGCATATATCTAAATTATTGTAAATTGTTTTTTACTTTACAGTACTTTTTAGATATTACCCTCAATATTATTACTAAAATATTACAATTTAATCATTATTATTGTATATTATAGTAATTTTACTAATTATCTTATATACTTAATCTATATTATTTCGATTAAGGAGATGATTTATATAAATAATAATTCAGCCATTCTAAAAAAAATTGTTGAAAATGTTGAAAAAGTAATTATCGGAAAAAGAGATGCCATAGAGTTGACAATTGTAACACTTATATGTGATGGACATGTTCTGCTTGAAGATGTTCCGGGTGTTGGAAAAACCAGTTTGGTCTCGGCTTTGGCCAAATCTATATCCGCTTCATTTAAAAGGATACAGTTTACTCCTGATATTTTGCCATCTGATATTACCGGATTTTCTATATTTAATCAAAAAACCGGAGAATTTGAGTTTCGTCAAGGGAGCGCCATGTGTCAGATATTACTGGCAGATGAAATAAACAGAACTTCTCCAAAGACGCAATCAAGCCTTCTTGAAATAATGGAAGAAAATCAGGTAACTGTTGATGGCACTACATATAAATTACCAAAACCATATATGGTTCTTGCCACTCAAAACCCAATTGAATACATTGGAACCTACCCACTACCTGAAGCTCAAATGGATAGATTTTTTATGAAAATTTCATTAGGATATCCTGAACCAAGCGAAGAGGTTCGTATATTAACAAGATACCTTCAGGATGATCCTCTGGAGTCGCTAAGTGCCGTGGCAAACAGTACTGATATTATTCAGATACAAGATGAAGTTAAGCAGGTTTATATTGATGAAACATTAAAAAACTATGTAATTGATTTTATAAATCAAACCAGGGATAATGAATTTATAGCTTTAGGTTCAAGTCCCAGAGGTTCACTGGCAGTTTGCAGAGCTTCACAGGCATGGGCCTATTATAATGGAAGAGACCATGTATTACCGGAAGATATTAAAAAAATGCTGATACCAACTCTATCCCACAGAATTCTATTAAGACAGGAAGCTAAGTTGAAAAGAATGTCTACAGTTGATATTTTGAATTCAATACTAGAAAGGGTTTACATACCGCTGGGAAAAAACTATGAAAAGAAATAGATTTACTTTCATATTTTTATTAATTTTATCAATTATATTTTTATATAATTTTGGAGGCTTCGTCCCCTCCCTTTTTTTTAATATACTTTTATCTGTCTTTCTTTTTTCGGTTGTGTACACGATATATATTTACTTTAGACTTGTATTCAAACAGGATATGGAAAAAGATGTTATTGTAAAGGGTGAAAAGGTCAGATTAACCGTAAGTCTCTCTAATAGAGACTTATTGATTTATCCGTTTATTTTTGTCACCTTCAGGGTCACTCATAACGTTTTAAAAGAATACCTTAACTCAAAAAGCTTTTCAATTAATCCATTATCGAGAAAAATGTATACTTTTGAAATGGAATGCAAATACAGAGGTCAGTATGAAGTAGGTATAAGCGAACTATACATCGAAGATTTTCTCGGCATAATAAGGCTAAAAATAAAAGTCCAAGAACATAAGAAGTTAATTGTATACCCCAAGATTGAACATCTTGATTACTTTGACGTGTATTGTACGAATATTTCTGACACTCAAAACTTATCGCAGAGTTCAATTGAGGAGACAAATAATATTAAGGACCTGAGAAACTATAATTATGGAGATAGCTTCAGAAAAATACACTGGAAGCTTTCTGCAAGAAATAATAAGCTTTTGATTAAAAATTATCAGAGTACTTCTGATATAAATTTAAATGTTATCTTAGATTTAAGAAAAAATATGTATACAGCTGAAATGAATATTATTATTGAAGATAAGTTGATAGAAGCAATAATCGCTGTTCTTCATTATTATTTGTTGAAAAGCGTACACGTAAATTATATTTTTTTCAACCAAAAGCTTGAGGTTTTGACGGTTTCAAACCAGACTGATTTTGACTTTATATATAATACTCTGGCAGCTGTTGAATTTAACCAGACAATTCCCCTCTCGGATATTCTTATTTTACATAATGAAAACAGTAATAACGATTCAGATATTATTATTTTCACAAGCATGATTGATATAAACCTATATAATGAATTAGCTAATTCTATTTCTGAAAGGCGATCAATTTGTCTCATTTATGTTTCACCGCAAAATCAAGATATTAAAAAGTCTGATCAAACTAATGATATTATTAAGAATTTACTCCAAATGGGTGTCACTGTTTATACTATAAACCCTGATGATGAAATTAAAAACATTTTGGGAGGTCTAAATTAATGGCGCAAGAAAACAGGCCAGGTATAATTGCAGATTTAACACTTGTAGTACTGATGTCAACTGCTATAGGTCAATCACTTTATTCATCGCTGTTTATGACGCAGAAGCTAAGTAATACGATATTTTTTGCTGCTATACCAATGGTTTTTATTATATTTAATATGTTTAAAAGTAAGAGAACAAGTCTTATTTCTGCAATTATTATAGTTTTTTTCCTGGCAACCTGTTTATCAAGTGTTCTGCTGGGAAAAGGAAACAGTCAAAAGTTATTTGATTATTTTGATTGGCTTTACAGTCTATTTAACGATCAGTATAGAGCTAAATCACTAAATTACACTATTATCACCGAGCTCATAATTATATTCCTTGTTTCATTGCTGATATTCACTTTTACAGTTAAATTTTATAATTTTTATTTAATAAGCTTTTTAGGCATAGCAATATTTTTTGTTCAACTGCAGTTTAAGTTTTTTTCCAGTAAAGTAGCTTATGTTATGTTTATATTTTCTTTGCTTACTTATTACTTCTTTAATATATTGAGGAGACGAAAAAAAATAAGCAACTATGAAATCGGTAACAAATTGAAATTCCTGGTTTTTATAATACCTGTGAGTATAATAGTTATGTTTATTAGCTTTTTATTCCCTGTAAGACAAGATAGAATATCCTCAGAATGGCTGGATGACAAGGCTGACAAGACAGTTGACAGCGTAATTGAATTTTTTGAAAAACGTTTTTCAGGTAAAGATATGGGACCCTTGGAGTATTTCTCTCTTGGTGAAACCGGGTTTGGAACAACCGATAGATTGGGTGGAAATATCAAATTAGGTGATACTCACGTAATGAATGTAAAATCAGAGTACTCAAACTTATATCTCAAGGCTTCGTCGAAAGCTTTATATGATGGGCACAGGTGGACTAGCTATTACAATCAGTATATACCATTAGGAATTGATCTGAATATTTATTCAAAGCAAATAAGTTCTGACTCCAACGAATTACTATTAGTAGACTCTTTAAGAACCAATAAAAAAGTGGATATATTCAAAGCTGCAAAAGCCTACATAGAGTATGTAGATATACATACTAAGTCTATATTCATACCCCCAAAGATCAATTTACTGGAGCTTAATAAATCACTTACATTACTATATGACGTTGAAGATATGATTTCTGCAAAAGAAATACTGAGAGAAGGCTTTAAATATACTGTGAATTACAACTATTTATTTCTAAATAGCGACGAATTTAAAAGTAGTATCCGAAAAAGTAAAAAGGGATATTATAATGATGAAATGATTATAAACATATTGAGAAAAAACCCAAAGAATTTTAATCTAAAAGAGTCCCAGTTGCCAAAAAGAGTTGAAAAAAATGGCAATATAAGCTATGAAGGTGATTTAACAGCATTTAACATGCTTAGGCGTAACTTTCAGCTTATTTATTCAGATTATACTCAAATACCAGAATCAATTCCCGAAAGAGTGAAACAACTTGCTTATAAGCTTACAAGAGATCAAAATAATAACTATGATAAGGCCAAGGCTATTGAAAGCTATTTGTCACAGAATTATTCCTATACTTTAAAACCCGGTAAACCGCCGAAAAAACAGGATTTTGTTGATTACTTCCTTTTTGATAAAAAAGAGGGCTATTGTACTTATTATGCGACTGCCATGGTAGTTTTGCTACGGAGCCTTGACATTCCTGCCCGTTTTGTTGAGGGTTATATGCTGCCTCCTACCAGTGAAAATGGAGTATACAAGGTAACAAGCGCTCAAGCCCATGCATGGGTTGAGGTTTATTTCGAGGGGTTTGGCTGGATTCCTTTTGAGCCTACCGCTCCCTTTGCTGCAAATATGTATAGTAATAGAGATGTTCCGGTTAATATAAGCGATAATATGCAAAGCAATGAATATGATGAATACATGGATATGATTAATCAATACAGAAATGATAAACCGGAGTCCAGTGAAGGTACTGACAATAATTTGAATACTGATACAACTTTAGAAGATAAATCAGATTCCAAAATTAGTCCTTTTGTTATCATATTCATGATTATTGGAGTATTGCTTGCAGCTGTCTGCGTTTTAGTCATATTTCAAACATACAGGCACAAGAGATTTGTTAATGTAATAATGAACAGCGACCCTAATAATGCAATATTAACAGCTTATTATTATATTTTGGACATATTGAGATATAGCAAGCTAACTATAAAAGCCGGTGAAACTCCTCTTGAATTTGGCTTGCGTGTGGAAAGATCCTTATACTTTGGCGGTTTCCTGCCAATTACAGATTATTTTATTAGCGCCAGATACAGTAAGGTCAATTTACCAGAAGAAGCAAAAAAGGATATGCTTGAATTCATAGATACACTTGTAAGGTATACTTATAAACAACTAACAAAACCGCAAATAATTATTAATAAATATATCTTAGGGAAAATGTAATATTCATGAGTTCAGAAAAGTTATATATTTTCTGAACTCATTTTTGTTTGATCTAGATTTCAGCTGTCTAAAGAATTATCAAGTGACAATTCGGAATTTTTACGTCTAAAAAATGATAACTTGGTTTCGGATATTATAACTGCCACGAATATTAGCAAAAATCCAGCTGCAAGACGGGGTGTAACACTCTCTCCATAGAATATTACTGAGAATAAAACTCCAAAAACTGATTCAAGGCTCAATATTATTGCAGCCGCAGAAGGATGAGTATGCTTTTGGCCTATGTTCTGGAAGAGTAGTGCTATAGCTGTGCAAAATATCGACAGATAAAGCAATCCGACAACACTACTAAAACTCCACTTAGTTGGAAGTGATTCAAAGCTGAAGCCGATAATCCATGAAAAAATAGCAGAAAATCCAAATTGCAGTATTGTAATTATCACCGGATCTTTACCCTTTCCAAGCTTTGCAACAGCTACCATATGAGCTGCATACAAAAATCCGCCAATCAGTGTTAAGCTATCACCAATACCAATTGAAAACCCTGAGGTCAAGGATACCATTCCAATACCTGCAAGACAGATTATTGCTGCTGAATAGTTATATATATCAGGCTTTGATTTATCCACTATCCAGAATAGAAACGGAACTACAACACAGTAAACAGCTGTTAAAAATGCATTTTTACCCGGAGTGGTTTCGGTTAATCCTATAGTCTGAGAACTATAAGCCAAAAACAAACATAAACCGATTATGGCCCCTTTCCAGATATAATCAAAGTTTATCTCCTTGATTTTTTTCCAAAATACAATGCTTAATAAAATACAAGCTATTGTAAATCTAAAGCCAAGCAAAATATGAGGGCTAAATACATCAACTGTATTTTTCATGATAAAGAATGAACTTCCCCAGATAAATGCAGCAGTAAATAATGCTATTTTAGGCAAAACGGTGTTTTTATGTATGGAATTAATTTTTATCAATCCTTTCGAGTAAAAATACTTTAATCGCAGCGTTATCAATTATAACATAATGTCGGAACGCTCGAAACAGTATACACAAAAAAACTGTGAGAAAGTTATGTATTTAAAC
>CAYQCA010000008.1:34376-44519 GCA_964415835.1 uncultured Clostridium sp. | reverse complement strand
AAGATATTATTCTTGTTGAAATGGATGAAAGAACTATTAAAAAGTACTTTGAATACTAATTTAAGTAGTATACAAAAATTATCAAATAAGGTAGAATGGTAGCAGAAGATAGAGGTTGGAGGTAATTTTTTATGAAGTGCCCATTTTGCGGATTTATTGAAGATAAGGTTATTGATTCAAGACCTACAGATGAAGGCTCCGCTATAAGAAGAAGACGTGAGTGTACAAAATGTACCAGACGCTTTACTACATATGAAAAGGTCGAAAGTTTGCCTTTAATGGTGATTAAAAAAGATAAATCAAGGCAGCCTTTCAATAGAGACAAGCTTATGAATGGGCTTTTAAGAGCATGTGAAAAAAGGCCGATTTCAATAAATGACCTTGAAAAATTAGTTGAGGGAATTGAAACTCAATTGCATAATTCGCTTCAGAGAGAAGTAACTACCGAAGAAATCGGTGAAATGGTAATGGCAAAGTTAAAAAACATGGATGAAGTCGCGTATGTCAGATTTGCATCTGTTTATAGACAATTTAAAGACATCAATACCTTTATGGATGAACTGCGGAAGCTTTTGCGGGATGAGAAGTAGGCAGTACAGTAGTAATAGTAGTAATAGTAGTAATAGTAGTAGCAGGAGTCGTAGAAGTGTAGGAGACAGAATACAGTACTCAGAAGTTTTAGCAGGAAGAATTATTTAAATATATGAAATATAATTACTTATAAAGAATTGAAGGGCTTACTTTAATATGTAAGTCTTTTTTTATTGAAAATTTGCCACATCATTGTAATAAATGTAAAATAATAGATGATTTTTTAAAATATGTGTGCTATAATCTATATATTGTTCTACATTTATTTTCTGATTTTCTCTATATAATTCGAAAAATTCAAGTGAATAAAACGAAATCCCATGTCAAACCTGGTGAATCAAAAATAATCACGTTACAGAGTGTTTAAAATTCACGTTTAAAGTAAAATGCCGCATTCAGTGGAGATCCAGTCACCTTAATAATTAAATTTTATCACTAAGGAACAGTTAAATAATAAAACCCGATTTTGCAGTGAGAAAATTTTCGAAAGTGTTAGGCGTTCCTAAAAAAGGAGGAGTAAAAATGGTTTCAAAAGCTAAAAGTTGTGCGTTAATGGGTATCGATGGTTGTATTGTTGAGGTGGAAACAGACATCAGTAACGGTATTCCATCATTTGATATTGTGGGACTGGGTGATACTGCAGTCAGAGAATCCAGAGAGAGGGTAAGAGCAGCAATAAAAAACAGCGGTGTTAATTTTCCGGTAAGAAGGGTCACAATTAATCTTGCTCCTGCCAACCTGAGAAAGGAAGGTTCAGTATATGATGTCTCCATCGCAATAGGCATTTTAGTGGCATCAGGAAACATTGTAAACAATGAGCTGGAGTCATATATGTTTTTAGGGGAATTGTCACTGGACGGAGGAATAAAATCAATTGCAGGTACACTTTCAATGGTTTGCTGTGCGGCAGCAAACGGAATTAAAAATATATTTGTTCCTGAATTTAATGCTGGCGAAGGAGCCGTTCATAAAAATGTCAATATACTTCCGGTAAGGACTCTTAATGATATTATCAATCATTTAAACGGAACAAACCATATTAATCCATACTCAGTAGACCTTAATAACATTCTGGTGAATACACAAAAATATTTTTTAGACTTCAGTGACGTAAGGGGGCAGGTCAGTGTTAAAAGGGCTATGGAAGTAGCTGCTTGCGGAGCACATAACCTTATAATGGTTGGTTCACCCGGCAGTGGTAAAACAATGCTTGCAAAGCGACTGCCATCAATTCTTCCGAACATGACCTTTGAGGAGGCTTTGGAAATAACAAAAATATACAGTGTATCCGGTTTACTGCCTCAAAATACGCCGTTAATTACCGTAAGACCCTTTAGAAGTCCACATAACACAATTTCCGATATTAGTCTGGTCGGAGGCGGAAAGCATGCTAAACCCGGGGAGGTAAGCCTGGCGCATTATGGTGTTTTATTTATGGATGAATTCCCTGAGTTTGGCAAGGACGCTATTGAAGTCTTACGTCAACCGTTGGAGGATGGTGAAATATGTGTATCAAGAGTGAACGGAAGCATAACTTATCCTGCCAAAACCATGCTGGTATGCGCTGCGAATCCATGTAAATGTGGGTATCATCTCGATCCGTCAAAAAATTGCAGCTGCACTCCCAAAATGGTTCAGCAATACTTGGGCAAATTCAGTAAACCCTTACTGGATCGAATAGATATTCACATTGAAGTAAATCCGGTAAAATATGATGATCTGGGCAATTCAGGAAAAGAGGAAGCTTCAGAGAAAATCCGTGAAAGGGTTAACGGGGCAAGAGATATACAGCTCAAGCGTTATGAAGGACTGGGAATATACTCAAATTCAGAATTAACCCCGCAGCTAATCAGAAGATACTGCGAGCTGGACAGATACACATCAAATCTGCTGAAAAGAGCCTTTGAAAAGCTGGGGTTAAGTGCAAGAGCTCACAATAGAATACTGAAAGTAGCAAGAACAATTGCAGATATGGAAGGCTCGGAGAAGATTAAGTCTGATCATATTGCAGAGGCAATACAATACAGAAGCCTGGACAGGCTCAAGTTCTAACGGAGGATGCGATGAGAGAAATAGATTATTGGATTTGGCTATCTTCAATTGAAGGACTTAGCCCGATTAAACGTAAGGAACTACTGGATATATATAAACACCCCGAAGTAATATATCATATGTCTGAAGCTCAATTAAAGGCATCGCACATGCTTACTGATAAAAATATTGCGGAGATGTTTGATAGAGAAAAAAGGGAAAGAGTTAAGAATATTTATGCTTTAATGATAAAGCATAACATAAAAATGATTAATATAAATGACACCGACTATCCGAACAATTTAAAACAAATATATGATTACCCAATTGTGCTGTATTATAAGGGAAGCTTTGTAATTGGCGATATGTCAATTGCTATTGTAGGTTCGCGGAAAACAACCGGTTATGGAGCATATACTGCAAAAAGATTATCCTATGACCTCACCATAAAAGGGGTACAAATTGTAAGCGGATTGGCCAGAGGAATAGACAGTGTCGCACATGAAGGCTGCTTGAACGCAGGAGGCAAGACTGTAGCAGTTTTAGGCTGTGGTCTCGACAGTATATACCCGCCTGAAAACATAAAACTTTTTGAAGATATTATCACTTCTGACGGTTTGGCCATTTCCGAGTATCCTCCGGGCATGCCACCGCTCCAGCACAACTTCCCGGCAAGAAACAGAATAATAAGCGGGATTTCATCAGGGGTTGTAGTAGTTGAAGCGGCAAAAAGGAGCGGATCCCTTATTACGGCAAGCTATGCACTTGAGCAAGGCCGAGAGGTTTTTGCTGTACCCGGAAATATAGACTCTGCCTATAGCAGAGGAACAAACCAATTGATAAAAGATGGTGCTAAGATGGTAATTTGTGCACAGGATGTTTTAGAGGAATTTGACTATAATGATAAAGGAGAACCCCACACTGATTTTAATTTATTCCGGGGTTTGTGCACAGAAGAAATAAAAATAGTAAAATTAATTTTAAAGGGAATTCGTCAAATTGATGAAATTATTAAAGAGAGCAATATTTCCGCAAAAGATGCCAATAATACATTATTTATGCTTGAGATGAAAGGAGTGGTCACCCAATACCCGGGTAAAATATTTGAGTTGAATCCTTAAGGAATGACCAATAATATTTCACAAAAATTTTTGCATAATTTTAAATATTTAATATAGAATTACTAATGTGAGGTTGACAGATTTTAAAAAGCAGTTTAAATTAGAAGATGTTTGGAAAAATATATTACCAAACAATTTACACAAGAATTTTTACACGGAGGAATAAAATGGCTGATAATCTGGTTATTGTGGAGTCTCCCGGAAAAGTGAAATCAATCGGCAAGTTTTTAGGCAAAGGATACAAGGTCGAAGCATCTGTTGGACATGTCAGAGATTTACCTAAGAGCCAAATGGGAGTTGACATTGAGAATAATTTCGAGCCAAAATACATTACCATCAGAGGAAAAGGTGATGTAATATCAAAGCTTAAAAAAGAAGCCAAAGCTGCTAAGAAAGTATTTCTAGCAACTGACCCTGACCGTGAGGGAGAGGCCATATCCTGGCATTTAGCTAATCTTTTAAATATTGATGAGGATCAAAAATGTAGAGTGTCTTTTAATGAAATAACTCAAAATGCTGTTAAAAATGCTATCAAGCAGCCTAGAAAGATAGATATGGATCTTGTCGATGCCCAGCAGGCAAGAAGGGTTTTGGATAGAATAGTTGGTTATAAAATAAGTCCATTACTTTGGAAAAAAGTAAAAAAGGGATTGAGTGCTGGAAGAGTTCAGTCTGTTTCCACAAAACTGATATGTGACAGGGAAGAGGAGATAGAAAATTTTGTTTCTGAGGAATATTGGTCAATTATCGCTAAGCTGGCAAAGCCAAAAGCTAATCCGAACTTTGATGCAAAATTTTATGGAACAAAGAATGAGAAGATTGAGCTTACCAATGAAGAGCAGGTAAATAAAATCCTTAAAGAAATAAATAAAAGCAAATATGTTGTGGGAAAAGTTAAAGAGCAGGAAAAAAAGAGAGCTGCTGCTGCTCCATTTATAACAAGTACGTTGCAGCAGGAAGCCTCAAGAAAACTTGGCTTTACTACAAAGCGTACAATGATGGTTGCGCAACAGCTATATGAGGGTATTGAAATAAAAGGCCGTGGAGCGGTAGGTCTGATAACATACATGAGAACCGACTCAACAAGAATCTCCAATGAGGCGCAAAATGATGCCAGAGAGTATATTAAAAACAAATACGGTAAGGAATATATCCCGGAAACGCCCAGGGTTTACAAGAACAAATCTGCTTCCCAGGATGCTCATGAAGCTATTCGTCCGACCTACCCGGATTTGACACCGGAGGAAGTCAAGGACTCCTTGAATACCGAACAATACAAAGTTTATAAACTGATTTGGGATAGATTTGTCGCAAGCCAAATGTCATCTGCCATATACGATACGGTTACTGCAGATATAACTGCAGGTAATTATTTATTCAAAGCAAATGGCTCAAAGGTTAAATTCCCAGGCTTTATGGTTTTGTACATTGAAGGTAATGACAGCGAGGAAAAAGATGATGATTCCGAAAAAGAGGATAAAAATCTTCCTCAATTGTTTGAAGGTGATGTTCTTGAACTGAAAAAGAATACACCAAAACAGCACTTTACACAGCCTCCTGCCAGATATACCGAGGCGACGCTGGTTAAAGCCCTCGAAGAACAAGGGATCGGTAGACCGAGTACCTATGCTCCGACAATAACAACTATTTTGGCAAGAGGATATGTTTTAAAGGAAAAGAAGTTTTTAGTTCCGACTGAATTGGGTAAAATAGTAAATGAGATAATGAAATTACACTTTAAAGATATTGTTGATGTAGAATTTACTGCCCAGATGGAAAACCTACTTGATGCTGTTGAAAACGGTGAAAAAGAGTGGAAAGATATCATTAAAGATTTTTATTCTCCATTTGCGGGAACTCTTAAAGCGGCAGAGGAAAGTATCGGTGAGATCGAAGTACCCGAAGAGGTTACCGATATTCAGTGCGAAAAATGCGGAAGGTTTATGGTGGTAAAGCAGGGCAGATTCGGTAAGTTCCTCGCTTGCCCCGGTTTTCCGGAGTGCAGGAATACAAGGCCTATTGTTGAAGAAGCAGGAGTGCAATGCCCTATCTGCCATAGCAAAGTGCTCATAAAAAAGACGAAAAAGGGAAGAAAATATATAGGATGTGAAAAAAATCCTGAATGTCCATTTATGAGTTGGGATATGGCAAGTAAGGAAACTTGTCCAACTTGCGGTTCATTTATGCTTGTAAAATCGGCAGGCAAGAAATCGGTTTTAAGGTGTAGCAATGAAAAATGCCCCACCAATGCGGAAACGCAGGAGAAAAGTACAAAGAAAACAAAGTAAAAGTAAGTAATAAAACCGAAGGTGAATAATGCTTTCGGTTTATTTGTTTAGGTAGAAGCAAACACAATAAAGGAGAAAACAATGGAAAAAACAATAAATGTTATAGGCGCCGGCTTAGCGGGATGTGAAGCAGCATATCAAATCTCAAAAAGAGGAATTAATGTAAAGCTATATGAAATGAAACCGAAAAAATACTCTCCTGCGCATCATTCGGACAATTTTGCCGAGTTGGTCTGCAGCAACTCTCTTCGTTCCAACCAGTTGGAAAATGCGGTTGGCCTTCTGAAGGAAGAGCTTCGTTTAATGGATTCGTTGATAATGAGAGCAGCAGATGAAACCCGGGTTCCGGCAGGAGGAGCGCTTGCTGTCGACAGAGAGGGCTTTTCACAGTTTATTACCAATGTAATAAAAGAGACTTCGAATATAGAAATTATAAACAAAGAATTGGATTGTATACCGGATAATAATATAACTATTATTGCCACCGGTCCATTAACTTCTGAGCCAATGTTCGAGTTCATCAAAAAAATAACCGGAGATGATTATCTGCATTTCTTTGATGCAGCTGCTCCAATTGTTACATTTGAATCAATTAACATGGACAAGGCCTTTAAAGCTGCACGATACGGAAAAGGAAGCGAAGACTACATCAACTGTCCAATGAACAAAGAAGAATATGAAACCTTCTACAATGCAATTATAAGTGCTGAACTTGCGGAAGTAAAAGACTTTGAGAAGAATATGGTGTTTGAAGGGTGTATGCCAATCGAGAGCATGGCTATAAGAGGGAAGGATACAATGAGGTTTGGCCCTCTAAAGCCTGTAGGATTAATGGATGTCAGAACAAATATAAAACCCTATGCAGTAGTACAGCTAAGACAAGATAACAAAAATGCAACTTTGTACAATATTGTCGGTTTTCAGACCCACTTAAAATGGCCTGAACAGAAGAGGGTCTTCAGCTTGATTCCGGGTTTGGAGAATGCTGAATTTGTAAGATATGGTGTAATGCACCGAAACACCTATATAAATTCTCCAAAGCTTTTAGACAATACCTATAGAGTAAGAAATAACAGCTCAGTATATTTTGCCGGGCAAATTACGGGTGTTGAAGGATATATTGAATCCACATCTTCAGGGTTTATCGCAGGTATAAATGCTGCAGCTCAGTATATGGGTTTTGATAAAGTAGTATTTCCGTCCAATACTGCTATTGGTGCTCTGAGTAATTATATTTCTGACAGCAGTGTAAGGAATTTTCAACCGATGAATATAAACTTCGGTCTTATTAATGATATCGATACAAGTATTAGAGATAAAAAGCAGAGAAACTTTGAAGCTGCTCAAAAATCTCTCGAAATTGTGACAAATATATACAATAATTCTGAAAAAATCTATTCCGATGGTAAAAAATAGGTATTTTAACATACAATATAATGAGTCATTAGACCCAAAATTAGCTAAGAATATACAATATTTATTGTGTTTTATTTTTCAGTATGCTAAAATTTAGGTAATATTAAATAACAGTGGGAGTGTGTGTAAATTGATAGGGAAATTGTACGAAAATAGTAATTTGTTGGAGAAATCTCTTAATGCAGCATGGACCAGAAACGGGACAATTGCCCAGAACCTTGCCAACGTAGACACTCCAAACTATAAAAGAAAGGATGTTGCTTTTGAGCAGTTGCTTACCGAATCTCTTAATAAGACAAAGCTTGAAGGCAATGTTACTGATAAAAGGCATATAGCTATAAATAATAACAATATTGACAAAATTCAACCTGCTACCACACAGGAAAATTCAGATACAAGTATGCGCATAGACGGCAATAATGTTGATATTGACAGTGAAATGGCAAATTTGGCCAAAAACAGTATAAAGTATAATACGTTGATTCAGCTAATAAACAATGGGTATAGTAAAATAAAAAGCGTTATTTCAGAAGGGAGACGTTAATTAATGGGTTTCTTTAGTGCATTGGATATAGGTGCTTCAGGGTTAACTGCTCAAAGAGTTAGAATGGACACCATTTCTCAGAATATTGCAAATGTTAATACTACCAGAACAGAAAATGGTACACCATATAGACGTAGAGAAGTGGTATTTGAAGAACGTACTGATTCAAACTCGTTTTCTACAGCTCTTTCAAATGCAAGTAACAAGCTAACTAACGGACAAGGCGTTAGAGTATCAAAAATAGTTGAGGATTCTACTGATTTTAAAAAGGTCTATGATCCAGGACATCCAGATGCTGATGCAGATGGTTATGTCAGCATGCCCAATGTAGACGTGGTTACTGAAATGGTAAATATGATATCTGCAACCAGATCATATGAAGCTAATGTTACATCAGTCAATGCAACTAAATCCATGGCAATGAAAGCTTTAGAGATAGGTAAGTAATTATATTATACATACAAAAGATAAAAAAGAAAGTTTAGGAGGTACATATGTCAGTCAATAGTATTTCAGAAGTTACACAATTAGTTCCAAACAGCGTAGGACTAAACAGTATCAGTGAAAAAGCCAGTCCACCAGCGGTTAGCTTTGGTGAATATCTGAATTCTGCACTTCAACAGGTGTCTGATCTTGAAGGTCAGTCCGATCAGTTAAAACAGAATTTTGCATTAGGAAAAACAGATAATATTGCAGAAGTTTTAATTGCCGGCGAAAAAGCTAGTGTCGCATTACAATTTACTATGCAGATAAGGAATAAAATATTAGATGCATATTCTGAAATAATGAGGATGCAGGTTTAATTATACCCGACAAAAGTTGCACATATATCCGGCTTGATGCTTTCGGTGCTCCACATATGAATACCGATTGTGTCACTTAGATAAATTATAAAGTATTGAGGTGGTATTTTTGCCAGAATTTTTATCACGTATGCTTAAACCGCTTCTTGATTTCTGGAAAGGACTTGACAAGTCACAAAAGATAAGAATTTACATAACATCAGGAATCGTGGTTGTTGCAGTTGGGCTAGGGTTATTCATGCTAACGAGGCCTTCATATACAACAGTTATTCAAAATGCAAGTGCTGAAGATGTAGCTGCTATGCAAAAGATATTATCAGATAAAGGTATCTCATATAAACTAACCGAGGATAAATCAGGTATTATTGTCAATGTAAAAGACAGTGATGCGGCACATTTCGAGTTGGTTTCCGCAGGTTATCCCAAAAATGGGTTAACATTTGCCGATGCACTCAGCAATATAAAAATAAATACTACTGAAAGTGATAAAAAGCATATTTGGCAAGAGCTGGACGAGTCTGATATCGCTAGACAACTCAAGCTTTTCCAAAATGTTGAGGATGCAGTTGTAAAAATTGTAAGACCAGAAAAAACTCTTTTTATTGATCAGACAAATAGCAGTGAAGCAAAAGCTTCAGTAGTAATAACACCAAAAAGTGAAATCACTCCGGAGCAAGCCCAGAGTATGATTAAAGTTGTGGCCAGCAGTGTAGAGGGTCTTAATCCTGAAAACGTTTCAGTTGTAGATAACAAAGGTAACACTCTAAACACTGAAAGTACAAATAATATAAATAAAACCTTAACTCAGTATGAAATGAAAATCAAAGTCAAAAATGATCTGGAAAAAAACGTAAGAGAAGTATTGAATGGAGAATTCGATAGCTTTGATTACGCAAAGGTAGTTGTAAATCCAGTTCTAGATTTCGATACATTAACTCAATCTTCAAAAGAAATTTCGAACCCCACCGGGATGGATGCAGGTGCTATAGTAAGCAGACAGGAGATCAAGGAGGACCTGCAGAACGGCAGTACAGGGGGAGTACCTGGTGTAAACTCAAATCCGGGGACTACACCGTCCTATCCGGCTGGATCCACAGATGCTCAATCATATAAAAAGTCTGATATTACTGAAAATTTTGCTTATAATGAATCACAAAAGCAGAGTGAAAAATCCTTGGGTGAAGTTATTCCCGAAAAAACAACTGCTGCTATTACCTTGCAGTATGGGAGCAGAGTTCCTGATGACACCAAGCTTACAGAAGAAATGATAACACAGGTCAAAGAGCTTGCAAGCAGGGCAACCGGCATACCTGTTGAGAATGTTGCGGTAACTAAAATGAAGATACAAC
>CAYQCA010000008.1:22341-34366 GCA_964415835.1 uncultured Clostridium sp. | reverse complement strand
ATTGTTATTCTTAATGCTTATTGCATTAGTAATTGTAGCATTACCTAGAAAGACAAAACAGGTAATAATGGAACCGGCTTTTGCAGGGGTGGATGAGATTGCTGCTTCAAAATACAACTTAAACGAAATTAAATCTGAACCTGTTCCGGAGATTGACACCGAAGAACGCTCTGAAGTTAAGAAGCAGATTGAAAAGTTTGTTCAGCAAAAACCAGACGCTGTTGCACAGCTGCTTCGTAACTGGTTAACAGATGATTACGAATAAAATGAAATCGAATGATATAAGTGATTTCACTTATATCATTCGTAGACTTTAATTATTTTGTGGGGTGGAAAACTTGGCTAGAACTGGTTCAAAGGCAGAATATAACGGAAAAGAAAAAGCGGCAATGTTGCTTATTTCATTGGGGCCAGAGAGGTCCGCTGAAATATTTAAACATTTAAAAGAAGATGAAATAGAACAATTAACACTCGAGATAGCAAATATAAGAGCTGTTTCTCCAGAAGAAAAAGAGCGTATACTTGATGAGTTCTATCAGATTTGTCTTGCGCAGGAATATATTGCTGAAGGTGGTATAAATTATGCAAAAGACATTCTGGAAAAAGCTTTGGGAACACAAAAAGCGGTGGACATAATCAACAAGCTGACAGTTTCATTACAGGTCAGGCCTTTTGACTTCGTGAGAAAGACAGATCCCTCTCAGCTTTTAAACTTTATACAGGGAGAGCATCCTCAAACAATTGCTTTGATACTTGCATACCTGAAGCCGCATCAGGCATCTATCGTACTGTCTGCACTGCCACAGGACAAGCAGGCTGATGTTGCCCGCAGAATTGCAACTATGGACAGAACATCACCTGATGTAATCAAGGAAGTTGAACGTATTCTCGAGAAGAAACTATCCTCGTTGGTAACTGAGGATTACACAGCTGCCGGCGGAGTTCAGTCAATAGTGGATATTCTTAATTCTGTTGATAGGGGTACTGAAAAGTTCATTATGGAAACTCTTGAAATTGAAGATACCGATCTTGCTGAAGAAATTAAAAGACGTATGTTTGTATTTGAAGATATTCTTACTCTCGATGGTAGATCTATTCAAAGATTTCTTAGAGAGGTTGACAATAATCAACTTGCAGTTGCTCTTAAGGGTGCGACAGACGACGTTCAAAAACTTATTTTTGCAAATATGTCCAAGCGTTTAAGTGAAATGATCAAGGAAGACCTGGAATTTATGGGACCGGTCAGACTCAAAGATGTTGAAGAAGCTCAGCAGAAGATTGTTAATATTATCCGTAAGCTTGAAGATGCAGGTGAAATTGTTATTTCCAGAGGAGGAGGAGATGAAATAATTGTTTAGTAACAAAATTTACAAAAACAATCAAGTTAATATCGGTAATCCGTTTCAGATAAAATCCCCTATTACTTATCAGCCTCCTGTTCAAAAAATAAAGCTTGCTGTTGTAGATTTTGAAGAGGAAGAAAATGAAGAGATAAATAGAGTTGATTATAAGGCGATTGGTGATGAAATAGTCAGTAATGCCAGATCAGAAGCAGAAATGATTGTAAAAGAAGCACTACTGGAGGCAAAAGATATAGTTTCAAAAGCAGCAGAAGAGGTGGAGGAACTAAAGAATCAGGCAACTGAGGCTGCTAGGCTGGAAGGCTATAATTTCGGCCTATCGCAGGCTGAACAAGAGTATAAAAATCTGATTGAGGAAGCAAACGAAATAAAAAAGCAAGCAGGGATAGAATATAAGCAAGTGCTGGATTCTCTTGAAGAGGATGCTGTAAATACTATTCTGGATATTGCAAAAAAAGTAATAAGTCAGGAACTGAAATGTAAAGAAAACATATTACTTTTAGTAAAAGATGCTTTTGATAAATGTTCGAAGGATCATAAAGCTGTACTGAAACTAAGCGATAGTGACTACGATTATGTTAACGAGAATGCTGATGAACTGATAGCATCTCTGGAAAGATCTGAGGACATTGAAATTAAAAAGGATCTGTCCTTAAAAGAGGGCGGTTGTATAATTGAGACTCCTTACGGGAGTATTGATGCCAGCGCAGATGCTAAATTTGAAAAAATCGAAAATGACTTTAGAAGTCTTTTAAACGAATCAGTGACTTGAGGGAAAAGATGCAGCCAATAAATATTAGGAAATACCAGAACATATTGAGTAGTAATGATTATATTGAATATTTAGGCAAAGTTTCCAAGGTTGTAGGCCTTACCATTGAATCGGAGGGTCCTCAGGCCAGTATAGGCGATTTGTGCAATATCCGTATTGGGAGAGGTAAGTCAGTCAAAGCAGAAGTTGTTGGCTTTAAAGATGAAAAGGTATTATTGATGCCATTGGGGGAAATGACCGGAATTGGACCGGGAAGTGTAGTTTCTGCAAAAGGCGAAACTTTGAAAGTAGCTGTTGGACCGGAGCTTATCGGCAGGGTTATTGATGGACTGGGAAACCCAATGGATGGGAAGGGCAGTATTAATTGCAAGCAGTATTATAGAACTGATAATAAGCCTCCAAATCCAATGACCAGAAAAAGGATTTCAGAACCGCTTCCATTGGGAGTCAGGGCTATAGATGGGCTATTGACAATAGGAAAAGGACAAAGAGTTGGAATATTTGCCGGTAGTGGTGTTGGAAAAAGTACTTTAATGGGTATGATTGCCAGAAATACAAAGGCAGATATTAATGTAATAGCATTAATTGGTGAGCGTGGAAGAGAAGTTCGGGAATTCCTTGAAAGAGATCTTACTGATGAAGGGTTGGCCAGATCGGTAGTTGTGGTTGCAACATCTGATCAGCCTGCACTTATAAGATTAAAAGGAGCTATGGTAGCAACAGCTATTGCTGAATATTTCAGAGATATGGGAAACGATGTGTTACTTCTGATGGATTCACTAACCAGGTACGCTATGGCACAAAGAGAGGTAGGTTTATCAATTGGTGAGCCTCCCGTATCCCGCGGATATACTCCTTCTGTATTTTCAGTTTTTCCGAAACTCTTGGAAAGGGCAGGAACATCTGATAACGGTTCAATAACAGGTTTATATACCGTACTTGTAGATGGAGACGATCTGACAGAACCTGTTACTGATACTGCCAGGGGTATTTTAGATGGACATATTGTCCTGTCAAGGGCAATGGCCAACAAAAACCACTATCCTGCAATTGATGTTTTAGCAAGTGTAAGCAGAGTTATGAGTGACATTATTGATAAAGACCATAAAAAGTGTGCATCTGAGGTTAAAAAAACCATGGCTATATATCGGGACTCCGAGGATTTAATCAATATAGGTGCTTATGCAAAAGGCAGTAGTGAAAAAATAGATTATGCCATTGAATGTATAGATGATATAACTGCATTCTTACAGCAGGAGACAGACCAAAAGGTTTCCTTTGAGGAAGTTTATTCAAATTTATTGAATCTTTTAAAATAATTGCAGTTAGGGAGGATAAAATGATATGCCTAAGTTCGATTTCAGGCTGAATTCAGTTCTCAGGTTAAAGACACAGCTGGAAGACAACGCAAAAAATAATCTTGCAGCCGCAACCCGGGTCTTGACACAGCGGGAGCATTATTTGAATGAACTAAAGGATGCAAATGAAGCATCTTTTAATAAATTGAATTCAGAGACCAATAGAGGGATATCAGTCAACCAGGTTAGAAATTATAATAATTACTTTACCATGATGAAAAGTAAGATAGCAAATCAGAAAGAAAATGTAAATAATGCTAAAAAAGATGTCGATATAAAAAGAGAAAGCTTGGTAAAAGCAGTTCAAGAACGAAAAATATTAGATAAGTTAAAAGAAAAAAAATATCAGGAATATACAAAAGAGTTAGGCAAAGAAGACCAGGTTTTAATTGATGAATTGAATAGTTTTAAATTTAAAAACAACTAAGATCGGGTTAACCGATTTTTCAAATGCCGGCTAGGCCGACTATATTTAGGAGAAGAAAATGCCCGAGACTAAGAAGGAAACGGAAAATATAAAAGTAATTGATGCATTAAATAAAAATAAAGATAGTAAAAGTGAAAAGAATAGCGTACTTTTTTATGTACTTACTATAACTACGGCACTTTTGGTTGTTGTATTGATTATAGGAGGTGCATTTTTCTTTGCGATTAAAAATAACGTTAACGGTATGGCGGACACGATGGGGGATAGTATTTCCAATATACCAGTTTTAAAGTGGGCTCTGCCTGCCAAGCCTGATCCTGAAGATGAAAAAAATATGACTGAGGAGCAGGTTAGACAGAAATACTCGGAAATTAACAATCAAAATAAACTTCTTGAACAGCAAATTGTGGATTTGAATTCACAATTAGACAATCTGAATAAACAGTTATCTGCGAAGGATACAGATTCAGGCTTGCTACAGCAGCAAAAAGATACTCTTGAGAGTGAAAAGCTTAAGCTTGAAGCAGAAAATGCGGCATTGAAAAAAGATTTGGACAATATTTCAGCCTCTATTGCAAAAGGGGATACAGCAGAATTTAAAAAATATTTTGAAAAAGTAGATCCCACAATTGCTGCTGATATATATTCCCAAATTTTGACTAGTGAAAAATTAAGTGAGGACTTAAAAAAATACTGTGCTATCTACGAGGAGATGGATACTGCAGCAGTTGCCTCAATATTGGAGCAAATGGGTAAAAGTAAGATGGACTTAATAATTGAAATAATGAAAAACCTGAAAAAGGATACTACAGCCCAAATTCTAACTGAAATGACTCCTGAGTTTGCTGCAAATGTTTCAGAGCAGCTTGCAAAGGAATACAATGTTGGTGTAGCAGTACAGGCAGCTGCAGTTGCAAAATAACGATTAATGGTAATCAGGGGATGGTTTAAGGACCCGGCCCTATTACATATAGATCCATTATAAAAATGAAAGGAGGTGGAAAAATGATTACATACAGAGATACATCAAAATTACTCTTTACAAATACCAATAATAATGCTGCGCTAAATTTAAAGTCAAATACAACTCAAAAAGCTTCAGTTTCAGAATTCAAATCTATTTTTGAATCTGCAACCAATAATGTGCCTACCAGACGTCAGACTACAAATAATGTCACTAATGGTGAAAGAAATATTTTAAAGGGCACTGATTCAGATACAAAATACAAATCCTTCAGAGATATAAAAGCAAACGATACAATTAGCTCTGTTTCCAGGCAAGATACAACAAATAATACAACAAAAACTACGGGGATTAAGGAAATTGAATCTGAAAGTATTAAGCAGGATTCTAATTCTGTAGATTATGATGAAGCTATAAACGTATTAGCACAGATGCTGGGTATTAAGCCTGAAGAATTGGTTAAAATGGCTGAAGACCTTGGATTTAACGTCAGTGAAATAACAGATGTTACAAAACAGGGCCTGTTTGTTGAGAAGCTGGCAAATGTTCTATCGCTTACTGGCTCACAAAAAGAAATGATTAATTCAATATTTCGGGAAGTTATGAAGCAGATTAACCCTGAAGAAATTGCCAGACCGGTTATAAACCAGACAACGTCACCGACAAACAGTGAAATTTTAGCTGCTACCGATTCAACTGCTCAAACTAAAGTAAATGCCGGAACAGTTGACATCCATACTATTTCTGGAAAGGTTCAGGCAAAGCTTGAAGAATTGATTCAGAACACTAAAATGAGCACAGAGTCAGTTGGCTTGGAAATATCTAAAGTGATCGCTGCAATGAAAGCTCAGGCAGGTGCGAAAGTGAATTCAACTGCTGTACAACCCGATATTGGTAAACAATTCGATGCAGCAGATGATACTTTAGCCTCAGCCCAAAATACTCAGGTAGAGGATGCTAATGCAAAAGATTTGAAAGAAGCAAGAAGCTTAAGAAATTCAGATTCAGGTAAAGAAAAGGCTGAAGTAGCTGTAAATACTGTCTCTATCTCAGAAAACGTTACTGTGGCAAATGACCAGAGCAATGGTCAAAATCAGCAGAATGTGAATATTTTTGGGGACATTAAGGTAAATGCAGTTAATAATCAGGAAACAGTAGAAAAAACAGTGTTTTCTGTAAAGCATACTGTTACACCTAAAGATGTCATTAACCAGGTTGCTGAAAGCACAAAGGTTTTGATTGGTCAGGATAAGTCCGAGATGGTTATACACCTAAAACCGGATCATTTAGGGAAACTTGAACTAAAGGTTGTTACTGAACAGGGAATAGTAGCCGCAAAGTTTGTTGCTGAAAGCCAGCAGGTAAAAGAAATAATTGAATCAAATATGCAGTTGTTAAAGGATTCTTTGCAAAAACAAGGTATATCTGTTGAGGGAGTTAGCGTTCAGGTAGGACATGAAAACAAAAATGAATACCGGCAGCAAGACTCATACGGGAACAAAAATAACAGTTCAAATGCTGGATCCAAATTTGGAAACAGTAATTCCGTAATATCCAAAACAGGTATAAACATGTTGGAAGCATTACCTGAAAGACTTGCACAGTATGCTTATGAATCAAGTAGCACTATTAATCTGACAGCATAATAAAAGGAGGTGGAATATGGCTACAAACGGTGTTTCAAATTATATGACAATGGACGAGATAATAGAAAGTACAAAAGCAAAACAGGAGGCTACCAGAAAAACAGGTAGAGACTTGGGTAAAAATGACTTTCTGAATCTTTTAGTAACACAGCTTCGATATCAGGATCCATTGGAACCTGTTGATGACAAGGAATTCATAGCTCAAATGGCTCAGTTTAGTGCTCTGGAGCAAATGCAGAATATGAATGGAGTATTGACAAACTCACAGTCCTTCAGCTTAATCGGCAAGCATGTTACTGCAAATACTATAGATCCTACTACTCTTGAGGTGAAAACTATTGAAGGTATAGTTTCAACTGTTAAGATGAGCAATGGAAAGACCTATCTTGTAATTGACGGTAAGGAAGTCGAAGCGGATAAAGTAGTTGAGGTGAATGACAGTAGTTATAACCGAGACGCTAACATTTCACAATACACAAACCTCATAGGTTATCGTGTTAAGGGAGCTGTTTATGACAGCGGAACCGGTGACTTAATATACTTAAGTGGTGATGTAAAAGAAATACAAAGGGGTATAAATGAAGACTATGCGGTTATGGATAATGTAAGTGTAAATATAGCTGAGGTTACTGGCTCAACTTCTGCAGATCCAAACTATATCAAGGATTATCTCGAAGACAATGTCGGGAAGAAGGTAAAAATAACCATAAAGGATAAGGACTCAGGTTTAAAGGTACCGGTAACAGCTACATTAAAAAGCTATAATATTGACGAGAACGGTGATATTACAGCAGTACTTGATGACCTGTATGTATCAGTTTACAGCGTGGCAAACATACAAAAACCGACGGAGTAAAAATGCTAGCAAATGAGAGAAGGTGAGTTATGGTAATAAATAATAATTATTCAAACAGGATAGTTAATTCGCCTTTAAACACTGGAAAGGTCCAGGCCAATAATGTCAGAAACAATAATACAAGTACGGCAGGGGTTGGATTTGAGAATTTCCTCCAACAGGCAATCGATAAAGGTTCAGGAGTAAAATTTTCAAAACATGCTGAAATGAGGATGCAGGCACGTAATATTGATTTAACCCAGACTCAAAAGGATAAAATCAACAAGGCAGTATCAATGGCTCAGCAAAAAGGCGTAAAGGATTCATTGGTAATACTGGATAATATGGCTTTTGTGGTGAATGTAAACAGCAAAACCGTTATAACCGCAGTAAACAACAATGAATTGAAAGAAAATGTTTTTACAAATATTGATGGTGCAATTTTTGCATAGCAGTAAATAATCAGCTGGACCCTGAACGGGAGGCTGAAAGACGTTCCTGAACGACGGATGGAACGAGAAAAGAACCTTATAAAACGAGGGGGTCATTTAAACATATGATGAGATCAATGTTTTCTGGTGTGTCAGGATTAAGAGCACACCAGACAAGAATGGACGTTATAGGTAATAACGTTGCAAACGTAAATACTGTTGGATTTAAATCAGGTAGAGTAACATTTCAGGAAGTATTTAGTCAGACACTGAGAGGTGCAGGTGCACCTGATGCTGCTTTAGGCAGAGGGGGTACAAATCCTATGCAGATTGGATTGGGTACAGGTGTTGGAGCTGTAGATACAATTATGACCAGAGGTAGCTCACAGAGAACTGATAACCCGACAGATATGATGATTGAAGGTGAAGGTTTCTTTATTGTAAAAGGATCCAATGCTGATACCTTCAAATTTACAAGAGCAGGTAACATGGGTCTGGATAAACTTGGGAACCTTGTAACAGGCGGTGGTATGAATGTGTATGGATGGCAGGAATATGAAACATTGCCGGATGGTACTGTAAAATTTAATACAGAAAAGGAAATTCAGGCTATAAATTTATATTCTGATCAACCTAACGGTAACAAGAGAATAATTGCGGCAAAAGCAACTGAGAACGCTGTATTTGCTGGGAATTTAAATTCAGGTGAAGATGTAACTACAGGCACTACTGCACAATTTTCTGTACCATTTACAGTATATGATAGTTTGGGCAACGCTCATGAGCTGTCTGTAGGCTATAGAAAAACTACTGCTGATGCTACACAATCTCAGTGGACATTTGATGTAACCTCAAAGGATACAACGATCAATATTTCA
Source organism: uncultured Clostridium sp. (assembly GCA_964415835.1). GTDB lineage: Bacteria > Bacillota > Clostridia > Acetivibrionales > DSM-1351 > Ruminiclostridium. Next base: position 25,694 of record CAYQCA010000008.1, on the reverse strand, counting down.
CCAGCAACAGGAACAATTTTATTTGATAGCAACGGTAAGATGATATCAAATCCTCCGACTCTTGCAGTAACAATAACTCCTGCTGCTACTTCAGGTACTGGAGCATTTCCTGTTACACTTGATTTTTCAAAGATGACAATGTTTAATGCGGACCATTCGGTTAAGCCGACAAATATAGATGGATACCCAACCGGAAATCTCGTTACCTTTAATATTGGCTCAGACGGAATGATTACCGGAATATACAGTAATGGTCAGCAGCAACCGCTTGGAATGATAGCCCTGGCATCTTTTGAAAATCCAGCCGGACTCCAGAAAGTAGGAGACAACCTTTTTATACCTACAACCAACTCAGGAAACTTTTCAAAAGCAAAGCAAGTAGGATCTGAAGGAGTAGGAACGCTGAACCCTGGTACCCTTGAAATGTCAAATGTTGACCTGTCAAGGGAATTTACAGACATGATAATTACACAAAGAGGTTTCCAGGCAAACAGCAGAATTATTACAACATCAGACGAAATGCTACAGGAACTGGTTAATTTAAAGAGATAATAATATAGAATTACATTTTTTGCTATAGGCCTAAGCATTGAAAGCTTGGGTCTATAGCAGTAAAATATCAATTTAAGTCCTGTTTTGTAAATTTATTGGAAATAATTATTGTTTTTTTGGAGCAAAAATATTATGATTAGATTAACTAAGCTGAACAAGGCTGAATTTGTGATAAACAGCGAATTGATTGAGACTATTGAAAGTACTCCCGACACTGTAATAACACTTATGAACGGTAAAAAATATGTTGTTACAGAAACTGTTGAAGAAGTAGTTAATAAGGTGGTACAATACAAAGGAAGTATTTTTAAGTTTTTAACTTAAAATTCGACATGATTTGAACGCATAAATTGCAATGTGCTTAGAGTGTCAAATTTAAGAACATGCTAATTGTTTACAGTTATTTTACGGATAAATTTTAAGGAGGAAGAAATTGTGGAGGGTAAAAGCAGTTATTTTATTTTGCTGGTTATTGTAGCATTTCTATCGATTACACTTGCTTTCCTTGCAATTGGGTTTTTCTTTTTTGGGAATAGTGGTTCCAGCGGCGAGAAAGAGGTAGTCCTTGTAACGGAGCAAACACCCACAAAAGAAGAGCTTTCAAATAAAACTATTTTTGAAAATAAGAACTTTAATTTGAAAAAGACTGATGACAAGCAGATTGCAGTTATAGTTCTAAGTGCAAGCATGAAACATTTTAAAGAAGTTGATAAAATGAAAGAAGCTGATATCGTTAGTAAGATTGATTTTTATTCCAGCGAAATTAATTCAGTAATAGGTACATATTTTCAGGGACTTACTCTTGATGACGTGAGTAAGGGAGATGCAAAACAAAAGGCATCAGAAGATTTGGCAAAGAAAATAAACGAGGTTTTGTCCGGTAGTGACCCAAAAGCTAAACCACTTGTTTATACTATAACTTTTGACTACTGGTTTTATCAATAGGAGGTGGGGCTTGTGGGAGATATATTATCTCAAAATGAGATTGATGAACTGCTAAAAGCTCTAACAACCGGTGATATTGACGTTCAGCAGATTCAGTCTACAAAAACAGAGAAAAAGATAAAGATTCATGACTTCAAAAAACCTCCAAAGTTTGCGAATGATCACAAGCGTACTTTGCAGTTTATAAATGAAAACTATGCCAGACTGGTTCAATCTTTTTTATCTGGTTATTTAAGATCTTTGGTACAGGTAGATGTTTTATCGGTGGATGCGCTACAATATAGTGAATTCAGCAATTCACTTGCCAATCCTGTTGTACTTGGAATAGTTGATTTTAGTCCGCTAAATGGTTCTATTATTTTTGAAATGGATCCAAGTATAGCCTACGCTTTAATCGACAGGATTCTCGGTGGACGAGGCTCGGCTATGGAGAGAGTAAGATCATTCACTGAGATTGAGCTTGCCATACTTGAGAGAATTATTATTCAAATTCTCAATTTGATGCGGGAGCCTTGGGAAAGTATAATCGCATTGAGACCTAGATTGGAAAAGATAGAAACAAATGCACAGTTTGCACAAATTATAAATCCTACAGAGATGGTTGCTCTTATAACGTTAAATGTAGTTGTTGGAGAAGTAAAAGGCATGATAAACATTTGTATTCCACACCTGGTTGTAGAACCAATCATGCCTAAATTAAGCACCAAACTTTGGTTTACAAATATAGAAAATGAAAAAATACAGCATAACAAGGAAGATATTGAGTTTAAGATTGAGCATTCATATGTACCTGTTAGAGCAGTTTTAGGCCGGACATCAATAAATGTAAGTGAATTCCTTGATTTACAGATTGGTGATGTAATTCCACTGGAAACAGGTATAAATGGTGACTTGGACGTTTTGGTAGGAGATTTACCAAAATTCCATGCAAAACCCGGTGTAAAGAAAAACAAAGTCGCAGTAAAAATTACTGATGTAATAAGAAGGGAGGAAGATTAAGAATGGGAGATATGCTTACACAAGCCGAAATTGATGCATTATTGAACGGAACTTCCTCAATAGAAGAGCCCCAAGATAATAGTGGCAGTTTTAGTTCAGATACAAACCTTTCAAATCAAGAAATTGATGCTTTGGGGGAGATAGGTAACATCAGTATGGGGACGTCAGCAACAACGTTGTTTACCCTTTTGTCACAGAAAGTTACCATTACAACACCAAATGTTGCAATTACTACGTGGAAAGAGCTTTCAAGAAATTACTCTTCACAATATGTTGCGGTAAAAGTTGAGTATACTGATGGTCTGATCGGTAGCAACCTTTTAATATTGAAACAGGATGATGTAAAAATCATTACTGACCTCATGATGGGCGGAGAAGGAAAAATATCTGACGGTGAGTTGACAGAGCTGCACCTGAGTGCAATTAGTGAAGCTATGAATCAAATGATTGGTTCTTCTGCAACATCCATGTCATCGATGTTTTCCAAAAGAATAGATATATCGCCTCCAAAAGCTTTTGTTGTTAGCTTTGAAAACGGTGACCCATATGGGGAATTCGAGGAAAATGATATTTTAGTTAAAATAGCATTTAAAATGGTAGTAGGAAATTTAATTGATAGTGAAATAATGCAGCTGTTACCGATGAAGTTCGCAAAAGAGTTGGTAAATACACTGTTGGGATCTTCATCAGCTAAGGCAAAGCCTGCACCGAGCCAACAGAAGCCTCAAACTCCGGCTCCGCAACCTGCTGTGTCTCAAAATAACAGCTACAGTTCATATAGTGAGCCATACAGTCAGCAACCAAGCATGCAACAACCAGTCATGCAACAACAAATGATGCAGCAGCCAATGATGCAG
>CAYQCA010000008.1:9756-22241 GCA_964415835.1 uncultured Clostridium sp. | reverse complement strand
AATGATGCAGCAGCCAATGATGCAGAATTTCGGGTATGATGGAGGATATGAACAACAAAGACCTAGAAATCCTGTAAGTGTTCAGCCGGTACAATTCCAGGCATTTGATGATGGATTGTCTGCCGGTGAGAAGAAGAATATTAGCCTTATAATGGATTTACCTCTGCAGGTAACCGTTGAATTGGGAAGAACTCAGAAATTGATCAGAGATATTCTGGAATTTGGATCCGGTTCAATTATCGAACTTGATAAGCTTGCAGGAGAACCAGTTGATATATTGGTAAACGGAAAAGCTATTGCTAAGGGTGAAGTAGTTGTTATTGATGAAAGCTTTGGTGTAAGAATTACAGACATAATTCATCCATCAAAACGGTTATGAAGATAAAATTAGAAAATTTAACAAAGGGTTAAGGAGAGAGAAGGTATGGGAAAGAGTATTTTGATTGTTGATGACGCTGCTTTTATGAGGATGATGATTAAGGATATATTATCGAAGAATGGCTATGATGTAGTTGCGGATGTTGACAACGGTGTAAAGGCAATAGAAAAGTATAGGGAACTAACTCCTGACTTAGTTATAATGGACATTACAATGCCGGAAATGGATGGAGTAACCGCTGTAAGAGAAATCAAAAAATTGTATGATGATGCTAAAATAATTATGTGTTCTGCTATGGGACAGCAAGCGATGGTTATTGAATCAATTCAGGCAGGAGCAAGAGATTTTATTGTAAAGCCTTTCCAGGCAGACCGTGTTATTGAGGCTGTAAAAAAAGTTATTGGATAATGTATATAGACCATTAAGAGATGATATCCTGCTGATTGCTGTAAGTTTATATGGTAACCATTACATGGTCTCCATATGATTTTTGCTAGAGACAGCAGGATATTTTGGTAGTAAAAGGAGTTAGCATGGATATTTTTTGGAAATACTTATCGGTTTTACTGGCGTTCATAGTAGTAATGCTAATATTGTTACTTACCACAAAGTATTTGGCTTATAAGTCAAAGAAGATGTCGAAAGGCAACTATATGCATGTTGTTGAATCACTAAGTTTAGGTGTAAACAACAGAATTCATCTAATAAAAGTAGATGATGAGTTTTTTCTCATATCATCCTCCAATAAAAATGTAGAATTTTTAGCAAGAGTAGATATAAAAGACTTTGAGGAACAAGACATCAAAAATCCTATTGCCGAGGTAACTGATTTTACCTCTATATTAAAAAAGTATTTAAATAATGCAAATTTTGGGAATAAGGCACAAAGCCGTGGTGAGAAGTCAAACAGCAGTGAAATACCCGTACAGAGCAATGCTTTTAAAAATAATTTGGGAAAGCTGAAACACTTAAACAAAAGTATAAATGGCCAACGGAGCGAAAATGGACAAGATAAAGAAATTTAAAAAGATTATAATTGTATTCTCAGTTCTGGTAATAATTTTTAGTTTAATGGGTGGACAGGCTTTAGCAGAACCTAATGTATCAATTACGGGTGACGGCATCACTTTAGGTACGACTAACAACCCTAAAGAGGTGTCATCCAGTATTCAGCTGTTGCTGCTTCTTACAGTTTTGTCTGTATTACCATCCGTACTTATAATGATGACCAGCTTTACAAGGACAATTATTATTTTATCTTTTTTAAGAAACGCATTAGGTACGCAACAAATGCCGCCTAATCAGGTAATGATTGGTCTTGCTTTATTCTTGACGTTTTTTATTATGAATCCTGTTTTAACGGATATAAATGATAATGCTCTTCAGCCTTACGTTAGAGAGGAAATCACATCTACCCAGGCAATTGATAAGAGCTCGCAAACTATTAAGACCTGGATGATTAAGCAGATATTTAGCAATGGCAGGGAAAAAGATCTGGAATTATTTATGACACTAGGTGGGCAAAAGGACCCTATAAAAGTTGAAGATGCAGCTAAGCTTAAGCTTTCAATAGTAGCTCCGGCTTTTTTGATAAGTGAACTTACTATTGCCTTTAAGTTTGGCTTTTTAATATTTTTACCTTTTCTGGTTATTGATATGGTAGTTGCAAGTTCACTGATGTCAATGGGGATGATGATGCTTCCGCCTGTAATGATTTCTCTGCCTTTTAAGATATTGTTGTTTGTTTTGGTAGATGGGTGGTCAATGTTGTCTCAAGCAATAGTAAGTAGTTTTGCAGGATGATTTAGTTTTATTAGTTGGATTTTGGCAATGCTGTTGGAGCGGGGTGAGATTCGTTGGATGAAAGTAGTATAATTTACATAGCTCAAGATGCATTAAAAATTATTTTGTATATTTCAGCGCCGGTTTTGATTATAAGCATGGTTGTAGGTTTGATAATAAGCATTTTTCAGGCAACGACGCAAATACAGGAACAAACTCTGTCATTTGTCCCAAAGATATTAGCAGTAATGGCAGCTATTGCTATTTTCGGATCGTGGATGCTGAGAGTTTTGATTGAATATACACAGAACATTTTTGTTAATATTAATCAGTTTATTAAATAATCAGTTTTGAGGTTTGGGAGTTGAGATCTTGCAGATACCTTTTGATATGCTGCTAAATAATGTGGAGCTGTTTTTGCTAATATTTGCAAGGATGACGGGGTTATTCGTTACTGCTCCTATTTTTGGAAATAAAAATATACCTGCTTACTTCAAAATTGGCTTTGCTTTTACAACGGCTATTTTGATGGCAAATGTAGTGAAGGTAGACCACATAATTACAACAGACAGCTTAATACTATACGCTCTTTATATTATTAAAGAGCTTGCAGTCGGTATTGTGATAGGATATATAGCATATGCAATTTTTACAAGTATATATCTTGCAGGTCAGATTATTGATTATCAGATTGGATTTGGAATGGTTAATGTATTTGACCCGGTAAGCAATATACAGGTGCCTATAACAGCAAATCTTTATTACATACTTGCGATGCTGATTTTCCTGGTGACAAATGGCCACCATATGCTGATTAAAGCACTTTACCTAAGCTATAATATAGTGCCTTTGGGAAGCGCCATAATCGGGCCGAACCTGGCAGATAACATAATAGGTCTATTCGTGCAGATATTCAGTATGGGCTTTAGAATAGCTGCCCCTATTGTAGCAGCAATATTGATTGCAGATGTTGTGCTTGGTATTATTTCAAAAACAATTCCGCAAATGAATGTTTTTGTTTTAGGAATGCCACTTAAAATTCTTGTAGGACTGCTTATTATTTTAATTACTATACCTGCATTTGTTTATATTGTGGCTTCATTGACTGATAATATGAACACTGAAATATTTAAGTTTTTGAATGATATGAAGGGTTAAGACTTTCAGCATTTGCGGAGGGTGGTATTATAGTTTAAAATGCATTTAAACGGTATAGAGTTAAACTATCAGCTTTTTGCATCGGGTGGGGGAGCGGATAAAACTGAAAAGGCAACCCCCAAGAAAAAAAATGATGCAAGAAAAAAGGGTCAGGTATTTCAAAGCAGAGAAATGTCCGCATCTCTAATACTTGTAATAATGATAGTCACAATAAAAGCTTTTGGATCCAATTTGTACTATCAAATAGCTGCGTATATGAAAAAGGCTTTTACTGAGTATTTTACAATTAAAGATGCTATAGACATACATATACTTGCCAGACTTTTTATTGATGTACTGCTGGTACTCGCGAAGACTGTTTTACCTCTGATGCTTATAGCAGTATTAGCTTCTCTGGTGGTCGGATACGCGCAGGTTGGTATTCTTTTTACATTGGAAACGTTAAAAATAAAAGGTAGCAGAATAAATCCATTGAGCGGGTTTAAAAGAATGTTTTCGCTGCGTTCAGTAGTGGAATTGGTAAAGTCAATTATAAAGATAGTTATTGTAGCGTGGGTTGCCTACTCTTACCTCAGGTCGAAAGCTGATCAGGTTATTACGCTGATGGGAATGGATTTGACCGATACATTGATTTTTATTGGAGATTCAGCTTTTTCAGTTGCATTAAGAATATGTGTAGCAATGGTTATTCTTGGACTATTGGATTATATATATCAAAGGTATGATTATGAAAAAAACCTGAGGATGACAAAACAAGAGGTTAAGGATGAATTTAAGCAAACAGAAGGAAACCCTGAAATAAAGGGAAAAATCAAACAAAAGCAAAGACAGATGTCAATGCGAAGGATGATGCAGGAAATTCCTAAAGCAGATGTGGTAATCACAAATCCGACACATTTTGCTGTTGCCATTAGGTACGATGTTGAAAAGGCAAGTGCACCGTATGTGATAGCTAAAGGACAAGATTATATTGCACTAAGAATTAAGCAGATTGCTCTTGACAACAAGGTTCAGATAGTTGAGAACAAGCCGTTAGCCAGAACTTTGTTCAGTACGGTGGATATCGGTGAGGTTATCCCGCCGGAATTGTACCAGGCAGTTGCTGAAATACTTGCCTTTGTATATAACCTGAAAAATGGCGGCAGAGTAGGATAGACCGGCTTGTCTGTAAAAATTGATTAAAAATTATAAAAAGGGGGAGTAAACATGGCAAAACTAAATAACTTTTTTATACCGATAGTTGTAATTATTTCAATATTAAATCTTATTTTGCCAATCCCTGCAGCTTTCCTTGACTTTTTACTGGCTGTCAATATAATATTGGCTTCAATTATAATGCTGAATACCATATATTTAAAATCAGCACTGGACTTATCCATATTCCCGACACTGATTGTTATTACAACTATATATAGATTATCACTTAATGTTACTGCTACCAAGCTTATCCTGTCAGAAGGTGAAGCCGGAGATGTAATAAGAGGTTTCGGTTATTTTGTTGGAAGAAATAATCTTGTTGTCGGTTTTGTAATATTCTTCATCATAATGATTGTTAATTTCCTTGTTATTACAAAAGGTTCTGAAAGAGTTGCTGAAGTAGCAGCAAGATTTACATTGGATGCAATGCCAGGAAAGCAGATGGCCATAGATGCGGACTTGAATACCGGTTTGATAAGTGAAGCAGAGGCAAAAGAGCGTAGAAGAAAGATTCAGAGAGAAGCTGACTTCTATGGTTCTATGGATGGTGCCAGCAAATTTGTAAAAAATGATGCCATAGCAGGTATTATTATTACATTTCTTAATATAGCAGGTGGTCTTATTATTGGTGTAGTAATGAGAGGCGAAGATATTAATTTCGCTCTTGAAAACTATACAATTCTGACAATAGGTGATGGCTTGGTTAGCCAGATTCCGGCTCTTATGATTTCAGTTGCAACAAGCTTTATTGTAACTCGTGCAGGTGCCGAATCAGACCTTAGCAAAGATGTAATCAAACAGCTTTTCTACAATCCAAAGGTTTTATATATTGCAGCAGCGCTGAGTTTGGCTATGGCGCCGCTTTTATCTCCTGTTCCCTTCATAGTCCTGGCAGGAGTTTTGATTTTTATGGCATATAAAATTAAGCAACTGCAAAAAGAAGCTGATAAAGACGAAGAAGTTATGATACAGGAAAGTGAAGTTGAGGAAATCAGAAAGCCTGAAAATGTTATTGGCTTATTGCAGGTTGACCCTATTGAACTGGAATTCGGATATGGAATAATACCGTTGGCCGATGCAAATCAGGGTGGAGATTTACTGGATAGAGTAGTTCTGATCAGAAGGCAGTTGGCACTTGAAATGGGAATGATAGTCCCTGTAATAAGACTAAGGGATAATATCCAAATAGGACCAAATGAATACATAATTAAAATAAAAGGAACTCAGGTAGCAAGAGGTGAGCTCCTGTTCGATTATTTTATGGCAATGAATTCAGGAGATGTTGAGGAAGAGCTTGATGGAATAAGAACCACTGAGCCTGCATTTGGATTGCCTGCACTGTGGATTCAGGAAAGTCAGAGAGACAAGGCAGAAATGCTGGGATACACGGTTGTAGATCCACCTTCGATAATTGCCACTCATTTGACAGAGGTTATAAAGAAGCATTCTTATGAGTTACTTGGAAGACAGGAAGTTCAGACGCTCATTGATAATATTAAACAATCTAACCCGGCTATTGTGGATGAGCTGGTACCAAAGCTAATGTCTGTTGGTGAGATTCAAAAAGTTCTTGCCAACCTGCTCAAAGAGAGCGTATCAATCAGAGATATGGTCACGATCCTGGAAACTTTGGCAGACTATGCTCCTGCAACTCATGATGTTGATATGCTGACCGAATATGCCAGACAGGCACTTGGTAGATCCATATCTCAGAAGTTCTTTATTGGTACATCTAATGTAATTACTATTGACCCCAAAGTAGAACAAATGATAATGGATTCAATACAAAAAACAGAGTTTGGATCATATTTGGCTTTGGATCCTGCTGTTTCAAATACTATTATCAATAATTTGTCAAAAAATGTACAGAGGTTGGTACAGCTAGGGAGTCAGCCCATTGTATTAGCGTCTCCAATTGTCAGATTATATGTTAAAAGACTAACCGAAAATGTTATTCCGGGCTTGGTAGTACTGTCTTATAATGAAATTGATCCTTCAATGGAAATACAATCCGTTGGAACTGTAAGTGTATAGAATTATACTAACCGTTATTTGGAGGTTTAATATATGAAAATAAAACGCTATATGGGTAAAAATACTCAGGAAGCTTTGCTAAAAGTTAAAATGGATTTAGGCAATAATGCAATTATATTAAACACAAAAAAAGTCAGGCAAAAAGGCTTTAAAAAGTATTTTACCAGCCCGATGATTGAAGTAATGGCAGCTATTGATGATGACTCTTCAAAAGCAAAAGAGCGTGAGTTGACAAGAATAGACAGTCAACCCAATAATGCGGTTAATGAAAAAAATATATTGTCGCAAAAAGAGGAAAAATTTGTTGACTTAGAGAATAAAGTAAATAATATTGAAAATCTTTTAGATAAAATATTTGAAATAGTAAAACCTGATAAAAAGATTTCAGAAGAGACAAAGACTGAGGATACAAAGCAACTACCTCAGATTTGCCAGTTGCTGTATAACAATTTATTGAATAACGAAGTTGATCAGGATATAGCCAGAAATATTATTGATCAGGTTCAAAAAAAGAGCAATGCAAGAAGTGTAAATGATGCTTCACTGGTCATGCAATCAGTTATTACATCTATGCTTGGAAAAGCTGAACCCATTAGCTTCAGACAGGATGGTAAACCTACGGTTATACTGTTTGTTGGCCCTACCGGTGTAGGTAAGACAACAACACTGGCAAAATTAGCTGCAACTTTTATGTTGTCAAATAATAAAAAAGTAGGATTTATTACAGCAGATACCTATAGAATTGCTGCAGTAGATCAATTGAAAACATATGCAGAAATATTGGGTATTCCTTTATCAATTGCCTATTCGGTACCTGAGATCAGTAAAGAGATCCAGAAATATAGTGATAAGGATGTAATATTTATAGATACTGCCGGGTGCAGTCATAGAGACAAACATAAATTTGAAGAGCTAAGGGCTCTGGTTAAAGCTTGCAATGCCGATTATGTATTTTTAGTTCTTAGCACAACGGTGAGTTCGAAAAATTGTAAGGACATTATTAATAATTATAGTTTTATCCCGGACTATAAGCTTATTTTTACAAAGCTGGATGAGACGCCGGTATACGGTAGTATTTTGAATGCTAAATGCTTTGCAAACAAGAGTTTGTCATATGTTACCATAGGGCAGAATGTGCCGGATGACATTGAAATTGCAAATGTTGACAGGCTTTCAAAAAATTTGTTGGGGAGCAAAAATTAATATGATGGATCAAGCTGAAAAATTGAGAGAAAAAGTTAATAACTTTAACAATACAGAAATCCTTGTTGGAAAACGTGCAAAGGTATTAGCAGTTACCAGCGGTAAAGGCGGTGTTGGAAAAACAAATATCACTGTTAATCTGGCAATTGCATTAAGTCAGAAAGGTTATAGAGTTGTTATAATAGATGCAGATTTGGGCCTGTCGAATGTAGACGTACTATTCGGTATTGTTCCGAAATATACATTGCTGGATTCTGTTAATAGCGAGAAAAACATATTGGATATTCTATGCGAAGGGCCGGCTAATATTAAGTTTATTTCCGGAGGGTCAGGAGTGCAGGAGTTAATAAATCTTGATAAAAATTCACTGGAAGCTTTTATAGCCAATATGTCTCTGCTTGATCATATTGCGGATTACATCCTCATAGATACAGGTGCAGGCTTATCAAGTACAGTAATGAATTTTATATTGTCGGCTGACGAGGTATTATTAGTAGTAACACCTGAACCAACTTCAATTACTGATGCGTATGCACTTGTAAAAACAGTATCATATACTAAAAAAGATTGTAAGATTAGTGTACTTATAAATAGAGCAGAAAATGAAAATGAAGCAAGAGGTGTTTTTAATAATTTTTCAATGGTATCCGACAGATTTCTTGGAATGAAAATAGAATCAATTGGTTATTTACCGTTTGATCATTATTTTACAAAGTCCGTTAAAACGCAAAAACCATATTTGCTTGCTTACCCCAAAAATTCGACAAGCAAATTAATTAGTGAAATTGCTGAGACACTTGTACAAAGGGATTCAAACACAAAAAATAACATGCAATCAGGTATCAAAGGATTCATAAACCGTTTTGTTGGGTTGTTTACCAATTAATATGATAGTATACTATTATTAGGTGGAATTATGGCGAATAAGTACGAAGACATTCCGATTGGAACAAAGCTTGAATTGAATGTAGTTGATCCGGTTCAAGGAAAGCTGAATATTAACTTTATAAGTCAAATTGAGAACTTTAAAGATGAAAATATAATAATTATATCGGCACCTATATTTGAAGCAAAAGTGTTTCCGATAAGAGTAAACTCTAAAATTGAAGCATATGCGTACAGAGGGGATCATTTAAACAAGATTGTAGGGTTTATAGAAAACAGACTTTTTATTGATGGGATTGCAGTATTAGAAGTTAGAGTAGTAGAAAGCATACAAAGGATTCAACGAAGAAGGTTTTTCAGGTTTGACTGCTCTGTACCTGTAGTTTTCTATGAGAAACCAGAGGCTAATGATCAGGATGCAATTCAAATTGCAGGCCGTACACTTAACCTAAGTGGTGGAGGATTATTGGCAATTACAGATAAACCATTAACAAAAGGTTTGGACCTGCCGGGGCAAATATGGCTTGGCAACGATACATCTGTCGAGTTTAACGGCAAAGTTATAAGATGTGCTTCGGAAGTTATTAATGAAGAATTGAAATATATTTCTTCAATTGGTTTTATTGATATTGGCTACAAGCAGCGAGAAATGATTGTAGGATACATATTTGATCAACAAAGAATACTTTTAAAAAAAGGGCTAAGGTAACCAATGAATAAAAAAGTTAAAGTTCTGATAGTTGATGATTCTGCCTTCATGAGGAAGGTATTGTCAGACATGTTGGATACGGACGATTCTATAACCGTTGTTGGCACGGCAACAGATGGAAAGGATGCACTGGAGAAAATTGTTTTATTTGATCCTGATGTTGTTACTCTGGATGTTGAAATGCCGATTATGGATGGAATAAATTGCTTAAAGGAGATAATGCAGAGAACTCCAAAACCTGTAATAATGCTTAGCAGCAGTACAGATCATGGCGCACAGCGAACAATACAGGCATTGGACGAGGGTGCAGTTGATTTTATAGCAAAGCCTAAAAACATTTTTGACATAAAGACTGATAAAAAAAGAAATGAAATTATTGAGAAAATTCTTGTTGCAAAAAACATTAAGTTTAATGCTGTACAAAAGCAATTGAAAAAGGATGACGCAAAAACTAGGGGACAGGATTTAAGGGCATTAAAATATATTATTGCAATCGGAACTTCTACCGGTGGGCCAAAAGCTTTACAAAGTGTTATACCTTTTTTACCGGCTGATATACCTGCCGCAGTTTTAGTGGTTCAACACATGCCGCCCGGTTTTACCAAAACTTTAGCAGAGAGACTGGACAGCAAGAGCAATTTATTGGTAAAGGAAGCAGAGCATAGAGAACAAGTCTCAGCAGGAAGCGTATATATTGCACCTGGTGATTCTCATATGTTGTTAGAAGTTAATGGAAAAGGTGAACTGTTTATAAACCTTGATAAATCTCCACCTGTAGGAGGACACAGACCTTCTGTTGATGTAATGATGAGTTCTCTTTCGTCTACAGGTCTGAAAAATATTATAGGGGTTATAATGACAGGGATGGGGTCTGATGGAAGTGTAGGAATTAAGAAATTAAAGCAAGAGAACAATAGCTATATTATAGCCCAGGACGAAGAGACAAGTGTAGTATACGGAATGCCAAAAATGGCAGTTCAGACTGGTGCGGTAGACAAGATTGTATCACTTGATAAAATTTCAGAGGAAATTATTCAAATTTTGGGGGTACGGTAAAATGGACATGAGTCAGTATTTACAAATATTTATTGAAGAGGCTAAGGAACATGTACAAAGTCTGAATCAATGCCTTTTGCAAATCGAAAAAGATCCGGAGGACAAGGATGTTTTAAACGAGATATTCAGAGTTGCGCATACTATAAAAGGTATGGCGGGTACAATGGGCTTTACAAAAATGACCAAGTTAACCCATGACATGGAAAATGTTTTACATGCAATTCGAAACGATGAGATAAAAGTTACATCTGATCTCGTTGATGTATTATTCAAATGTCTCGATGCTCTTGAAAACTATGTTAATAGCGTTGTGGCTACAGGGGATGAAGGGGACAAGGAATACAGCACTGTTATATCAACATTAAATGAAATACTGGCAAATAAGGGTTTTGTCAAAGCATCTAAAGCAGAAGCTAATAAAGCTGATGAGAATGAGGACAAGCCTGAAAATAATACCGATAACTATACAACAGCACAATTTGAAATAGATGAGTTTGAAAAGCGTGCGGTTAATAAAGCTATAGATATGCAAATGAACGCTTACAAAATAACTGTGGTCTTAAATAAGGGCTGTTTATTAAAAGCTGCAAGAGCTTTTATAGTATTCCAGACTTTAGAGAGATATGGTGAGATAATCAAGTCTGAGCCTGTGGTACAGGAAATAGAAGATGAGAAATTTGACTTCGAGTTTACTGTTATTGTCGTATCAAAGGAAAGCGAAGAGTTATACCAGAAAGAGATTAACTCAATAGCCGAAATTGAAAAGGTAATTATAAAAACCTTGAGTAAATATGAAGTTGATCCTGGGGTACATACTGACAGTAATAAAGATTCTGATAATACCAAAATAACCAATAATACTGACTCGGATTCCAAAGAAAACGAAAACAAGGAATCGACTAAACAAAACACAAACAATGCCGCAAGAAAGGCTCAGAGAACTGTCAGAGTTGATATAGACAGACTTGATATTCTGATGAATTTAGTCGGAGAGTTAATTATTACCAAGACAAGGCTTGAAGGCACAGATATTACAACTAAACCACAGGAATACCACGAGACTCTTGAGTATCTTGAGAGGATTACTACAAACTTAAACGACGCGGTTATGAAGGTCAGAATGGTTCCGGTTGAGACGGTATTCAACAGATTCCCAAGAATGGTTCGAGATATTGCAAAGGATTTAGGTAAAGAGATAGAGCTTCAAATGTCGGGTGAGGAAACAGAACTTGACAGAACAGTAATAGATGAGATAGGTGATCCGCTGATTCATCTGCTCAGAAATTCATGCGATCATGGTATTGAATCAATCGAGGTCAGAAAACAACTGGGTAAGCCTGAAATTGGTAAAATAAAGCTTATAGCTTATCAATCCGGTAACAACGTAATTATTGAAGTTGGAGATGACGGTGCAGGTATAAATGCGGATAAAGTAAGGGCTAAAGCTATCGAAAAAGGAATAATGACAAAGGAAGCAGCTGCGCAGCTTACACAGCAGGAAGCTATTGAACTGTTATTCAGACCTAGCTTTAGTACAGCGGAAAAGATAACAGGTCTATCCGGCAGAGGAGTTGGCCTTGATGTTGTAAAAACTAAAATTGAGCAGCTTGGCGGTTCAGTGGAAGTAGAAAGCCAGAGTGGTAAGGGTAGCAAGTTTATAATTAAACTTCCTCTTACACTTGCAATTTATCAGGCATTGCTTGTTAATGTTGGAGCTGAAAAATATGCGATTCCATTGTCTTCAATTTACCAGATATATAATTGGTCATCTGAAGATATAAAGACTGTTCAAGGGCAGGAGATAATTCTTCTGCGTAATATGGTTGTTCCTATTACAAGACTGGCTGATGCTTTAGAGGTTCCGAACAGCAGTTCAAAATCTCAAAAGCAGCTTAAAATTGTTATTGTTAGAAAAGGTGATAAACTAACAGGCCTTGTTGTTGACAGCGTTATTGGTCAACAGGAAATAGTTATTAAATCGCTTGGAAAGTTATTAACAGGAATAAAATACCTTGCAGGTGCTACTATTCTGGGCGATGGAAATGTAGCACTAATTATAGATGTTAATTCTATTACATAAAA
>CAYQCA010000008.1:0-9656 GCA_964415835.1 uncultured Clostridium sp. | reverse complement strand
AGGGTGAAGCCTATAACCAGAGTACCTAAGACGCCATCTTTTATCAAAGGAGTAATAAATCTCAGAGGAGACATTATTCCGGTTATGGACTTAAGAGAAAAATTTAATCTTCCGCCAATAGAAGAAACCGAAGAGACACGTATTATAATTTTGAAGCTGGAAGAAATATCTATCGGAGTAATTGTTGATCAGGTTCTTCAAACAATCCAGCTGGGCGGCAATTCAATCGAGAGTGCTTCAAGCCTGATTAATAGCGGAGTTGCTGATTACATATATGGAATAGGAAAAGTAGATGGAGAAATAGTTACGCTCTTGAATTTTGAGAAACTAATAAAGATCTGATTTTTCATGAATATATGCGAACGCGTTTTACGCGCAAACAGGAGGGTATCATGTCAATTAGCTTTGATGAATTAAACAATCTACAAATGGACGTACTAAAAGAAATAGGAAATATCGGAGCAGGAAATGCAGTTACAGCCTTAGCTAAAATGATAGATAAAAGGGTAGATATGGCGGTACCTAAGGCCAGAATACTTGGATTTGACAAGGTGTCCCAAATACTTGGCGGGGAAGAGATGCTGGTTGTAGGTATATTACTTAATGTTACCGGAGATATAACCGGTAATATAATGTTTATACTTGATATTAATGCTGCCAGGCAGCTTATCAATATTCTTATTGGTACTGAAGGATCAACCAGTATTGAATTTAATGATTTTGAACTATCAGCACTAAAGGAAGTTGGTAATATTTTAACAGCATCATATTTATCAGCATTGGCAGGATTGACAAATCTAAGAATAATGCCTTCTGTTCCGGAACTGGCAATCGATATGGCTGGAGCTATTTTAAGCGTGCCGGCTATAGAGTTTGGCAAAGTGGGAGATACAGTCCTATATATTGAAACGGAATTTAGTGAAGGTACAACAAAAGTATTCGGGGATTTTCTTTTAATACCTGATGTTGAATCATACGCGGTATTATTAAAAGCATTGGGAGTTATAGAATAATGGATATAGACATTGTTAAGGTTGGTATGGCTGACTTAAAATCAGCAAATCATCCTTGTATTATAACAACACTTGGGCTGGGTTCATGTGTTGGAATTGCATTGTATGATTCGGCAACAAAAATTGTAGGCTTGGCGCATGTAATGCTACCATGCAGTGAGCAGGCAAAGAATAATAGCAACATTGCCAAATTTGCCGATACTGGTATTGTAAAACTGGTAAATGATATGATAAGACTTGGCGCAAAGAAAGAAAGAATAGTTGCAAAGCTGGCAGGAGGCGCCCAAATGTTTGCCTTTAGTCAGGGGTCTGATTTGATGCGTATAGGTTATCGAAATGTAGTTGCTTCAAAAGAAAGACTTAATGAATTAAAAATACCTGTAGTTTCCGAAGATACCGGAGGGAACTACGGGAGAACCATTGAACTTTTTTCCAGTGACGGGAGATTAATGGTAAAAACAATTGGTTTTGGAGTTAAACAAATATAGCTATAAACTACTAATGAGAAAATGAACACTGAGGGATAAGAATGGAGATAATTATGAAAATTCCTTTCCTGCTTGCTATACTTGCTGCTCTTATAACCGGGTTTTTTAGTATAGCCGGCAATAAAGACCTGAATGAAACCTGCATTCGAATGATTATTGCAATGGTAAGCTTTTATTTGATAGGACTATTTGCCAAATCTACATTCAAGAGTATTGTTGAGGAGCAAAACAGACAAAAAGCTGAAGCCGAAAAGTTAAAAATGGAAGAGGAGCTTGAAAAACAACGGTTGGCCGGTGAACAAGCTGAACAAACGGAGAAAAACGATTATCTCGGCAAAAAGATAGACTTTAGAGCAGATGAAGAGATAGACGATGGCTTTACTCCACTAGATTTAACAAAAGCGGTGAGGACGAAGATGAAAGAATGATATGGCCAGTTAAAAGGGTAATTGGGGGATTTGCATGTTTACTGGAAGTATAAATCAAGTTTGGAAGCAGTATATGGAAACTAAAGATCCAGCTGCTAAAGAAAAGTTAATTATAGAATATGCATATTTGATAAAATATGTTGCAGGAAGGTTAAGCATATATTTTGGCTCGAATGTTGAATTCGATGACCTCGTCGGTTATGGTGCTTTTGGGCTTATTGATGCTATTGAAAAGTTTGATATTACAAAAGGAGCTAAGTTTGAAACCTATGCCTCTTTGAGAATAAGAGGCTCTATTATAGATAGTATTAGAGATTTGGATTGGGTTCCCCGGTCGCTTCGACAAAAAAATAAGGAACTCGAGAAAGTTTACGCAGAAATAGAAAACGAATTGGGACATTCGGCAACAGATAAGGAAGTTGCTGAAAAAATGGGTATAAGCCTGGGTGAATTCTATAAATTGCTGAATGATGTCAATGTATCATCTATGATGTCATTGGAAGAGTTTATGGAACAGAACTATGAACGTGGTTTGGAAATCCCAAGCGATAGCACTGAAGACAAACCTGAAGCCTTTATTGAACATATTGAGCTTAAGGAACTTCTGGCAGATGCTATAAATAAATTGCCCGAAAAAGAGAAAGCAGTCATTACGTTTTACTATTTTGAGGAACTTACTTTAAAGGAGATAAGTGCTATAATGAATGTTACAGAGTCCAGGATTTCTCAGCTGCATACAAAGGCTTTGCTTAGAATGAGGGGGAAATTGTTCCGGCACAAGATAATGCTAGAGGCTTAAGAACCTGTCTAGTATCTGCTTGTGCTTGGCATTTTAAGCGGATTTTGTGTCAGGCAAGGCAAATTTTCGCAGGAATAATTTGTTTATTCCCAGAAAATTTAACGTAGCATGGCGCAAAATCCGCCAAAATGACGAGTGCAATGAGATACTAGACAGGTTCTAAGGGAGAAGAGCGTGAAAGAAGTGGAATATATTCGTAATTTAACCGCGTACCTCCACGATTCTTTCATGACAATTTATGCCAGAGACTGGCGTGGAGGTTATTATGGCAGAAAATAATTTGAAAGTATTAGTATCCGTATCGCCGGATGAAATGAAGGCGTTTATAACACTTTATAAACCGGAAGGCAGTGCACAAATCACCAAGGATGATATAATGAAAGCACTTTGGGATCAGAAGATTATTTTTGGACTAAAGGAGGAAATAGTTAATTTCTATTCCGAACACCCTGCATACAACGAAGCAATTTGCGTTGCAGAAGGTATTCCAGCTAAAAACGGCAAAAACGGATCAGTTGTATATCTTTTTGACACATCGGTTGATAAAAAGCCAACATTACTTGAGGATGGCAGAATAAATTACAGAGAGCTTAATCTTATTCAGTCGGTAAAAGAAGGGCAAGTACTTTGTACACTAGTTCCGCCTGTATACGGAACACCCGGAAAAACAGTAAAAGGCAGGGATATACCGGCTGTCAACGGCAAGCCTGCTGTACTTCCCAGAGGTAAAAATGTTGCGATTACAGATGATGGACAAGCTTTGATTGCTAAGACAGATGGTGAGGTTGAGTATCTTGATGCAACAAAAGTAAGTGTATATACAAACCATGAAGTTCCGGCGGACGTTGATAACTCTACCGGAAATGTCAGCTTTGTCGGAAGTGTAACTATTAAAGGAAATGTTTTATCCGGCTTTACAGTTGAGGCTGGAGGAAATGTAGAGGTATATGGTGTAGTTGAGGGTGCTACAATAAAGGCCGGTGGCAATATAATACTCAGAAGAGGCATGCAGGGAATGGGCAAGGGTACCCTTATTGCTGAAGGCGACATTGTTTCCAGATATATCGAATACAGCAATATCGAGGCAAAAAACAACATTCAGAGCGAAGCAATAATGCATAGTAATGTTAAATGCGGAAATAAACTTGAGCTCACTGGACGTAAAGGACTGCTTGTAGGTGGTACCTCCAAGGTAGGTAAACTGATAGTTGCCAAGGTTATAGGCTCACACATGGCAACGGTTACTGATCTGGAGGTTGGAGTTGACCCAACTGTCAGGGAGCGATATAAAAAATTAAGAGATGATCTGGCATCTATGGAAAGCGATATGAATAAGGCTGATCAGGCTATAACACTTTTGCGAAAACTGGAAGCTATGGGTGCATTGACGCCTGATAAACAGGAGATACTTATAAAGAGTCTTAGAACAAAAGATTACCTATCTTCAAATATAAATGAAGTCAGGCTTGAGCTTACCATATTGGATGAGAAGCTTCAGCAAGAGGGCAATGGTAAAATCCGTGCACTAAACTTTATTTATCCCGGGGTTAAAGTTGCAATCGGTACATGTATGATGTATGTTAAGGAACAGTTGCAGTACTGTACACTGTACAGAGACGGCGCTGATATACGTGTGGGACCAATAGACAAGTAAGGTAAGCTTTTGTAAAACGCTATTGGCCTTGATTTGGATTTGTTGGGAGTTGGAGGTGTCAATATGTCGATAAAACCTATGGATTTTCAGGTAATGTTTCCAAAGACATCTGAATTATCAAAAACATATAATGATGAAGCAAATAAAAGTCAGGTAATACACCAGCAACAAGCTGATCAAAACCGGGAGCGTATTGATAACAGCATGAAACAGGTGGTTGCCAGGGAAAACGTTCAACAGGGACGTGTTAATGAAAAACAGGAAAAAGACAACAGAGGGCAGCAGAACGAAAAGAAGAAAAAGAAGCCAAATACAAGACAAGGCCCTACAATTGATATAAAGATATAATATTTGTGAATACGCTAAAGACAAAGAAGCATAGCTCTATTGCGCTTCTAAGGTAAATTTGAGGTGGATATGGAAGGTTTTTATATTAGCATCATTTTCTTAGGAATATTATTAATAGCAGGATCCCTCTTTTTTATTTTAATGGATAGGGTAAATGGTAAAGACTTTTTTCAGGAGTTTGACAGGAAAAAAGATGAGATGTTTAATCTTATTCAGGAGTCGGAAGAAATGATTCAGGAACTAAACAGAATGTCAGACTATGTAGTAACAGCTATTTCTGAGAAAAATCAGGAGTTTTTTAATAAAGCTATGAGTTCCGAAAAACCTGAGCCTGCCCCTGACCGGAACCCAGAAAAGGTACCGACTCCGGAGTTGCTTCCAAAGCCTATTCAGGAGGCTGCAGCAAATACAAAAGCCGCTCCTGATCAGGATGTTGAGCATGAAGCTGAAAAGGCTGTTAATACACAGATTCCAAATAATATCCTTGAAAAAACCAAGGATAATCCTGAAGATAGTACAAAGACCAAACTAATTTTAAATGATAAGCGAAGAGAAGTATTAAAAATGATAGAGCAAGGTCTCAACAACGATGAAATAGCTGAAAAAATGAAAATGGGAAAAGGCGAAATTGGACTTATTCGTGGTTTAAGCAAATAAAACACACATAACAATCAGCTGATAGCTATAAGGGGCAAAAGAAATGAGAAAGGTACACGAGAAAAGTATTATTTTAGGAATTGGTATTGGGATGATAATAACCTCAATTGCTGGGATGATATATTCTGCAGGAAACGACAAGGAACTCAGCAAGGAAGAGATAATAAGTTTGGCAAAAGGTTATGGAATGGTTGAAAAGACCAGTATTATAAATAATTCAAATAATCTTGATTTAAATGAGGGCAGACAGGCTGGTGGCACTTCCACTACAGATACATCAGCAGCAAGTACTTCCACTGCAGAAGTTACAGCAGCAAGTACTTCGGCATCAGGAAATTCGGTAGCTAACACTGCTATAGACAACAGCTCGACTTCCATCAAGGACGAAAGAAATATTATTGTTGAAATTAATGGCGGTGAAAAGGCTAAGATGGTAACAACACAACTACTGGAAAAAGGGGTAATCACCAGAAGTGAAGATTTTATGGCAAAACTGAATGACTACAACGCTACAACAAAAATTAAAGTTGGAACTTATAGATTTAAAAAAAATGAGGATATAGACTATATCGTCAAAACAATTTGCAATTTATAAAAAGGACACGCCTTCAATGCGTGTCCCATTTTTATAACCTGGTAATCATTCTTACGGAATTATTCCTTAATAGAATCAAGGCTGCTTTTTCTTTCAAACTCATCTTTAATAACCTTTAGAGCAATTGGAACAAATATCAGCACAACAACAATCTCAGCAACAGGATAACCGAACCAAACACCTTTTAATCCAAACAGCTGACCAAAAATATAAGCGCATGGCAGGATTAAGACCAACTGACGCATCAGAGACATGGTCAATGCTTTCATTCCATGGCCCACTGACTGGAACATTGTAGTTATTATAATACCAAAGGCTGCTGGTATAAAACAAATACTAATAACTCTAAGAGCATATACTCCCATTTCGGAGTTCTGATCAAATAATGAGAGCAGATTTTCCGGGAAAAACTGAAATAGTATTAACCCAATAGACAATATTATAAAGGCAACTGACAGAGATAAATAGAAAGCTTTATAAAAACGCTTTTTATTATTTGCTCCAAAGTTATATCCCATTATTGGCATAGCGCCTTGAGTCAAGCCAAAAACGGGCATAAATACAAAGGACTGCAATCTGAAGTAAATACCCAGTATTGCAATGGCAGATTCCGAAAATGCCATTAAAATCGCATTCATCGTAGTTGTTGTAACTGATCCTATTGCATTCATAACTATTGATGGCAAGCCTACTTTGTATATGGCTAAGACATTTTCCTTCTTCACTTTTAAACCCCGGAGAGTAATGTGAATTTCTCTGCTTTTTACTTTAAACATAATAAGTACATATGTCATTGCAGACAGCTGTCCAATTACTGTTGCCATCGCGGACCCGGCAATACCGAACTCAGGCAGACCCAAATATCCAAATATAAGTATAGGGTTCATGATAATATTTGTTATTGATCCAATCAGCTGTGAAACCATTGGCACTAACATACTTCCTGTAGCCTGAAGTGTCTTTGAGAAAACAATCTCGATGAACATACCGGCAGAACAGCAAGTCGCAATTGTCAAAAATGTTGTTCCCATTGATATTACTTCAGCATTATCAGTAAACAAAGAAATAAATGGCTTTGAAAACAACAGGCCTATAAAAACAAATATGATTGCATTAACTATGGCCAGAAATAGGCCAGTTCGTGCAATAACTGTAGCATCGTCCCGTTTACCTTCACCTAATTTTCTTGCAATAAGCGAATTTGTCCCGATTCCTACGCCAATAGCAAAGGAAAGCGTAAGCAACTGCATCGGGAACGCAATGGATATAGCAGTCAGTGCATCACCACCCAGCTTTGCAACGAATATACTATCTACAACGTTGTACATGGCTTGAACAAACATGGACAGCATAGCTGGCAGTGACATAACTGTAAGTAATTTTCCTACGGGCATTGTGCCCATTTTTTGTGAACTAAAGCTTTCTTCTTTCATACATATCCTTTCTAGTAGGTATCCGTAGTATTGTTTAATTCGAATAGGAGTACAAACAGATATTTTAACAAAGAATTATAGTAAAAGTCAAATTTTTCAGACGTTTTTTACTTAAGATAGTATAATATCTTGTACTAAGGATTAATTCGACTAATCAAGTGAATTGGTGAGGTTTAATATGGAATATAACAAGCTGGATAAAAGAATTTTGCTTTCATGGAGAATTGTAAGAATTATTAGTTTCATAATTGTTGGTACTGTTTTAATTACAGCTGTAATCTTATTATCAAGAACTGATTATTTCTCACCTTATAGCCACTATTTGTATATTCTCGTATCTTGTATCCTGGTTTATATGCTGGTTACTCTTATTGTATTTCCTGCAATTGAGTACAGGCAATGGGGTTATATCATATCTGATGACAGGATAGAGATTCGACATGGAATATTTTACATTAAAAATATTGTAATACCTATCATTAGGGTTCAACATATAACTGTTTCCCAGGGACCAATAAACAGAAAGCTTGGAATCTCTACAGTAAGAATACACACAGCAAGTGGGCAATTCAGCATTGAAGGTATTTCGGATGAGTATGCCGCATTAATAGCAGAGACGCTTAAATCGAAGCTATACAACAGACTTGATGCTCAGAATAAATAATAAGACATGGGAGGCAATTTTAAAGTGGAATTCAAGCATAGACGCGGTAACTTGCTGATATTATTCGAAAAATTGACAGAAATACCTTTATTGGTTTTAGGGATTTTAGTAAGTGCATTTTTACTTAAAAATCTGGATGAGCAGGCATTATTCCCAATAGCAGCTATTATAATTAATCCTCTGGCACGACTTATAAATTACCTTTTTACTTATTACACATTAAGTGAGGATTATTTAATAATAGAGTCCGGAGTATTTACAAAGAAAAGAACAGAGATTCCTTTTACAACAATTACTACTGTGGACTTATCCCAGAATATTTTATTTCAGTTTTTCAAAGTTTATAAGATAAAGGTAGATAATGCCAGTCAAACTAACGAAGTGGCAAACAAGTCAAATGTCAATCTGGCATTGAAGGTAGAAGAGGCTATTTTATTTAAGCAGATAATTACTCAAAACCACCGGGAAGAAGCTGAAAGCGACAAAGAAATAAATGAAATAAAGGCTCAGACTCAGGATTTTATAAAATTAGGCTTATTGCAGTCTAAATTTATATACATTTTTAGTATTATAGCTGTTGTGGGGCCACTTTCCGGGTTAATAGCTCCAAAATTGGAAAATGTATTTATTGGTGGAGTTGTAGTTGCTTGTGTTCTTATTATATATTTATTAGCAATAGGGGTTTCGTTGGTCAAATCTGTTGTCTCATATTATGATTTCAGGGTATCGGCAACAGAGGAGGTTCTAAAGGTTCAATACGGATTAATAAACAAAAAGAGCTTTACACTTCCAAAGGATAAAATTAATGGAATTATACTAAAACAAAATCTTTTTATGAGACTCTGCAAACTTTATACTGCTGAAGTTATTGTTATAGGATATGGTGATGCCAGTGACGAGGGTACAATAGAAAAGGCCATTATTTACCCGATTGGTTCAATGGAGAGGATAAAAGATTCAATCAGAAGTGTTCTACCGGAATATGGTTCTGAGTACACCCTATGTAAGGCTGAACCACAAGCGAGAAAGTACTTTTTCTACAGCACTGAATTTATACTGGCAGTTATTCTTTTTATAGCTTTGTTTATTGTATCTCTAATTATTGATTTTTATATCCCGATAGCAGTCGCAGCGGCTATTTTGATAATATCAATTTTGAGTGTGGTATTTAAGTTTAATAATGCAGGAATATCAGTAGGGAAAGAAAATGTAACAGTCAGCTCAGGTGCGTTTCACAAAAAAATAGCCATAGTAAAAACTGACAGCATAGAGAGCATAACTTCTTCAGGCAGTATTTTTAAAAGAAACAGGGGATATGTCTCAATAAAGATTGGAATTATTGCTCCTTTGCGCGTAGGAAACATTGTTTCGCTGAATATATCACTAAAGCAATTTGATATTTTAAAAGGTGTATTAAAGTATTAGTTTAAGAATTTCAAAAAAATTAATTTTAGTATTGATTTGTGGCTATTTCTCGTCTTTGACACTTGTAGAAGGTAAAAAGCTTGTAAGACCTTGATATAAAAGGATTACAAGCTTTTGTTGTGTTGTTAAAAAGTGAGTAATGTTTTTTGCTT
>CAYQCA010000007.1:0-45088 GCA_964415835.1 uncultured Clostridium sp. | reverse complement strand
CCTTCACCATGCATGAAATCTCCGATTTCACCGGCACGGTACAATTTTTTCATTTCCTGTGTTGCTGTAAAATAGCAATAGTTTTCCGCATAGGAATATATTTTTCCACTCTCTTCAACGGCTTCAACCAGTTGGACAGCTTGGCCTAACGTTTCCACAGGGAGCACCTCACTTGCCACATGTCTGCCTGACTTAAGAAGCCTTATAGCGTATTGAGCATGTTCATTGGCGTAGTTTGCCAAAACCACCGCGTCCATTTCATGCTTAAAAAACTCATCGAAGTTCGTGTAATATGTAATACTTGACCCTGTTTCTTCAGCGACTTTCTTACACTTGTCAAGAAGTGGCTGGTATTTGTCGCAGATTGCTACAAGCTCTGCATCAGGATGTCTTGACAGTACATTTATCATTGTCATGCCTCGATGGGCGCCAAAAACTCCGATCTTTATTTTCTTACTTGAATTCATTGCTTACTCTCCCTTCAATTTATATAGTTAGGCCTTTACTGAGCCCACCAGTAACCCCGAAACAAAATATCTCTGAAGAAATGGGTATAAAAATGCAACAGGTACAATTGTAATAATTGTTATGGCCATTTTTACACTTTGAGGTGTTACAGTTATTGAACCGGCCTTACTTTTTGCAGCTTCTAATGATGGTGTATAGGCTGACATATAGTTATAAAGAATATACTGCAATGGGTATAAACTGGGTTTCTTATAATTGTAAATCTGAGTATCTATATAAGAGTTCCATTGTCCTACCGCTGTAAAAAGAGAAACGGCTGCAATAACAGGTAAACATAGAGGCAGAATAATTTTAAAGAAAATTATTATATCATTTGCGCCATCTAGCGTTGCTGATTCCTCCAGACTTTTCGGAAGACTTTCTATATAAGTTCGTATAAGTATCATATTAAAAACACTGGCCATACCTGGAAGTATATATACAGCAAATGTACCTGTCAGCCCTAAAGATTTCATTAAAAGAAAGCTTGGGATTAGCCCTCCTGAAAAGTACATGGTAGCCAGAAATAGTATTCGAAAGAACTTTATACCCATGAAATCATCTTTTGACAGCACATAGGCAGCCATAGATGAAACAATAATCATAGATCCTGAACCAAGAACAACACGAGCTGTTGAAATTATAAAACCATTTACAATATCAGAATTGTTTAGACAGACCTTATATGCATCAAATGAAAAACCTCTTGGGAAAAATATCATTCCTCCGGTTATGAGGGCGCTATCGCTCAGCGAGTAGCATAGAACATACCAAAAGGGATATGCCATTATTAAGATAATCAGTATCATAAAAATTGTGTTAACACTATTAAAAATAATGTCTTGAGCATTTAATTTTCTCTTCATTATAAAGCATCCTCTCAAGCTAGAATATAGCCTTGCCGCTGTACTTCTTTGACAGCTTATTTACAACGATAAGCAATACTAAACTAACAATTGTTTTTATAATGCCAACTGCTGTTGCATAGGAATAGTTGAATAATTTTAATCCGTAACTATATATGTAATAGTCGAAAACCTGCATTTTTGAAATATTTGTTGGATTTGTAAACATGAAATACTGATCCAACCCCGAATTGAATATCCATCCGCTATTCATTATCAACAGAACAATTAGTGTAGGAACAAGGTTTGGTACTGTTACATGATGAATTTTTGCAAATCTGCCCGCCCCATCTATTTCAGCAGCTTCATACTGTTCACTTGGTATCCCGGCTATGGTAGCAATAAATATAACACTGTTATAGCCCAGGGAATTCCATGTATTTACTAAAACGATTAAAAGCCAGGAATAGTTCGGGTCTCCGAGTATATTTAACGGTTCATTGATCAAGCCCAGATTTATGAGAGTTTGATTTACAGCTCCTGAACCCAGGGAAAACAATGAATAAATTACAGCATACAGTATAACCCAAGACATAAAGTATGGAAAAAAGGTTATTGATTGCACCAGTTTCCCAAACCTTGGCCATTGTAATTCCTTTAATAAGATTGCGAAGCAAAATGCTGTACCGAGACCTATTATCAGCGAAAGAACATTCATCACAACGGTGTTTGTAATAACATTCATTGCTTCACCACTATCTATGAAAAATGATTTAAATTCTCTTAGCCCTACCCAGGGAGCTCCCCAAATGCTCTTCCCAACCTTGTAATCCGTGAAGGCCATAATCCAACCTGATATAGGAAGATAGCTAAATATGATTGTACTTATTAGTGCAGGCAGCAACATAATATACAAATATCTTTGTTTGAAAAGTTTAGCTAATCTTTTGTTTTTTGTACTCTGGGGTAGTTTTGTTACATTTATATTACTCACACTTGAATTAGCCATATTTTACTTTGTCTCCTTATCCCTAGAAAATCTAGTAATACTAAGTTAGAAATTGAAAGTGCCGGGTAAGTTTAACTTTTTCCGGCACTTTTCAATGGGATATTATTTAAACTTTTCCATTTTTGCGGTATTCTCAGCAAGTATCTGATTATACTTATCAACTACCTTTTTAATATCCAGCTTATTATACTGCTCCATTACCTCTTTCAAGGTACTTTCGTATTCTGCTTCAGTTTTGGCAGTAATAAGCTTTGCACCCGCCTGAACTCTAAAGGCATTGAATTTTTCATTCAATTTGCCTTCAGCACTGCTTGGGTCTAGCGAACAGGTTCCAGTCATTCCATTAGGTGCACTCTGCCCAACTTTTAGCCAGTAATCCATTGATGTTTTCCAACCAAGCTTTTGGTACGCTGTTGTTTGCCTTTCTGTAAGAGCTAATATATCCGCATATGCCGGCTCTACAGACAAATCATAGCTTATTCCATCTTTACCCTTCAAGTTCAATAATCCAAGGAAACCAAAGATATTACCGTTGGATCCTAAACCGGTTGTTTCTCTATACGTTGTATCAGTATTTAATTTCTGAATGAACTCGTCGGTAGGTACTCTTTTTCCGTCAACTATTTTATACTGCTTGCCTTCAATACCGCTTTGTAAAAGTATTTGACCTTCTTCAGACAGACACCAGTCAACCATCTTAAACAATCTCTCTGGATCTTTAGCATTTTTAGTAATGGCAATTGAGTCAAAAGGTCTTGTAGTTTCTACTCTGATGAGTCTCTTTTCACCTGAAGCTACCTGAGCATTGGTCCTTATTGGCATATGTATGTACTGCATCTCCGGATGACCTGCGTTTACCAGTTCACCGTTTGCACCACCAATTTCCCATATAACATACCACATACTTAGAGCTCTGCCGCTTGTCAATTTGTCGCGAACCTGGTCAAGTGTATCTGTGAAGCAATCAGGGTCAAGTATACCGGCTCTGTAAAGCTTGTTAAACCATCTGTAGTTATCCTGGATCTCTTTGGTTGTAAAAACTTCTTCCCACTTTTCGTCAATCTGATTCCAAATAACTGCATCATTAGTACCTTCATCAACATACTTGCCGCCTTTTTCAATAAAGGCTGTCAGAGCCGGCCCCCATGATTCTGCAAAAGGTATAACCATTCCTATGGTTTTTTGTCCATTAGATTCCGGTTGTTGCTCCATTGCAGTTTTCAAGAAATTAAACCAATCGTCTTCTGAAACAAGATTTGGCCAGCCTTGTTTTTCAAGTGCATCGGTTCTGACTCCAATATCATTAACTGCCGGCGCTGCAGCAAAATCCTGAGGTACTTTTATTTCCCATTTATATAGCTTTCCATCCGGTGAGGACACTCTCCAGTACGGTATCTGTTCCTTAAACTGCTCAGTAAAATTCTTTGCATTTGGTAAATAGTCATCCAAAGACACCAGAGCATCGGCCGATATATACTTATTTACCATGTCATTCCCTTCAAGTCTTACTATCTCAGGATAATCCCCGGATGCCAGCATCAGATTCTGTTTTTCTCTTTGATCACCGGTAATAGGTAAGAACTCAAATTCAATATTGAATTTTTCGTATAGTACCTTTCCAATGTCAGTATCTTTACTTGTTTTTATGGACTTAAACGGGTCTGCCAGAATTTGAATCTTGTAAGGTTCAGCGCTTATGGTATCACTTGCAGCGACTACACTATTTTCAGAGTTTTTTGCAGAAGTGTCTTCCGATTTTGTATTATTGCCACCACATGCGGTGAGAGAGCTTAAAAACACTCCTATTGATACTGCTAATGCCATAGCTCTTGTCAGATTTACTTTCCTTTTCATAATCTTCCTCCTCTATTTGTGTTCAGCAGATTTTGTAGACCGTTGCAACGTTGTCTATTTATTAATAGTTTAGCATGTGAGATTTTCTTTTTTACAGGAGAAGTTTTACTTCCATACCCTGCTGTTTATACATAAATAGAATTAACAGGTGGTTTTGTTATTTAGCTCTGTTTCTTACTTTGTATTCCGAGGGCGAACAACCTTTTTTTGACTTAAAAACCTTGCAGAAGTGATCATAATCAGTATATCCGACTTTCTCGGCAATCTCAGAAACTTTATATTTACTGTTTTCAAGCAATTGTTCGGATTTCTCTATTTTACATTCAATTAAAAAATCATTAAATTTAAGCCCTGTGTGGCTTTTGAAGATTCTTCCTATATAGGCTGGATTAAAAAAGAACCTGTTTGCAATAGATTGTAATGTCAGCTTTTCGCAGCAGTTTTCCCTGACATACTTTATAATGCCTTCAATTGTGCTGTTAGTTACAATATCATCATAAAAAAGTATGTGTTGATTTTCATTTGTAAAGTAATTTGAGCTCAGAGAAGCAGCATTGTAAAAGGATTGATAAATCATGTAATATTCCGTCACCTCATTGCCAATCGATATATTAACAGTGCTTCCTGCAAATTTATTTACATAATTAAATATTTCTTCACAAACCGTTTTAACAGAGTTACCGCTTTTCCCATCAGAGCAAAACAAAATTACATATTTATTATCACCAATATACGCAGTATAGCCGGCTGAATATTTTTTAACAATTTCCACAATAGTTTTTTTCAATACAAGACCTAATACATACTCGGCTTCTATACTATTTTTGAAAGAATCAATAATACAGACTTGAAATATTTTATTATTCAAATCCACACCCATATTTTCAAGATTAGTGTATATATGAGAATTTTTATTCTCTGATTTAAGCAGCTCAACAATGGCTTTTTCCAGTAAAATTGTTTTGCTTTCACTAAGAACAAGTTTTTGACTTATGCTTTCATCTATTTCATTTTTAATATCTATAATTGTATTGATCAGTATTTTTTCATTGACAGGTTTTAAAATGTATTTCTTAACACCAAATTCCAGTGCCGTCTGTGCATACTCAAAATCCCTGTAACCACTTAATATGATTACTTTTGACGGATAATTTTTTTGCCTTATTTCCTTTATTAGATCAATGCCGTCGCATTTCGGCATTCTTATATCTGTTATTATCAAATCATAGACAGTCTTCTCCAGCATTTCGAGAGCTTCTAAACCATTCAGAGCGTAATCCTTCGATATAAAGCCATACACTTCCCAATCAATTAGTTTTTGAAGGCCTGTACAAATAATGAAATCATCATCTACAATTAAAACTTTATACATTCTAACACTCCCATTCCCATTTAATGCATTACAGGAAATTTTACTTCTACAGTAGTTCCCTCGTTCAATTTACTACTGATTTTAAGTCCATACTCTTCACCATACATTAATCTGAGTCTGTTATGAACATTCTTTAAAGCTATTTTCCCCCACCCAATGTTTTCCTTTGACTCTTCTTTATTATTAATAGCTTCAATCAGTTCCTCAAGTAGAGTCTCAGAAATGCCCACACCGTCATCAGATACGGTAATATGTATATCATTTTCAGACTCATAAGCCTTTATTTCTACTGTTCCTTTTTCACCTTTCATTTCTATACCGTGATAAACTGCATTTTCAATAAGTGGCTGTAAAATTAGTTTTGGAATTAAGTACTCCATTATATAGTCAGGTACTTGCACATTAAAACTTATATTATCTCTAAGTCGGTACATCTGTATTGTAAAATAGTTTTCTATAAATAATAATTCTTCTCTGATGGTATAAATATCTTTCTTATTATCTATACATTGCCTGAAACTCTCTGCGAACGCAGCAACAATATCCGCATTCTTTTTGTCACCATTAAGCACCAGGCTCATTCTGATAGTTTCAAGTGTGTTGAATAAATAGTGTGGATTAATTTGAGTCTGTAGAGATATTATTTCAGCCTTTCTTTTTTCAGTTTGAATTTTCTGATAATTTATTTCACCATCTTTAACCTTTAAATCAGCTATATATACTTTATCGATCAGCTCGCGAATTCTATGCATCATATCAATAAAATCATTTTCCAGCGCACCAATCTCATCTTTTCCTGAAATACTGGTGTCTACTATAAAATTATTGTAAATACTGCTTTTAATCTTCTTAATCAAATTTAACACTCTTCCGGTTATATTTTTAGATATAAAAACGATTAATACAAGTGCTATAACGATACAGATCAGGCATAACAGAATGCTTGAAATCCATATACTCTTAATACCCTCAAGAACCCCACTTGCAGGAATTAAATATGCAATATGCCATCCACTTATTAATACTTTACTTTCAGTAATGTTAGATTTGAAAAAGAAATAGTCATTATTTTTAAATTGTACAAGCGAATCATTTTCCAGGTTAAATATCTTATCATTTGAGTTAAAAACCAGATCTTCAATATTCCCAAAAAGCAGTTCTCGTTCAGTTGTAGTAATTATTTGGTTATCGTTATTATAAAGAAATATCACCTTACCTGCTTCCTTTTCAGCAGAAATAAGAGAGAATAATTGTATCTCATCAAAAAATACTGAAATTACACTCCCTATCTTATTGGGATTATCCAGACTTCTAAGCACTTTATAGCATCCAACGTACTTCTTTGAGGCTTTCCCCTCGATGTTTTCGGCTATAGTCCACCTAATTGAACTTGCTGATAAAGGAGAGGAATTGTCAAACCATTTCTGCTTTTCTAAGTCTTCAAGTGTATTACTTGTCTCAACTGAGTGCCATATTGATTTATTATTTGTATAAACCCTAATCTGAACATCTTCCTGATCAACATGAATTCTTCTTATAAAGGGCATAATTTTTGTATTAAAATCATTAATGGCTCCATAATCAGTGCTATACTCTGTCCCAATATAGTCTACCAGCGGCTTGTAATTGACAAGACCGTCCAATACTCCTTTGTATGATACCAGTTTATTTATGTAATTACCGCTTAGTTGCTTTAAAGTAGCATTTGAAATCCCGGTAGAATTGGAAAATGAAAGTTGGTAAAGCTTGTTTGTAAGGAAATACCCTATTATTATAATAGGTATTATTACAACTATAAAGTATGTAATGATTAATTTGCGTTTTATGCTTATATTATTTATAAAGCTCAAATTTAATCCCCCCTTAACATAAGCAAATATACCACAATAACGACTAAAGAAACAATCACTTTCAAAAATATAGTTACTAACAAATAAAGGCATAACAACAAATCTTTAAGCAATTTGCTGTTATGCCTTTTTTAATTTGTAATTATTTTATTACTTTGCCTCAACCATATACTTATTTAGCAAGCTTTCAAGCATTTCCTGACGACCTGATTTGTTTCTTATTTCAGCAGTGAGAGCGTATTTTTCCAGTTCCTTGAATCCAACCTTACCTTCTACAATATCTTTACCGATTCCGGTAGTATAGCTGGAATATCTATCAGAAATAAATGCATCAAATTTTCCATCCTCAATTATTCTGTTAGCAATTATTAGTCCCTTTGCAAAGGTATCCATACCTGCAATATGACCATAGAACAAATCCACCGGCTCGAAGGAACCTCTTCTGACCTTTGAATCAAAGTTCAGACCTCCCTTGTTTAAGCCTCCAGCTTTTAAAACTTCAAGCATAGCCAGTGTTGAATCATAAAGATTTGTCGGGAATTGATCTGTATCCCAACCCAGCAGCATGTCACCCTGATTGGCATCAATACTTCCAAGCATGTTGTTTATTCTGCTTACTGCAAGCTCATGCTGGAAGGTATGTCCTGCAAGGGTCGCATGGTTCGCTTCAATGTTCAGTTTGAAATACGGATCAAGTCCATAGGTTTTAAGGAAGCCTATTACAGTTCCTGCATCAAAGTCATATTGATGCTTTGTTGGTTCCTTTGGCTTTGGCTCTATAAGGAATTGACCATCAAAACCGATTTCCTTTGCATAGTCAACAGCCATTCTTAGGAATCTTGCCAAATTGTCCAGCTCAAGCTTCATATCAGTGTTCAGAAGTGTCTCATAGCCTTCTCTTCCACCCCAGAATACATAGTTTTCTCCGCCCAATTCTTTTGTGATTTCCATTGCCTTTTTGACCTGTGCCGCTGCAAATGCAAATATATCAGCATTTGGAGATGTTGCCGCACCATGCATAAATCTTGGGTTACCAAAAGCATTTGTTGTACCCCACAGCAGCTTTACATCAGTTGACTTCATTCTCTCTTTAATTAATGCTGTAATAATATCGAGATTTTTATTGGTTTCAGCCAGAGTTGCTCCCTCCGGAGCAATATCTCTGTCATGGAAGCAGAAAAATGGCGCTCCCAGTTTTTCGATAAACTCAAAGTTTGCTTCCACCTTATATTTTGCCATTTCTATTGGATTTGAAATAGTATTCCAGGGTCTTTCATAGGAACCGGCTCCGAACATATCTGCACCCGGCGCCGCAAAGGTATGCCAATAAGCTACTGCGAACCTTAAGTGCTCTTTCATTGTCCTACCGCCTATAACCCTTTCCGCATCATAATATTTGAATGCCAATGGGTTATCCGACCCGCTTCCTTCGAATTTTATTTTAGAAATTCCGCTAAATACTTCTGACATGTTAATTCCTCCGATTTAATAATTTTTATATTTTGTAACCAAATAGTTTTTTTAAAGGTATTATTGCAGCGCCAAGAGCTGAAGTGTCATCACCGATTTCAGAGGTGATAATTTCTACTTTTGATGCAGGGTATTTGAGGGCTTTAGCTAAAGCTATACTTTTCAGATGTTCTAAAATGTCATCCGAAAACTTAACCAGTTCCTTGCCCAACACTATTTTTGACGGATTAATTGTATTGATTAGATTAGCCACTGCCAATCCCAAATATCCTGCAGCCTCAATCAAAATTATTCTTGCAGACTCATTTCCATTGCTGGCTGAGGATATAACATCATCTACGGTAATTGCATCAGCATCCTCAAAATCAGTTATAAGGCCTTGTCTAGCCAATTTCCTGGCTTTTTGCACCATCGCTCCTGAAGATGCCAGTGTCTCAAGACACCCATAATTACCACACGCGCATTTCGGGCCATTCTGATCAACCATTGTATGTCCAATTTCCCCTGCACTTCCGCAACAGCCTCTGTACAGACTGCCTCCGGCAAATATACTGGAACCGATACCCGACTTCATATTTATACATACAAAATCCTTTGTATCTATGCAGCAACCGAGCCAATTCTCACATATTGCTGAGCACATAGCCTCATTGTCAACATGAATCGGGAATTTACCTATTCCATCCATCATGTGCTGCAAGTCTACCCTTTCCCAGCCAAGGTTAGGGGCAAAAATAATTTCGCGGGTAAACATATCTACCAAACCCGGAATTGATACTCCTATTCCTAAAAGTCTGTCTTCATTAATACTATACTTTGCTATAATTTGACTAACTTTCTCTTCTATCAGTTTTATGGACAATTGAACTGACTGGTCAACTCCGGTTGAAATCTTATCTCTGTATTCTACCTGTCCTGTAATATCCATCAATATAAACCTTATATAATCAACATCAATGTCTACTCCAATGGAATAGTAACTTTTAGGATTGAGCTCATATAATGTTGGCCTTCTTCCCCCTTTTGATTCGCCTATTCCAGCTTCATAAATATAACCTTTCTCAATCAGATTTGACACAATAACCCCACACGCTGTTGGCGAAAGGCCCGTTAATTGCGAAAGGTCAGCCTTAGAAATCTGCTTGTTTGTTCTGATTAGTTGAAGTAATGTTGTCTCATTAAGTTCTTTTAAAAATTTGTTATTGCCAGTTTTACCCGACTTCATGCCAACCTCCGTGCTTTTTATGAATTAGGGTGAATTTTTAATTCTGGTGAAATTCATTTCACTATACAGCTTAGATTTGTAAAATCATCCTTAAGTGATTTGTATAGCTTGGTATATAATTTATAAAAATCATCATAATTTTCTATCCGATCTACATTGGGTGGTACACAGTCTTTTATTCTTATTATGTTTTCGCAGGCCTGAGGTACGCTGTCATATAAACCGGCTCCCACCCCTGCAAGTATGGCTACACCCAGTGCAGGGCCTTCATCCGAATTAATTCTGTTAATTGCTGCTCCAAAGACATCTGCCTGCATCTGTCTCCATGTGCTGCTCTTCCCGCCTCCACCTGAAGCTCTGATTTCGGACACTTCAATTCCCATATCCTTAATTATCTCAAGGCAGTCTCTTAAACTGAAGGTTACACCTTCCATTATTGACCGTATAAAGTGAGGCTTTGTATGCTTGGCAGTTAATCCAAAAAATACTCCTTTTGCATTGGGATCCAGATGCGGTGTTCTTTCACCCATTAAATAAGGCAGGTATATTAGCCCGTCACTGCATGGTTTGATTGTTTCTGCTTCTGCATCAAGAAGTTTATATACATCAATATCTGTCAGTTCAGCTGTCATTATTTCGTCCATGCAAAATGCGTCTCTGAACCATTTCAGCGACAGCCCTGCCCCCTGTGTTACGCCCATAACATGATATGTGTTCGGAACAGCATGACAGAAGGTATGAACTCTTCCCATCGGATCAATGGTCAATTTGTCAGTATAGGCAAAGATTACGCCTGATGTACCGATTGTTGACGAAACAGCTCCAGGTTTGACAATTCCATTTCCAACTGCTCCAGCTGCCTGATCCCCGGCGCCGCCTACTACTATGGTACCTTCACTTAGTCCGGTAGCTTTTGCCGCCATTGCAGTGACTTTTCCGGTAACCTCTTGTGATTCATACATTTTACCCAGCATAGATCTCTGAAGACCAAGCTTTCCAATCACTTCATCGCTCCACTGTCTTTCTGAAATATTCATAAGCTGCATTCCACTGGCGTCAGAAACTTCTGTGGCATATTCGCCTGTCAATCTGAATCTGATATAATCTTTTGGCAGTAATATCTTTGCGATTTTTTCAAAAATATGAGGCTCATTATTCTTTACCCACATTATTTTAGAAGCTGTAAACCCTGTTATTGCAGGGTTTGCTGTAATTTCAACAAGCCTTTTTCTGCCGATAATTTCTGTTATCTGATAACATTCTTCAGTGCTTCTCTGGTCACACCAAATAATTGCATTTCTTAATACTTTATCGTTCTTGTCAAGTAAAACGGCTCCATGCATTTGGCCGGACAGACCTATACCTTTTATACTACGCGTATCTATCCCACTTTTTAATATAACATTATTAACACTTTCGCAGGTACCCCTCCACCATTCTTCGGGATCTTGCTCAGCCCAACCAAGATTCGGCTGGTAAAGCGGATATTCTACCGTTGAACTCGCAATGGAACTTCCATTTTCATTAAATAATACAGTTTTTACTCCAGATGTTCCAAGATCGATTCCAATAAGATAATTCATGCAATCCCTCCCTTTTTCAAATACGACTTTGTAATGTTATATTATAAAGTATATCAAGTTATAGTATACCTGTCAAACTATTAATTTACCAAATCATACGAAAAGTATTACTTGACATATCCTTTTATTAATCCTATATCTAGTGGTCTTGGTCTTTCACAAGTAGTATTTAAATCAACAAACCTCCTATGGTTGGCACTTTTATGAAATGCATGCATAATTTCAAGGACATGACATGTTAAATCCCCATTTGCTATATTATTTCCGTTATTCATAATAGCATCAGCCATATCCGCCACCCCAATTCCCCTGCTGTTTTCAGAATAAATATGTGTCAGTGGTAAATCCCTGAAGCTGTTTTCAAAATACGTACAGATTTTAACATCCCCTCCGAATGTATTGGGATCAGGAACTATCAGGGTTCCTCTGGAGCCATATATTTCCATTCGAGGCAAAGTACTTCCCCACACATCAAAACTTGTTATAACCGTTGCAATTGCTCCATTTCTAAATTCTATCGTTCCTGTTACGTGAGTGGGCACTTTAACATCTATAGTTTTTCCAAACTTTTTCTCACTGGTAATTGTCCTTTGCTTAAAGGTTATAGAATTCATACCGGACACAGTTTTTGCCGGACCAATCAATGTTATCAGCGCTGTCAGATAGTATGGTCCCATATCAAACATCGGACCACCGCCAATATCATAATAAAATTCCGGATCAGGGTGCCAGCTCTCATGCCCATGACACATCATAAATGCAGTTGCACCTATTACATCTCCAATCAAACCGTCATCGATTGCTTTTCTGCAGGTTTGAATACCTGCTCCCAGAAAAGTATCCGGCGCACCGCCCAGCAGCAGATTATTCTTTTTTGCCAGCTCTTTAAGCTCCATACCCTGTTCAAGTTCCAATGACAGAGGTTTTTCAACATAGACATGTTTGCCTGCTTCCAGAACCTTTTTACATATATTAAAATGATCCTTAGGTGTAGATAAATTAATTATAATTTGTATTTCTTCACAATTTAGCATTTCATCAAATGTAAATACATTTGGGATATTATATTTCTCTTTTGCTTCCAAAGCTCTTTCCTGAATCAAATCGCATACTGCCCAAATCTCAGTATTTACAAAAGTTGATGTAAGGTTCTGCATATATATCCCGCTGATATTGCCGCATCCTATAATTCCTATTTTAATCCTATCCATAATATTTCCTCACTTTCAATTATTTATTAACCTGTACCTATATTAATTTATTGGCCCATAAAAAGCCTCGCCTCATTAACTCACTTGCTTCGGGTATATCAAATACATCTGCATGATGACCAAGCGATGTATAAAATACCCGACCCTTTCCCCATTTTTTGGTATACGCTATTGGCATCAGAACAGGTCCATTGGCATCATGCGGTCCCGCCACAAGCGGAAAGCTGGTAGTTGCCAGAACATTGACCACAGGATCTATATGAAGGTAATAGTGCTCGGTTCTAACTTTGAAGTCGTTAATTCCTTCTACTATTGGACTGGAACCGGACTTAATTATTTTAACCTCATATTCAATACCATCGTTTCCGGGGTGTGCTACCCATTGAGAACCAGTCAAAAATTGCCATCCGGTGTTGTTTCTAAAGGAATCACACATACCGCCATGACAACCCGCCAGACCTACTCCACTTTCAACTGCAGAGCATATATTTTGCACATACTCATCTTTTATTTCACTCATCGTATAAATTGGTATTATTAAAGAATATTTCTGGATATTCTCCAAGCTCTCAAACACACTCAGATCTTCAAAAATATCTACTTCAAAGCCTTCTTTCATCAGCATTTTTTCAAAAACCTCTGAAACCTCAACCGGTTGGTGCCCCTCCCATCCTCCTCTTACAATTAAAGCCTTCCTATTCATTATCAAAACCCCTCCGCTTCCTTTTATTTATTATGTAACGAATTACACTCCTGATGTAATAATCTTACATAAACAATTGTTTCAATAAAAGAAATTTAGTAAAATAAAATAGACAATTATTGCAGTTGATTATATTATATTATTAGAATATTTTTCAGGTTTGGAGTGATAGTTTGTAATATGATATTTTATGAAAACAAATCAAACCATGTATATTGTTTGAATGGCAACGATATTACTTTTCCTCCCCATATTCACAAAGAACTTGAGCTTTTTATGGTAACAAAAGGCCAAATAGAAGTTACAATGAGTTCCTCAATACAGATTCTAAGCCAAGGTGATATAAGCATTATGTTCCCAAATACTATCCATGCTTATAGGACTATTAATAATAGCGAGTATCTTATTTTAATATTTATTGGTGATATGCTGCCTTTATATAAAAATGTTTTTTCTACACAAAAGCCTTCAAATAGCTACATACCTGCCAGTCTTATTCCCAATGAGGTATATAATTCGATCTTTGGTATTGAGCAGGAACTTCAACCGGATAACAATTCAGCAATTATTACAGGTTATCTGTATCTGATTATTGGCAGGCTTTTACCACTGATGAGTTTACAGAAAACACATAAAGATATAGGCTTCA
Organism: uncultured Clostridium sp.; assembly: GCA_964415835.1. Classification (GTDB taxonomy): domain Bacteria; phylum Bacillota; class Clostridia; order Acetivibrionales; family DSM-1351; genus Ruminiclostridium. The sequence goes on along the minus strand of CAYQCA010000007.1, from coordinate 30,810 downwards.
ACTTACTTGAGCGGATTCTCGGTTACATTCAGCTTAACTATTTAAGTCCTATTAATTTATCTTCCATTGCCCGAGAATTTGGGATCAGTAAATTTTATCTATCAAGGTTTTTCTCTCAACATATTGGTATAAGGCTTGATAAATATATAAATGAATTAAGAATAAATTATGCAAATTATATGCTTGGCAGTTCAAACAAACAAATTACCGAAATAGCATTCGAATGCGGCTTTGAAACACTCAGAACCTTCAACAGAGTCTATAAAAGCATTACCTCGGTAACGCCCAGAGAGTATCGTAAGAAATTAGGCTTTCCAACGTTGTCAGATATCAATCAAACCTAAAAGGTACTAACCTTTCTTTTGGTTAGTACCTTTTAATATCTGCCAAAATAATTTAATTCTTTTTTAGATTAGCCATTGAAGCCATCAACCTTTTCATTCCAGTCCCTTCAAACTGTATTTCAAGGACCTGATCTCCACTGTCAGGTGTAACTTTTGATATTGTGCCCCTTCCAAACTTCTTGTGCTCAACTTTATCGCCAACGCTAAAGCCCGATGAATCCGAACCGGATGACGATACCGGCCTCGAAGGTTTATTCCCGGAAGCAATCCCAAATGTACTATTGGTAGAAGCACTGCTTTTTTGTAATTCGTTACTTCCTCCAAAACCTCTTGAAATCAGGTTGGAATTAAGCAGATCCTTCAAAGAGCCGGTACCTGAAACGGGCTTTGCCGGACCTGAAGTAAAGCTCAAACTTTGAGTTCCGCTCCAACTTGGAGTTGAACTTGAAGTTTGATTCCAGCCATAGGAATCCGTTTTAGCAAAAGAATTTCGTGAAGGCTTAAATGGGTATTCCACCAATTCCTCAGGAATCTCGGCTAAAAACCTTGATGGCTTGTTATAGCTGGAGTTTCCGAATAGAGTTCTGAATCTTGCATTTGACAAATAGAGTTTTTCTCTTGCACGAGTTATACCAACATAGCATAGCCTGCGTTCTTCTTCAAGCTGCTCGGGTCCTTCGGTAATCGCTCTATATCCGGGGAAGACCCCTTCTTCCATGCCCGGTATAAATACCACCGGGAACTCGAGTCCTTTCGCACTATGCATTGTCATCAGTACAACATAATCCTGCTCTTCTTCAAGATTATCAATATCTGATACCAATGAGATATTTGCCAAAAACTCTTCAAGGTTATTTTCTTCATTTTGTTTTTCAAATTCCAATGCTACAGACTTAAACTCTTTTATATTTTCTATTCTAGACTGGGCTTCAACAGTATTTTCAGTCTCATATTCTCTAAGAATACCTGTATCTTCTATAACATTATCCAGCAATTCAGAGATGCTCATGCTTTCTTTCATGGTTCTGAGCTTCATTATCATAGTTGCAAAACTGTCCAACTTTTGGGCAGCTCTTTTTAATGCCGGCAATTCCTGAGCATTGGATATAACTGAAAATATGGAAATACCGCTTGCAACAGCAATTTCTTCGGCACTATCCACAGTGGTATCGCCAATACCTCTTTTCGGTACATTTATAACCCTCTTCAAGCTTACATTATCAGCCGGGTTCTGAATTAATCTAAGGTAACCTATAATATCTTTTATTTCTTTTCTGTCATAAAACTTTTGACCGCCGATTATTTTATACGGCAGCCCTTCCCGCATAAACATTTCTTCCAGCACACGTGATTGTGCATTAATTCTGTAAAGAACAGCAAAGTCTTTATATTTTCTATCCTCAGCATCTATTAACCTCTGAATCTCTCTGGCGGTATACAATGCCTCTTCATGCTCATTTTCATTCTCGCAGATAACTATTTTGCTTCCACCTTTATTATCTGTCCAGAGACTTTTGCATTTTCTACCCGAGTTATTGCTGATAACCTGATTCGCAGCATCAAGAATTACTTGAGTAGATCTATAGTTCTGCTCAAGCTTTACAGTTTTACATCCTTTAAAGTCCTTCTCAAAGTCAAGTATATTCCTGATATTTGCACCTCTCCAGCTGTAAATACCCTGGTCATCATCGCCTACTACACACAGGTTCTTGTGCAGCGCCGAAAGCAGTCTGACAAGATTATACTGAGCCGTATTTGTATCCTGATACTCGTCTACCATAACATATCTGAATTTTCTCTGATAAAACTCTAAGACCTCTGGATGTTTTTTAAATAACTTTATTGTATTCATTATAATATCATCAAAATCAAGCGCATTGTTACTCTTTAGCTTTTTCTCGTAGAGCTTATATATTTTTGCTATTTTGCCCAGACGGAAATCCGATGCATAAAGTTTTTCATAGTGTTCTGCATCTACAAGTTCATTCTTCTCTTTGCCAATAGACTCAAGCACTGATTTTGGAGGGAAGTTTTTATCATTTATATTAAGCTCCTTTAAGCACTCTTTTATAACTATCTGCTGATCGGCTGTATCATATATTACAAAGCTCCTGTCATAGCCAAGCTTCTCGATATCCCTTCTCAATATCCTGATACATATGGAGTGAAAGGTCCCCACCCACATGTCGTTTCCAAGCTCCCCTATAAGCCCGTCTATTCTCTCTCTCATCTCTCTTGCAGCTTTATTTGTGAATGTTATTGCTAAAATATTCGACGGAAAAACTCCACACTGGTTTATTAAATGTGCAATTCTATGTGTAAGAACTCTTGTTTTGCCGGAGCCTGCACCTGCCAATATGAGAAGTGGGCCTTCATCATGAAGTACAGCTTCTTTTTGTTCTTTATTTAACCCGCTTAACAAATCCATTTCAACCTCCAAAATTCATTTGTATTCCAATTGCTTATTAATAGCATCTACGGTATCGTCTATGGAAAAATTCGAACTGTCTATTACTATATCTGCATATTTCTTATAGAGCGGAAGCCTTTCGTTGTAAATATCCTCCAACGTCTGACCGGGATTCAAAACAACACCCCTGGTTTTTAAATTTTTCAGCCGTCTATCTACTGTCTTCATATCAATATGCAAATATATTATCAGACTGTTTTCTCTGAGATGCTGCATTGCCTTTTCACTATAAACAACACTGCCCCCTGTGGCTATTACTGAGTTTTCACACTCAATAGAAAGAATTGTATTTTCTTCTATATTTAAGAAAGCTTTTATTCCATCTTTATTAATTATATCCTGTAGAAGCCTGCCCTGCTTAGTTTGAAGCAAAACATCCGTATCAATAAATGACATCCCTTGCAGCTTTGCTATTATTACACCAACTGTACTTTTACCTGCGCTGGGCATGCCAATTAAAACTATGTTTTTAGAACCATCTAAACTTCGCATTTTTTCTAAAATACTCCTTGATCCTATTTCTTAAAGAAGTTTGATCTAATGGCCATATCGGCATATTCTAACCCTCTAAGCAGCGTTTCTTTTTTATCAGGTTTAATGTTCCCTCTGAATTCACCATTTGACAGTAGAACATAGTCTTCATTTGTGTTCATCAGGTTTCTTCCAAATACAGTTGATTCATACTCGCTTTCATCAATCCCAAACAAATATAAAAGAGTCGGCATTAAATCAATTTGTCCACCGGTTGTATGAATCTTTTGAGGGGTCTGGCCCTTTTCGTAAATCATCAGCGGAACTCTTTTATCATTTTCAAGCCACCACTGCTGGGAAGGCTTAATTGCTTGTATCTCATCATTAAAGTATTTATGCACCGAATCATGGTCACCATATATTACAACGATAGTATTATCCAGTACACCGGATTTGTCCAGTTCATCAAGAAATATTCCAAGATGTTTGTCTGTATAGTTGACGCTCTGGAAATAGCCACCAAGCCTCGTGTTTGCAAGTGCACTGTTTAACTTCAGCTGTTTATGCCTTTCGGGCATTTCGAATGGAGAGTGGCTGGTCAGTGTCACCATAAAAGTATAAAACGGAGATTCCTGATTAATAACAGTATCTTTAACCTGTTTTAAAAAAGAACCGTCGCTAAGGCCAAGGAAAATAATCTCATCCATCGTAAAGCTTTTAGCATCAATGCACTTGTCAAAGCCTATATTATAGAGAGCTTCCATCCAGTTCCAGTATTCACCTTTATCAGAGTGAATTGCGGTAGTCTTATACCCCTGTTTTTCAAGTAAATTCGGCAATGAGTTATAGGTAGTATACGGAAACCTAAAGAATGTACTACCCTTTCTTACCGGAAACACTGAGGTATTCAGCATTAAATCTGCATCCGAACTGGTCCCTTCATTAATCTGGGTATAAAAGTTATCAAAATAAATACTGTTCGCCAGCATTTTATTAAGTGTCGGGGTTATTTCCTGTCCATCAACAGACTGTCCTATAACAAAATTTTCAAGTGATTCTACCTGTATAACCAAAAGATTTTTACCTTTATAAATTCCTTTATAACTATTTGCAGGCAGTTTTTCATTTTTTGAATCTATCCAGGACTGAATTTCCTGACTATCCTTTGCTGATATTTGGTATGGTTTAAAGTCCGAGAAAAATATATAGAAATCGTAAATGTGATAACCCATAGGAGAAGCATTACATATGGTCTGCGCGGGGTTCCAGTGGGTGTAAAAAATATTTTCATTACGGTTATCTCCATAAATATCTATTGCTACATACTGCGAAATCACAAAGCCCACAGACAATATAAAAACTGTGCCAAAGGCTATCAACCGTGCCTTTAAGCTTGTAAAAAGTGAAGATGTGTAAGAAATTTTTCGGGTTAAAATAAGAAATATAGCTATAATTGGTATATCAATATAGAATACTATGTCACAGGGTCTGAACATGGCAAGTATACTGTCCCATAGATTGTTCAAGTTCCCGGTTTGCCTTAGGAGCTGCATTGATAAAAAATTTCCACCAGCCCTTAAATACACAGCATCAAATGAAAACAAAAAAGAAACCAGAAAATTCAACACCAGCAACAACCAGAGCCGGCCCTTATTCTTTGCCAGAAAGTTAAATGACAGTAGTGCCAATAATATTGCTATACAAACAGACATATACGTAATATTATCAAGCCCTTTAGACATATCAATAACTGATTGATTTGAACTATATACAAACCCCATTAGTACTATTGATTTCAAAAGAAGCATAAAAAAAGTCAATATAAAAAGCCACTCCTGAAGCAGATACCCAAGAAAAACAAACCCTCTTCTTGATGTACTCCTATTTGCAACCGTAATCCCATAAGAAGTTTTAACAAACATATGCCGTCGTCTCCTAAAATAAAAACAAATTCCTGAGGAAACGCTAAAAAATAATTTCTAATAATATTTTTCAAGTCCTTTGCGTTTATGGGAATTTGAAAATATTTAATTCGTAATTATTTTTTAGCGTTTCCTTAGTATTATATTACTTTTCGTATATAATGTAAAATACCATTTATATTTAGGGTAAAAAAATCTCCTTTTGGGTTCAATACATAATCTACCCTAAAAGGAGTATTTTTTTCAATTTAAATTTTTATCCAGATCCAAAAACCTTATTCATTAACCTTGTTAATTTCACCATATGCTTGCTTTATCCGTTCAAGGGCACTTTCAAGATAACTACGTGAAGTAGCAAAGTTTATTCTGAAAAATCCTTTGCCACATTTTCCAAAATGCGAGCCCATATAAACAGATACTTTTGCCTTCCGTAAAAAAAACTTTTCCATCTGTTCTTCTGTCAGACCTGTTTTTTTATATCCAATCCATGCAAGATATGTCCCTTGCGAACCGTAAACATCAAACAATGGAAAATTAGCATTTATATAATCATATAAAAATCTATGGTTTGATTCAATGTAATTATTAACGTCTTTCAGCCAATCATCGCACTCCGTATATGCCGGTTCAAGAATCGCTGACGCAAAGCTGTTCGGATTATGCAACCCCCACCGGTCTACAGTGCTTTTCATCTTTTCCCGGATATTTTGATTTGGAATAATCATATTGGAGAGAATGATACCCGGGACATTAAAAGTCTTTGTAATCGAGGTAAATAAAACTGTTCTCTCCGTTATTTCTGGTGATATGTTTAGAATCGGTGTATATGTTGAACTGCTAAAAACCATGTCAGCGTGAATATCATCTGACAGTACAATCAAATTATGCTTTTCACAAAAATCTGAAAGCATTATTAATTCCTGCCTGCTCCATACTCTTCCGGTAGGATTGTGCGGATTACATAAAATAAACATTTTTACCGATGAATCCATTTGTGCTTCAAGAGCCTCAAGATTCATGCGAAATTCACCGTTTACAAGCTCCAAAGGACTCTCCAGTATTTTACGATTATATTTTACTATTGCATTAGTCAGTGCCGGGTATGCAGGGGTTTGGAGTATAATTCTATCCCCGGGACTTGTTAATGTTTCTACTGCCATATTTGCTGCCATATTAATTCTTGGTGAAAATATGGTCCAATCTTCCTGAATGTCACATTGATATTTGCGCCTCATCCATCCTTTTACCAGTGCTCCATAATTGTCCGGGAGATTTGTATAACCAAAAACTCCATGAGCCACCCTTTGCACAAGTGCATTTATTATAGGTTGAGGCGAACGAAAATCCATATCCGCAACGGCTAAATGCAATATATTGCTTCCGAACTTTCGATTCATCTCATCATATTTAGCACAGTTTGTATTCGTTCTGTCAATCATTTCATCGAAATTGTAATTCATAATACCCTCCGAAATGGCTAGCCCTTAACAGCACCCGCAATTAAACTCTGCTGGACCTGTTTATTCAATATCAAATAAATAATGATTATCGGAAAGGTTGCAACAACCAGCCCTGCACCAATTGGTCCCCAGTCTGTCGTGTACTGCCCTACCATTGATTGTATTCCTACTGTTAATGTCTTATATTTTGGGTTGCTTATGAAAACAACCGCATACATCAGTTCGTTCCAGGATTGTAAAAACGTAAATATTGCAATAGTTGCCAGCGAGGGGCGCATCAACGGCATAATAATTTTGAAAAACGTTCCATAAATACTGCACCCGTCAATACACGCAGCTTCTTCCATTTCAACAGGTATACCGGCAATGAAACCACTACTTATCATAATAGCCATAGGAAGAGCAAATGCCGAGTAGGGTATTATTAAAGCCCAATATGAGTTGATTAAATGCAGGTTGCGCAACATTATAAATACAGGAAGCAGAGCTGCATGTATTGGTATGGTTATGCCCATCATGAATAATAATTGCATATTTTTTCTTAGTCTCCACTTCATTCTTACCAACGCATATGAAGCCATCAGAGAAAATAAGGCTACAATCATCATTGTGGCACCCGTTACAATAATACTGTTTATAAGGTATCGACCTACGCTTCCTCCCATAAATGCATTAGCATAGTTTTCAAAACGCCATATTTTTGGCAATCCTACCATATTCCCTTGGAATATTTCAGTATTATCCTTCAACGAAAACGTCAAAAGCCAATAAAGTGGAAAGATTTGCACCATTGCCCATATGACAAGGAAAATTTGCATTATAGCCTGAGCTGTTGTTTTCTTAGTTTTATTTATCTTTTTCAAGTCACATCCCTCTCTTCTTAGCTAATTTTCAGTTTTAAATGCTTTCCCTATCAGGTAAGCAAATATGAAGCACTCAAGAACAATAAATATTGCCATAGAACTACCATAACCATACATGTTTCTTGAGAATATGGTTTCAACCATCAGCGTGCTCGGCAGCTGGCTTGCACCGCCAGGACCACCTTCTGTCATAACATAGACCAAATCAAAATTTTTCAGTGAACCTACAACCGCAAAGGTTACACATACCTTAAGAATAGGCTTCATCAATGGAATTGTTATTTTTGTTGCAGTCTGAAATGCATTGGCACCATCTATTGTGGCCGCTTCGAACACATCTCCGGGAATAGATTTTATTGAAGCATACATTAAAAGCATATGATAGCCGATATATTGCCAAAGCACCGGTATAATTACCGCGTATACTACTGTACCTGTATCGCCTAGCCAATTTCTCGTAAGGCTTTCCAAATTGAGCGAATTCAATATTGTATTTAACAATCCATATTGAGGATTGTATATTTTCATCCAGAGCTGTCCAATAACAACTGTAGAAATTAAAACCGGCATAAAGTATACACTTACATAAAAACGTTCAAATCTTACACCCCTGGATAGCATTAAGGCGAGAATTAGAGAAATGGGCAACTGTATAAACACTGAGCCTACTGCGAAAATCAAAGAGTTCTGAAATGCCTTCCAAAAACCGTCGGTGTTATTAATAAACAATTCTTTATAATTTGCAAAGCCTGAAAAAACTTTCTGTCCGATGCCATCCCATTCGGTAAGGCTATACCATGAAGACATGAAGATAGGCATTATAATAGTTGAAACAAGTAATAGTAATGCCGGAAATATGAAGAAGATAATTGCCCTTTTATTTGAAAGAACTCTATCCACATTTATTCCTCCTTTAAAATAATATTGGTGGTTAAAACATGTTCTAACCACCAATACAAATGGTCTTTTATTTATTTAGCTTTTGAAGCTCTGCTACGTACTGTTCAGGTGTAATTTTTCCAATAAACAGCTCTTGTAGCTTGTTGAGATATACTGTTGAATCTTTGCCTTCCATCAGGTTATCCCACCAAATTGTGTAACTTGTTGCATTCTGGGTCATTTTGCTGATATCTTTGAGCAGCGGATTAACTTTTGAGTCGTCAACTGTTACATTGTTGTATGGTAAAAGTGTTGATCCAATCAGGTATTTTTGAACAGCAACTTCATAAGCAAGTGATTGCGCTACTTCTGCAGCAAACTTTGGATTTTCTGTTTCAGTGCTAACTGCAAATGCTGTATCAGGACCACCTGTAAAATCAGTTTCAGTAGCCTTGCCGTCACTATATACCGAGAAAGGTGCAACAACTATTTTATCTTTTACTTTGGAAGTATCTTTATAAACACGGCTTGCAGTCCAGCTTCCGTTCAGATACATTGGAATCTGACCTTCAAAAAATGGCACTTCGGATTCTTCACGTGAGATTCCGGCGGAGCCTTGTGGAAAAGCGCCTAAGTCAACAAGTTCTTTAATGCTGCTGGCAGCTCTAAGGTAACCAGGATCGTCAAAGCCCTGTTCTTTATTCATAGTCTTCTTGATATTATCGCTGCCTACTGCACGAAGAGCGAACAAATCCTGATACATTGCCAGTGTCCATGATTCTTTAGCACCTACTGTAAGAGGTGTAACGCCATTTTTCTTAAATTCCTTTATTGCAGTTATAAACTCATCATATGTTTCCGGGATTTTTATAGAATATTTATCAAACATTTCTTTGTTATAGAACATGCATGCAACCGATTGGTCGGTAGTCAGTGCGTATGTTTTCCCATCAAACTGGAAGCCTGTCAAAGTTGCCGGTGCAAGGTGGGACTTGTACTCATCAGTAAGATATTCATCAAGTGGTAGTAATTTTTTAGCATCAACAAACGGTTTTATAAATCCATGTCCCCAGGTATAAAATATATCAGGAGTTTCATTTGCTGCTATTGCAGCTTTGATCTTCGTTTTATAAGCTTGATTTTCAGCAGTATCCACTTCAAGCTTAACATTAAATTTCTGTTCTATCTGTTTTGTTACTGCATCTACTACTGCTTTGTTTGGATCATTGTCTCCTCCGAAAATATGCCACAGTTTCAGGCTGCTTGGATTGGCGGCCTGTTCACTTGAAGCTGCACTTGTACTTGTGCCTGCTGTTGACCCCACTGCTGAAGAATCCTCTTTATTGCCACAAGCGGCTACACTAACCAATATAGCACCTGCACAAGCAATAGATAATAGTTTTTTTACAGCTTTTAACATGTTTGTTCCTCCCCATTGTTTATGTTTCATTATGTGTTGCTTTCGATATTATTTTAAAAAATAGCTAAGGATAAATACATGCAATTTGATGATGTTTTATAGTATAACAATTACGCTTTTGATAAACAAATGTCAAAAAACTGTAATTCTATGATTTTTTATAGTAATAAATTTACCCTCTGCTTTACTTGCTAATGGCAAAGTGCTATTATTTAAAAACGGAGGTAGGTCTTATGAATAGGCTATTTGCAAAGGCTTTGAAAATTAAAAAGTGGCTCTTCAATCAAAAAATATCTCGTAAAATAACAGTAATTTTTTTACTTTTTGTTATTTGCAGTATTATAATGACACATGTTCTATATACTTATGTGTCTGAAAAGTATTCTGCCTCTCGAATGGAAAATCTATCCCACCAAACGTTGGTATCAGTCGGTTCCAGTGTAGTTGAGATTGTCGAAGCAGTGAACAACAACTATAACCTACTGCTTAAAATAGGTATTGAAAATATCATAAAGTTTCAAATGACACCTGAAACACAGCGGGTATATGACAACTTCCTTTTTACTCTGGTAGATACCTATAATAATCTTGATGCAATTTATATAACAAATCTTGATAATTATATATACGGAATAGATCATGCCGGTAATAAGTCACTTGTCGTTTCTTCCTTATCTCAGGCACCGTGGTACAATGATGTCCTAAACGCCGGTGGAAGTTATGTTTTAAGCTATAATGCAGGAAATATATTTAAAAGTAACTATAATTCAAATTTTATTTCTATAATACGTGCAGTTAATGACCTGTCCACACAAAAACCTATTGGATTTGCAATCCTGAATCTGCCTGTTGATGCTATTAATGATTTATTTAAAACTGTTTACCCATCAGATGATAATTGTGTAGCCCTATTTGACGGTCAAAACAAACTGATTACCAGTACAAATAATTTGCCCGATGATTTTAGTATTGAAAAGATCGTTAGCAATATCAATTCTAATTCTCTGTATTACAGTGAAGTCACAAATACTAATATAGAAGCAGGATTGTTAATCCCCCAGTACAACTGGAAGTTGGTTTCATACATGCCAAGGGCAGTGAAATCAGATGTGTCCGGGTCATTAATTACAATATCCGTACTGGTATTGATTGTAAACGCTTCACTTATGTTTTTAGGCTCCATATTTATTACCAAGTCAATCTCAAGCCCAATAAATCGCCTTATAAGTGCGATGAAGGGTATAAAAAACGGCCAGTTTAAACCGGTAGAAATTAATTACAATAACAGCAATAATGAGATAGGAATTTTACAAGAGAACTATAATCTTATGATCCATGAAATTCAGTCTTTAATCTCTCGGTTAATGAATGAGCAAAAAATTAAGCGAAAGGCTGAATTAAGCGTTTTACAGGAACAAATCAAACCACATTTTTTATATAACACACTGGACGCAATAGGCTATATGGCTCTTACTGAAAATCCTCAGTCCGTATACGATGCGATAGAAACACTGGGAAGCTTTTATCGCCTAAGCCTCAGCAGCGGAAGTCAGGTAATTTCGATCAAGCAGGAAATCCAAATCGTTAAAGATTACGTCAGACTGCTCACCTTGAGATATGAATCTCTTTTTACCATATCTTATGATATAGATGAGAACGCTCTTTCTTATAACGTTGTCAAGCTGATAATTCAGCCCTTAATTGAAAACTCGGTATATCATGGCATAAAGCCGATGGGCGGCGAAGGACATATAAATTTTAGCGTGAATAAGCTTGAGGATTCTATTCGTTTCATAATCGAGGATAATGGAGTAGGAATGGACGAGAATACTATTCAGAGCATTTTTTCATCAAAGATGAAGCGAACCGGTAGTGGGTTTGGTCTGGTGGGTACAATGGAAAGAATCGATATCTCTTACGGAGCCAAGTCATCATTTGATATAGAAAGCAAGAAAAATGAAGGCACAAAAATAACAATTATGATACCTTTGGAATCATTAGTTGAATAGCGTAATTATACACGCATATGGAGGCTGTTGTTATGGATTTTAATGAAGAACGTTTCAAGGTAATGTTTGTAGATGATGAGGATAAAATTAGAAAATTATTACGGATCTGTATTGATTGGGAAACTTTAGGCTTTGAAGTCATAGCTGATGCTTCAAGTGCGAATCATGCATTAGAGCTGATTGCCGTCGAAAAACCGGATATAATAATTACAGACATTGAAATGCCTTATATAAATGGTTTGGATTTTGCTGAAATAGTTTCCTGGGAGTATCCTGGAATAAAAACTGTAATACTCACAGCACACAGTGATTTTAACTATGCCAAAAAGGGTGTAGATATAGGCATCTCCGGCTTTTTATTAAAACCCATTAGACGTGAAGAGATAACTGAAGTCATGAAGAACCTTCGTCAGGTTTTAATTGAGGAAAAAAGACAGCTATTCGAGTATGAGAGCTTAAAGTCCAGGCTTAGGGATAATTGGGATTATATTGTACAGAACTTTTTAAATAATTTATTGTTGAGCAAATTTTCACAGGAAAGCCTTGAAGATAATCTAAGGTTTTATAAGGTTCCTCTCCATATCAATACTGGTTATTACAATGTACTTCTCTTATCCCCTGTTTTAGATACCGGAGCTGAGGAAAATATCCTTCAATTGTTTAAATGCCAGAAAATTATTAGTTCCATGCTCAATAAAACAACTGGTGTAGTTCTCTTTATTGATTTTCAGCAAAATATCATAATGATAAGTGAAAATAAAAAAATCAATTTATATGCCTATGCCTCACATATTGTTGCTATGCTTTCCGAAAAGCTTAAGATTGATATATATTATGGTGTGGGTGTTCCGGTGGAGCACTTAACCGATATCAGAAGTTCATATAAACATGCATATAACGGTGTACAGATTTCGAAATTCAGCCAGGGAAAGTCCTTTGTTATAAATGGCAGCTCAGAGAATCAGTATACTAAGCTAAGTGACATTTTGAAATCAGTTGATGAGGACATTTCACTATATCTTAAAATACCAATAGAAAACAAGGTTATTGACAGGATAAATTCAATATACACTATGATCCAGAACAGCTCAGGTATCGAATTTTCAAATGTGATGATTTTCTCTCTGTCACTGGTCAACATCATTCTAAATACCGTTAATGATATGGGAATCAATTATACTGAGATATACCAGACGGATCACCTCCCCTATGCACACATATTGAAGCTGACTGACATAAAAAGCATTAAGGACTATATAATTAATTTTGTCCAATTCACTATACAGCAAATTGAAAAATTTAACCAGAGTCAGGGGAATCAGCTGATCTCTTCAATAATACAGTACATTAATGAAAACATATCAGATTCTACTCTATCCCTAAAAAAAATATCTGATATGAATTATATTAATTCCTCTTACCTCAGCAGGATTTTTAAGGCGGTTACCGGAACTGCGTTTATTGATTATCTGATTAATATACGGATAGAAAAAGCTAAAAAACTTTTGATCGGATCTAATTTAAAAATATATGAAATCGCCGAACAGATTGGTATAAATGATCCGAATTACTTTTCTAAGTACTTTAAAAAGCATACAGGTTATACACCTGCTCAATTTAAAGAATTAAACATAAAAATGTAAAAGGGGTTGTATTATTTTGAATAACTTAATTTCTAACGAAATCAAAGACTATATTATAGGGCTAAGGAGATATTTCCACCAAAATCCGGAGCTTAGCCTAAAAGAATACAAGACAAGTATGATGATAAAAAAAGAGCTTGAAGCCTTAAATATCCCATACACTACAATTTGCGATACCGGTGTAATTGCTGTAATTCAGGGCTTTGAAGGCAAAACTGTGGCACTCAGAGCTGATATAGATGCTCTCCCTGTTCAGGAAAACAGCATCCTTGATTATCGCTCACAAAATCCCGGAATTATGCATGCCTGCGGTCATGATGCCCACACTGCAATGCTGCTGGGAGCGGCAAAAGTCCTTAACAGCAAAAAATCGCAATTAAATGGCACCGTAAAGTTAATTTTTCAGCCTGCAGAGGAAACGGGTGATGCCACTTTAGATATGATGGCATCCGGTATGCTGGACGACGTCAGTTCGGTTTTTGCAATTCATGTAGCACCAGACATTCCTGTTGGGAAGATATCTATTGAAAGCGGTCCGAGAATGGCAGGTGTTGATGATTTTTTCATTACTGTTCATGGATTAGGCGGTCATGGCGCTATGCCTCATAAAGGGGTTGATGCCCTCTTAATTGGGGCAAAACTGGTCGATAATTTACAGTCTATTGTAAGCAGAGAAACTGATCCTTTGGATTCTGTAGTCGTTACTGTAGGAAAGTTTAATTCAGGTACAAAATTAAATATATTGTCCGGTGAAGCTACAATTGAAGGAAACCTAAGATATTTTAATCCTGAGCTGAAAAACTATTTTCCAGAAGCCTTGGAAAGGATCTCCAAGCACACTGCAGAAATGTACCGTGCTAATGCGGATTTAAAGTACATCTCTTCACTGGGGCCGGTAATTAATGATGGATATTGTAGTGAGCTAGCCCGTAAAGCGGTGGTAACAATTGCAGGAGAAGATGCTGTGTGTGTAAAAGACAAAATGACAACTTCAGAAGATTTTTCCCGCTATCTTGAAAAAGTACCGGGTGTTCTGGCTTTTCTTGGTACAGGCAATTCATCTTCAGATACTCACTACCCTTTACACCATGAGCGCTTCAACATTGACGAGAATTCGCTGGAACTTGGTTGTATACTTCATGTGCAATATGTGTTGGAATGCATAGGTAAACAGACATAAGTAAAACAAACTGAATAGGCACAAAAAAGGACTATCCCTTTGGATAATCCTTTTTCTTGTATTTAAACAAATTGTTATTGAATCTTAGAATTCCGGTTCAATTAAACCGTAATTGCCGTCTTTTCTTTTATAAACAACATTGACCTGATTCGAATCTGCATTGAAGAACATAAAGAAATCATGCCCTAACAAATTCATCTGCAATATGGCTTCTTCTACATCCATTGGTTTAACAGCAAATCTTTTGGATCTGACAATTTTAAACTCCTTCTCTTCCGGTACTTCTTCAGTAAACTTAAAATTATCTATTCTAAAATCATTTTCATGAAGCCTGCGTGCAAGCCTTGTCTTATTCTTTCTAATCTGCCTTTCAAGTAAATCGACAGTCTTATCAATAGAAGTGTACATATCATCGTTTGATTCTTCTGCCCTAAAAACTATTCCGTTATAGGATATTGTAACTTCGGCTATCTGTCTGGTTCTCTGAACACTTAATGTCACATGTGCTTCAGTATCACTACTAAAGAATTTATCGAGCTTACTGATCTTTTTTGTTGCTCTTTCTCTCAAAGCCTCTGTAACCTCAATATTTTTTCCGCTTATAATTATGTTCATAATAACAGCCCCTCTCTGCATTTTGGTGTAATAAACTGCTAAATCAAATTCAATTAGTGGTACTCGTTATATTAATATATTCTACACATTGATTGAAAAATCCTTTAAAATTTTCGTATCAGTGGCTGAATAAATATTTGTTATAATTTATACCCGTATATTTTAAGTTTTAACAACATTCTAAAAGTTTTACACATTTATTCAACAAAACATCTGTTTTGTTGATACTTTTCTGTGGATAATGTGCATAACCTTGTTTATAACTCTTAATTTAGGGGATTATGGCTGTGGATATGTTGTTTGTAATTCACAATGTACAAAAACTGAGATCCATAAAAAACAAGTCGGATTTCGTCCAACCTGTTCTTTATGGATCTCAATTTCGTAGCTTATTAACCTTCAGTCAGCGAAAAATCGTCCCCATAGCCGTAATATTTTGATGATACCTGATATAAGTATATTAAAGCTGAGGTACTGCTTGTTCCGGTAGTAAAGGTAACCGACAGCTTTGTGTAGGTGGAGCTTGTGGTAGAAACTGAAACATTAGTACCTCCAAAATTCTTGGCTCCAATGTATACGGGATTTGAAACACTGCTTGATTTTACCCATGCAGTGAATGTATACGTTGTATTAGGCTTTAAGCCGCTTATTGTCTGCTCAAGGCCAGTCTCTGTTTTCCCTATTTTTGCCCCATAGCTTCCGGCATACTTATCAGTTGTAGTAATTACATATGTTCCATATGGACTCCAGCTTGCAAAATCTCCCGTTTCAAATCCGGGATTCAGAATTAAATTTGTTCCGCTATTATTTGCCGATGTAGTCGCACTAACCGGAGCTGTCCACAAACTCACTCCTGCGCTGTTTACAGCCCTTACTTGATAAGTGTGTGTTGAATTGGATGAAAGACCAGTATGTATATATGGGTTTGTCACAGCTGCTACAATTGTACCATCAACCATTAAGTCATAGCTTGAAGCGCCGGCAGATGAACCCCATGTTACATTTATTTGCGATGAACTTGCAGCTGTCGCGGTTAGGCCTGTTGGTACAGGAGGAGTTGTGACAACTCCATCATATTCATGTGCCCCTCTATCCGATGCAAGCCCTTGAGGAACTATGTTGCCCCAGTAGTCTTTTCCGCCATTATTTAAAATTGTCATTCCTGAATCGATGCAAGGAGAACCAGCTTGAAGCTTATATCCTTCAACGGTGGTCAATCCATTTCCTCCTGTTCCGGGATTCAACAGTAAAGGATCTGAAATCAGCTTATGTGGGTCCGCAGGTTCACCCGATGGATGAACACCATAGAATACATTGTAATCGAAAACCATGTTTGTTCCGGCTACTATGTCATAACCCAGAGTATTATTTTTAATGTAGAATATATTGTTATAGAAATAATTCTTGTCGGGTATTCCACCGTATGTATCGACCTTTATTACATACGGGTTCCCGGAGTCTGAATAAAAAGTATTGTTATAGAATGAGAAATTAACCGATTGTCCAGCCAGACGAACGATTCTGGTTTTATCATTCTGGCTTATGTTATATCTGAATATACCGTTTTTAGCCAGCTCATTATAGTTGTTGTCGCTGCATGTCATTACGGCACCGCCTGCATTATTATGGGAGTAATTATATTGATAGATTGTTCCTGTACATACTGCATCAAAATCCCAGGCCATGGAATCTTTTGTATTGCTTTCGTTTCCAAGTGCCAAGTTAAAGCATTCGTTATATTGGAAAATTGCGTTATCAGATGCATAGGGCCAAATTCCTGCATTTGCATCAGTTGATCTTTTAACTGCCTCCCAGCAGACATTTCTTTCAACCAAAGCATTTTGGGAACCCAAAACTATTATCCCATCGCCACCGATATCATATAGTATATTATTTCTTATAACCAAGCCGGTACAACTGCCTGCTGCAACCTTATCTATTGCATTGATTCCTGTCCTGTCAACCTTGTGTATCGTGTTATTCTCAATCAAAACATCATTTATTACACAGTCTTGCATATTAATTCCACCGGTTTTTTTAGTGTCATTCCTGGGGAATTGGGTTGTTCCGGTTGGTGGACCGTTTACATCATGGATATCACAATTGCGTATGTATATATGATTCTGAGGTGTGGTACCAAATACCTTAATTCCTACCAAATCCAGCTTTGGAGCAGTGGCAGTATTTGTTATTTCCAGCCCATCAATCTCCCAATAGGATTGATTATATAACTTAACAGCACCGCCTAGAACCCCTGCACCCATTATAAGAGGTTTATTTCCAGTTCCGTAAGTTCCGATGGTATTTGGGTTTCCGCTGGCACCGGATCCTTTTGGCCATAATTGCCCTGTCCATGTGCATCCAGCCTTAAACAATACCTGGGTACCTGCCGAAAATGTTATGCCGTTAACCTTGCTCAGTGTCTTCCATGGTGTATTGGTGCTTGTCCCGTTATTACTATCACTACCATTGATTGAATCTACGTAATAGGTTATCCCTGCTGCAGATGCAGTTGGTGTGATAAAAAGCGCCGTTCCAAATACCATTACCATTGATAGCATTACTGAAATAACAATTCTAATTTTAAACATTTTTTACCCTCCTTTTTTATTCTTAAAGAGCAATTGCTTTAAGCTCTTTGTGATAATTATATTATGCAAAAAATTCCAGCATCACCTCTTTTGTGACTTCATTATCATAAGTTTATATCCATTTGGTTACTTTTAGGCATCATTAAATAAAGTGAAACAAGTAACCAGGAATATGCCCATTTCATTAAAAGCAACAAAATGGATATGAATTAGAAAATAATAGTCACATAAAATCTATTTTAAATTTCGTTGAAATTATATAATTACTTGCATAAATGTAAAAACGAGGCAAGGAGGTGAGTATTTTAGCTGTTATTGTAACCTATAAATTATTTTGTATTATGAAAGGAGTAAAAAAATGTTAGCTAAAAACAATTTCAAAAGACTGATAGGTTCATTTCTTATTCTTTTTATAACCCTATCTTCATTATTAGCGCTGGTTCCATTAGAGACTTCTATTGCTGCACCGCCGTCGAACGCTTCAGTAGCAATAACATCACTGACAAACGGAGCTCAAATCACCGGTCCTATAACTATTTCAGGTACTTTCTCCAGTTCGTACGATATTGCCCTATATATTAACGCTGACGATATCAAATGGACTTCTGCAATTAATACTACTGCAAATGACAGCGGTATCTGGTCATGTACCTGGGATCCTCAAGGTTATTATGGAAATGTACAATTAAGAGTACGTGGTACTGATAAGAACACAAGGTACTTTATATGGTCATCAATTGTTTCCGTAAACGTTAACATTCCTTCTCAGCAGCCTCCGGAAGTCGCAATTGTAAGCCCGGTTGACAACTCAACAGTAAGCGGTATGACTCCTATAAAAATATCAGCCTCTGATGCTCAGGGAGCCATATCAAGTGTTATGGTAAGAGTCGATTCAGGCACATGGGTAAATGCTGCCTGGGATGGTTCATATTATACTTATAATTGGGACACAGTTGGTTTGGGTAATAAGACACATAGCATAGAGGCATGTGCATATGACAGCAACAATAATTATAGCAAGACATTAACTACATATGTAAAGACCGGTTCAGGCACAATGGAGCCCAATACTTATAAAATGCAAGGTCGCGCCATGTGGATGTGGGATCCGATCTCAATACAGATATTAGTAAGCCCAAAAGCAAGGGATGTGGTTGATGAGTTCTGCCGGACAAACGGTATAAATACTCTTTACACATATGTTGATGTATGGAGGATGAATGATTACAAGGATGCCTATAAATCCTTCCTATCTTGGGCACATTCAAAAGGATATTATGTCCATGCACTTCTTGGAAGCTCAAACATGTATGTTTACTCTCAATTCCACCGGGGAATAATTGAAGAAACCGAAGCTATCCTGAATTACAACCTGTCAGTTGCAGATAACGAAAAGTTTGATGGGATAAATGCTGATTCCGAGCCGCACGGCATGGCGGAATGGCCGGACAAACCAACTTTGCAAGTTCAATGGCTGGATATGATGAAAAATATGATGAACAGAAAAGCTTCCTCTGGTCTGGGTTTAAATATAGGCTATTCGATCCCAAGATGGACAGATTTAAACAGAGAGTGCTTAAGTATTACATGGAATGGCAAAACTCAAAGCGTTGCAAATCATGTCATCGATACAATGGATTATATTTCTCTAATGGACTACAGGGATGTATATGATACCAACTCTGGTATAGTAGCCCATGCTCAGGGTGAAATTGCATATGCAAATCAAGTAGGCAAAAAAGTTGTCATAGGAGTCGAAACAGACTATATTACTCCAAGTGGAGACCCTCAAAAAATAACTTTCAGAGAAGAAGGTTTAACTTATATGAACCAGCAGCTTGCGCAGGTGGATACCGCCTTTTCAGGTGATCCAAGCTATGCCGGCATTGCAATTCACCATTTTGATTCTTTTGTTACACTTCCCACAGCATGGAATCGCTCTTCCGGAAACTGGAGCTCACTTGATATAACTGCTCCGTTATGGAAACAAGCTAAAGTTTTTAATCCACCTGCGGGAGGCCAATTCTGGAAACCAACAACAGTTTCAGATACCTCCAATCCTACTACTCCAAATATTCAATCTATTAACACTGTCGATTTCCAAAGAATAGACTTAAAATATTCAATTGCATCTGACGATGTGATGACAGCATATTATGAAATCCATAGAAGCACAAGCAGCGGCTTCACTCCAAATTCAAATACACTTGCAGTAGTATCTGAGTATAATAAGGTTCGGGATAAGGGCTTGCTTCAGAATACGACCTATTACTACAAAGTAGTTGCCGTAGATATCTTCGGAAACAAAAGTGCCCCATCGGCAGAAGTCTCTGCAACAACGCAATCAGGCAATCTTACCCCAATGTATATTTCGCAGTTAACCTGTACTGCCGGATCATCATCGTCAACCGGTACTTTAAAAGTAGTGGATATCAATGGCAATCCACTATCCGGTGTCTCAGCACTAGTTACATTCGATGGAGCGTCAGGTCAGGTGGCAGACGGAAATACAGGGACAAATGGTGTATATACAAGGCAGTCAGAGACATTAACCGGCCCCTTCACTGTATTCTTCAGGCCAAGCCAGATAAGAAAAGCAGGATATTATTGGGCTTCCTCATTAGATGTATCCAGTAATGCAGAGGCATCATATCCGTAAAATTGTACAGCCGAATTTGAGAGGAGTAGTGTTTTGCCACACCGCTTCTCTCTATTAAGCAATAATAATACTCAATTGATATCTACCCAGCTGTAAACAGGCCGATTTATCTTGATTTCGGCCTGCTTTTCGAGCTCGCCCAGCAATTTTTCAAACTCAGAATTCAAATCCATTTGATCAACATTTTTTAGTTCAGTATCTTTAAGCCACGTAATAAGGTTGGATTTCATATTACTCAGTATATATGCAAAATAATTTGCTTCACTGTATTCAACAGGGCCATATACAACTTGATTCTTAGCTACTGCCTCTTTGCGCCGTTTGTTTTCCTTCTTAAGAGCTTTTAGAAATGCCGAATAGCTGGTATCTTGTATCAGGGCTTCCTTTTGTGCAAGAGCATATAAAATCCTCACTGAAATGCATTCGGCTAAAGCCCGCTCTTTTGCCAATACAATAGGAATTTCATCTCCGAAGTTTTTTGTCCAAAAATCGTTACTATCCTCTGCATGATACTTTCCGCAAAAATAAGTAAAAATATCAGCTCTTTTATTTGCCAGAGTATTCTTGAATTCTCTAACACTGATGGGATCACCATTTACTGTCGCAACAAACGAATTTTCTTTATTTTTATCTGAGGAAAGTCTGAGCAATATGAAAGTAGCAAATGAAATTATAATTGCAATAATTGTGATATACGCAAGGAATCTCTTTTTATATTTTATCATTTAAAAATCAGTCCTTTCTCTTGTACACACAGTCTTGGATTTTCTATTATCATTGGAATTATTTTTTCTGTATTTACTTGGGGTGGTACCCTCCTGCAGCTTGAAATATTCTATAAAAGACTTTTCTGATGCAAATCCCGTAAAATATGCTATCTCCTTTATATTCATATTGCTGTTCATTAGAAGATCCGTTGCATTTGAAAGTCTCATTTTATTAATATAGTCAGTGGGCGAATTTCCTGTAAATTTTTTAAATGTTCTCGAAAAGTATGAGCGGTTTACTTTTAACTTTAAAGCAATTCCGCTTGAGTTGATATCCCTTGTGTTAAAGTGGGTTTCTATTATTTTAATTGCCTCAAGAATAAATGGGGGTAACTGCTCCTTAAGTTTATTATGCTGGCAGCAGATATCCGTTAACAATTGGTCCAGAAGACAGGAATGCCGTATTTCTGAAAGCTTGTCATTGTTTTTTAGTTGCTCAAGCAGTATTGAAAATCTTTCAAAATGATAATCTATATTTTCAAGATTAATTAAATAGCCGGTTTTTTCAATAATTTTATTAAATAAAAAAGGTACTGTTCTGCCTCCAAAAAAGACGTAGCAATGCTCCCATAAATCATTTTTACTTGTATAATAGCAATGGGGCGTAGCTGTTGAAAAAAGCAATGCAGTGTTTTTTTCACTTATATAAACGGTTTTATTTATTTCAAGGTAACCTTTACCAGATAAAGTATAAATCAGATGATAGTCTGCAAATTTATTTCTCTTAACTTTGAAATCCTCTCCGCATCTGCAATATCCTATACTCCGAACATAAAACAAATCCTTTAAAGCATCGCTGCTTGGAGCATGGCAGTATTCTTCATAGTAAGGGTAATTATTCTGTATCATCGATTAATCCTCCTCTAAAGTCAATTACCATCGGCTACAAAAAGGTGGATATGCAATAATGATATCCACCTTCTATTTGTATTAACTATTACTAGAATTTATTTTAGTTTATTCCCTGTTTGGATGCTTCGGCATTAACTTCTTCAATCATCTTGCTCAAGCCTTTTGCTTCATATTGTTTTAAAGTATTTGCCCACATCTTGTCAGCAGCCTCTTTCCCAAGCATTATATTCAGCAGATCTTCATGGTCAAATACCGAAAATTTGTCCTTTGTAGGAGTAGATAGATATGTCAGCTCAGCTTTATATTCAGGAGTCTTTGAAACCTTTCTGGAGTACTCAAGGTCTGCAACTGCTGCATCCCGGACTCCCTCGTTCCAGGTCTTGTTATTTTTGTCATACTGGAACTGGTTGTTATAACTGGCTAAATCCAGGAAAATTACAGCTGAAGGTTGTTTTATTGCCAGATCGTCAGGTGTCGTAATTGTTTTAATTTCATCACCATTTTTAGAATAATCAACATCCTTAACCCCAAATCTTAAATACTCCTTTATTTCAGGGCTTAAAAGGTAATCATACATTCTCATTATTCTGTCCATCTTTTTATCATCTACTTTCGAGCTTAAATAGCTTTCAGACCAGAATGTCCTGAAAGTAGCATGATATGCCGTTCCATCAGTTGCCGGAAAATATTTTATCCTCTTAATCTTATCTAGAATATTAGTATCATTGGGATAGGCCTTTTTCCATTCTTTCACAATCGTATTTAAACCATTGTAGGAAACACATAATACAGCAGAAGCTTTACCTTTAACAAACTTCTCATAGCCCTGTTGTCCTTTTATAAGGGCTATATCTTTATCAACAAGCCCTTTTTCATACATATCTCTCGCATTTTGCAAAGATGGCAGAGCATTTTTTGAAAATACTGCCGGAACAAATTTTCCATCCTCTTTAATCCACTTAAAATCGCTTCCGCTACCGTCACTTGTAGCTGCCGGGTTGCTGTACAACCAGAAGAACCCGCCCAGTTGCTTTACATTTACTGCAGTCATACCGCCTATACCTGTGTTATCGGGGTCTTTTTCATTAATTGCAGCCAGCATAGCCTTAAACTCATCCCAGGTTTCAGGTTCTTTTGTAATACCGGCTTTTTGCGCTAAATCCCATCTGTAGAAAACATTTCTGTCATGAGCGCAGTAGTCTAAAGATTCAAATAATCCTCTAGGTACTGTATAGAACTTCCCATCCTGCTTCAACGCCTGAAAATCCGGATTCTTCATATATTCTTGCAAAGTAGGGTACTTTGACAGGTCATCCGGAATAGCTTTTACAACATTTTGCTTTATCCAGTTTCTATAATATGTTGTTCCTATAGCGTCTATTGCAAATACATCCGGTAGTTCACCTGATGAAGCCCATAGTTGTATCTTCTGTGTATAATCATCCCATGTCAATGGTTTCGGAGTTATTGTTATATTGAGATCTTTACACATCTTTTCATAAAACTGATCCTTCTGTTTTCCCAAATCCGGGCTAATATCCCAAATTCCTACCGATATATCCATCTTCTCTGCAAACGGGTCCTCTACAACAGTAGAAGCCGAAGTACTCTGCTGTGTTGGTTGTGTTTGTTCAGTGGTCGTTGGATCAGCTTTATCATTGCCGCCACAACCGGCCAGCATACTGAGTGAAAGTGCAGCAACAGCAGCAAAGGATATTAATCTTGACATTCTTTTCATTTTTATCCCCCTTTAATTAAATAAAATTTTCAATATATACAACAGCCAAAGCTGTTATAACCTATTCCTTTATAGACCCAATCAATATTCCCTTTACAAAATACTTCTGAAGGCTGGGGTATACAATTGCTATCGGTAATATGGAAACGATTACTGCAGCCATTTGTACTCCTTCAAGATAAACAGACTTTTTATTTTCCAGTGCAGCAGCTGCTGCAGCGCTGAGCATCTGGGCATTAAAGCTTATCAGCATCTCTCTCAAGTAAATCTGAAGAGGATTTTTATTCGGGTCACTTATAAATATAAGAGCACTCCACCAATCGTTCCATCTGTCTACTGCATAAAAAAGTGAAAAAGTTGCGATTATCGGTGCCGACAATGGTATAACTATTTTAAATAATATACAGAAGTCTCCTGCTCCGTCTATCTTCGCAGATTCCTCCACACTATCGGGAAGCCCGTTAAAAAAGTTTTTCATAACTATAAGATAAAAGGTGCTTACAGCTGCCGGTAAAATCATAACAGATAATTTATTGACAAATCCTATATTTTTTAGAACCAGATAGTACGGAATCAGACCCCCATTAAAAAACATGGTAAACAGTATCAAACCAAGAATAGCATTACGTCCCGGAAGCTTCTTCTTTGACAACGCGTAAGCTCCCATAGTAGTGACTATCATACATACCATTACTCCTACAATAGTGATGAAAACAGACGTAAAAAACGCTCTTATAAAGCTCGGCTCCTCAAGTATAGTC
This sequence comes from uncultured Clostridium sp., assembly GCA_964415835.1. Classification (GTDB taxonomy): domain Bacteria; phylum Bacillota; class Clostridia; order Acetivibrionales; family DSM-1351; genus Ruminiclostridium. The sequence continues at coordinate 6,166 of CAYQCA010000007.1, read as the reverse complement.
TTGAATGAGCTTAAATCAAACGAATAAGGCAATAAATATTTATTCCTTCTCAAAACCTCACCGTGATTTGCAAAAGATAATATCAATACATTGTAAAATGGGTATAATGTCAATATTGCAAGCAGAGAAAGTAACGTCACGCTGAAAACTTCAAATACGCCTACTTTATTTTTTTTAGACAGATTCATAAATTAGAAGAGCCCCCCTTCTCCAAATCTTTTTGCGAGCATGTTTGCCGAATACAGCAGCACTAAATTTATAATAGACTTTGACAATCCGATTGATGTCATATATCCAAAATCAGCACCCACGGTAAACGTCACCCGATAGATATATGTATCAATTATGTCCGCTACTGAATATACAGGAGCACTGTAAAGGTTGATGACCTGATCCATTGAGCCGCTTCCCATTATATTGCCGACTGCCAGTATTAACAACACAGATACTGTACTCCTGATACCCGGCCATGTTATGTGAATCATCCTTTGAAAACGGTTGGCACCATCCATTTCCGCTGATTCATACAGCTCAGGATTTATACCTGCCAGAGCTGCAAGATAAATAATAGAATCCCATCCCATCTCTTTCCAGGCATTAGTAATATAGAGCATTGGTCTGAAAGTATTTGTTTGCACCAATGGAGAGGTTGGTCCAATTCCAAACATTGCAGTTATTTGATTAAAAGCTCCTGTGCTTCCGAAAATATTAATTATGATTCCGGATATAACAACCCAGGATATAAAGTGTGGCAAAGTAAACACAGTTTGGTAAAACTTTTTTAATTTTGATTTTGCTAATTCGTTAATAAGCAGTGCAAGCAAAATAGGTGCCGGAAAGTTAAAAATTAATTTACCCAGGCTGATGATAAGTGTATTCTTCACCGCAGTTAAAAATTGCATGTCGCTGACCAGCTCTTTAAAATGCTCTAAACCAACCCAAGGGCTTCCAATTAACCCTTTGCTGTAGTCATATGTTTTAAATGCAAGTGAAACTCCATACATTGGTGCATAACAAAAAACAAGATAAAATACTATCATTGGCAATAGCATTATATAAAGACTTTTATATTTCAATACTTGATTTAAAATATTGCTTTTTTTTGGCTTCGAAATTATTTCGATATTTGCTTCTGAATTTTCCATGTTTACCTCCTGTATAAAATGTGCATTAAGCTATTTGCTATTTGCAATTTCATTCTATATCAGCCGGTAAGCAATTAAAATGGACCTGTTTTAGAAAGTTATTCAAAATCTTTAGAATCTATAAAGATGGATAAAGCTAAAAATAATCCATATTTCTTCTAATTCATACCTTTTAGAGCATTTCTATACTGTCCCGGAGAAGTGCCTGCATACTTTTTAAAGCATCTGATAAAATAAAAATAGTCATTGTATCCGCATTTCTGAGAAATATCAATCATCTTCCTTTTCTCATCTTTTAAAAGCACCTTTGCCAATTCAATTCTCTTTTTTGTAACATAGTCGGTGAAGGTAATGCCCATCTCTTTTCTAAAAAGCTGGCTTATATAGCTTGGGTTTATATAAAACCTTTCAGAAATTTCCTGCATGGTCAAGTCAGTATTGAACTTACCTTCAATATAGTTTAAAACCTGATTAAAATTTATATTTCTGCTCTCTTTTATATTGCTGGTCTTTTCATCGGTCAATAAGTCAGCCAAATATTTATACATGCTTTTAAAGTCTTTAAATAGCTTAGTAAAACTATCGAAGCCATATATTGTGTCCTGGCTTTGCTCATCACCGGAACAGTTATAATATGTAATAAAATTATATATTCCGAATGCATGCTTAATATTAATGCAATTAATTTCCGATAATTTTTCTATCTCTGTCTGTATACTTTTATTAGGACCCTTTTCCTTAATATATTCAACTATAAAACGGTTTATCGCCTCATCTCCCTTTTTATAATTTTCTTTTATCCTGTAATCGCATATTTTCTCACCGCTGATAAAATACTGATATGACAGAAGATTTGCTTCTTCTATTGCATCTTGAATTCTTTCCAAAGAGAAAAAAGGCTCAGAGATACCTATACCTTTTACATTTTTGAAGTCAGGCCCCTCAAAAAAACTTCTGTACGCTTGTTCAATCAAAAATTCAGCGGGAACAATCATATAATACTTTTGGATACCTGTCATAAAAGATATAAAATGCTTAAAGTTTTTTACTTCCGGATAATCCGAACAATTAAGCGATATTGCAAAAAGACCGTTTTCTCTATCGCATACAAGCCCACGCGCCATTAGTTTTGCTTTCAAAATCTCTTTCTTTTCAGGGTTGTAAATTAATTCAGCAAAGCTGAAAAAATCGTCAATAGTATTTTTACTGCGATTATTTAGTATTCCTTTTGCTTTCGTTAAGAGTTTATTTATTTCAGTTTCATCGAACGGTTTTAAGCAGTAACCAAGAGCACCATAGTTTAAAGCCTTTTGAACATAGGTAAATTCCGGATAACCGCTTATGATAATAAATATAATATTGGGTTTAATCTTCTGGACTTCTTTGATCAGTTCCAAGCCACTTATTCCAGGCATTCTGACATCTGAGAACACAACATCAACATCCATATTGCTTATCGATTCCAATGCTTCTCTGCCATTTGTGGCTTTGCCTGTCACCTCAAATCCCAAAGTGCTCCACTGAATGCTCCCGGTAAGACTTTTTATAACAAATTCTTCATCATCAACTATAAAAACTCTGTGCATAGGCAACCTCCGAATTTACAATTTTTAAAGTAACCGAAGTTCCAAATCCAGCTTTACTACTGATACTTATCCCGCATTCATCACCATAAATGAGCTTTATCCGCTTATTTACGTTTGAAACCCCAATGCTGTATGCCGAATCCTCAATTATTGATCTTCCTACTTTGGAGATTACTTCTCGAAGTCTTTCAAGCTTTTCTTCCTCTATTCCTACACCATTATCCTCGACCTTTAGTATTAAAGTGTCTCCGTTCATAAATGATGAGACTTTTACCATACCATTTTGCTCCAAACCTTCAAGTCCATGAAATATTGCATTTTCTACCAATGGCTGCAATATCATTTTAGGTATTTTTACTCTTTTTGAATTTTCATCGATATTAAGCTCAATACTTATCCTTCCACCAAATCTGATTATTTGGATTTGTGCATAAGCATTAACAATATTCATTTCTTCTTCCAGTGTTACAAAATCTGTTCCCTTGACTGAAAATCTAAAAATAGTGGCCAAAGATTTCAACATATCAAAAACTCTATGTGCATTTTCATCTAACGCAACTCCTTTTATTGATTCAAGTGTATTATAAAGGAAATGAGGATTTATCTGGCTTCTCAAGTATGCAAGCTCTGCCGTTTTTCTGGATATCTCAATTTTCTGTTTATCCAGCTCGGCTTCATACAACATCGAATGAGTATCAATTAATCGATGGGTTAAATTATCTATCTCGCTTAGCATATCATTAAAATTATTTGACATCTCTATAATTTCCCAATAGCCGTCAATTTGAATTTTTTTCTTTAAATATTTCAAGTTCCCTTTGCCCAGACCGTTCATAAACTCTATCAGCTTATTCAAGGGATGCAGGATATTTCTAAGCAGCACACTCATTGGTATTGTAAGAACCAATGCTGCACATATAAAAATAAAGATAAAAATTTTTTTAACTATCAACAGTTCCTTGAAAACCTCACTTAATGGAATAAAACTGACAAGTTTGCATTCAATTTCAGGTATATATGTAGAATAAACCAGTATATTTTTGTTATCAATATCAAGTACTTCTTGTTTTTCATCTCCGATATTTTTTTCTTTAATTTCATTTCTTATATTAGTATATTCCCTTGCATCAATATCAGAATATTGGTTATAAAGCATTGTTCCATTTTTATCTATTAGATAATATCTATTTGATTCGCCTGCCGAAATCCTTTCTATTTCCTGAAATATCTGTCTGTTATCAACCACCACTCCAACGGTTCCAGCCTTTTTACCCAAGTCACCATCCTCAGTATTCAAATATATATTTGTATAGTATACCAAGCTCTCCCTTTTAGTGTTGGGATAGTCTTTCTTTCCCTCAAATCCGGTATTATAGACATCACCATTGGATATATCCTCCGGTAATATTTTCTTGAAGTGCTCAATACTGAATTCACCGCTCATTTTATAATACCTGTCTCCAGATGAAGCATAAATTATAATATCGATGATATTGAGCTTGATATTTCTGAAATTTGAACATACGTTATCAAGATGCTTGGATAGTAGATAATCTTCAAAGGAAGTTCCCAGCTTCATAAACATTTGTGTATATGGATTATATGCAATATAGGTAGTTATTTTCTTTATTTCTTCATAGTATGTAGAAATATTTGATTTTATTTTTGCAGTCATGTCGATAGTATATGTTTTGCTTTTAGACATCATTATATCTGCAACCATATTATAAGACAACAGAAGTATCAAGACTATAGTAGCATAAACAATAATCATATGTATGATCAATTGATATTTGATAGGTTTATTTTTGAAGATCATATATGTATACTCCTAATAAAATAGCTTTCTTTATTATATCATTTAATTTAATTCCATTATAGAATTACTCAGATTAACAAAGTATGGAGTATTTAAAGATTTTCTATGGATTATTTTTAGGTGCCATAGATAAAAATTGGTTACTAAAAATTATCATTCTTAATTGAATAATAATTTTAAGTAACCTGATATATTTTAAAATAAATTAATATTCTGTTATGTATTACTTCCTGTTTGAAAAACACTTGCTGCAATAAACAGGTTTATCTAAATGAGGTTTAAAAGGAATCTTGGTTGGTTGTCCACACTCTGCACATACAGCTTCGTATAACTCTTTTTTCGATGAAGAATGATCCCTTTTACTTCTGCACGCTTTGCACCTTGTCGGGTCATTTTGAAAACCTTTTTCGGCATAAAACTCCTGTTCCCCTGCAGAAAAAACAAATTCCTGATTACATTCTTTGCAAACCAAGGTTTTATCAGTATACATATAATTCCCTCGCTTCAACAGTTTTTGATAATATTTTACATTATAACGATGCAATAGGCAAATTATACCTATTGCATCATTATATTACATACATACCTATTTTTCAATAAGAATTTTTTACTACTTCCAAAGCTTCTGTGGATACTGTCCTGCCGCTACCAAATCACCAATTGATTTCTTTACAACAGGCTTGTCATCCTGATAAGTCACCCCATACCATTTATCAGTTGTTGAAAGGACCTTTACATCAGCTTTTCCAGCCTTTATCAGATTATCTACAACAGTTGGCAGGAAGTATTCTGCCTTTAAAATATTGTTTTTATTATTTTCAAGAAATGGAGAGAATCCTTCTTCAAGCTCTTTGAATATGCTTGGGTTAAAGCCCCATGTATTCATTGAAACTACGCTTCCCTTCGGAATCAGAACCCAATTTTGGTCGTCCTCGGTATATTTTGTCTCATCTCCAAATTTGACAATTTTCGTTCTTTCATGAATGTCAATGAGATTTCCAGCCTTGTCTACATTACATACTCCTCTTGCTACATGACCGTTTTCAGTCAATGTATTCTCCACTATAAAGCCAACCATGCAATACTTATATTTATCTTGTGTATCGTTATTCGAGGTTAAGAAATTATTTAAAAGCTTATATGTCGTTGCTCCATAAAAGTCGTCGGCATTGATTACTGCAAAAGGACCATTCACAGCATCCTTAGCACTTAAGACAGCATGTCCCGTTCCCCATGGCTTTACCCTTCCTTCAGGAACACTGAACCCTGCAGGCAAATTGTCGATTTTTTGGTAAACATATTCGACATCTATCAAACCCTCAATTTTCTTGCCAATAACCTCTCTAAAAGTTTCCTCTATTTCTTCTTTTATTATAAATACAACCTTGCTGAAACCAGCCTGAATGGCATCATAGATGGAGTACTCCATAATAATTTCACCATTTGGCCCTACCGGGTCGATTTGCTTTAAACCGCCGTATCTGCTGCCCATACCGGCAGCCATTATTACTAAAGTTGTTTTATTGTTCATTTGAATCTTCTCCTTTAAAATATTTATTTGTAACGAGGCAGTTAGATGTCCCCCACTTCTACAAGTGGCGGGTACCGCTTTGGTT
>CAYQCA010000006.1:0-47657 GCA_964415835.1 uncultured Clostridium sp. | reverse complement strand
CTTCTATTACAGCGCTTCGCACGCCCCCTCCAACCATGATGTCAATATCTCCGGCAGCTTTTTCCACAAGCTGGCTCAATAGCTCTCTTCCATCAAAACAACTATTTTTTTGGCCAGAAGATAAAATAGTATGAACTCCAAGTTTTTTTGCATCCTCCAACGTTTGAAACGGCTCTCTGCAAACATCAAAAGCTCTGTGAAGTGTTATACTCATATCTCCGGCAGCTGAAATCAGCTCCTGCATTCTTCCTGTATCCAAACTGCCGTCTTTATTCAGAACTCCGATAACCACGCCGTCCGCACCGCTATTTCTGAACAATTCAATGTCTTTTTTCATTATTTGGAATTCCTCATCCGTATAGTAGAAATCTCCGAATCGTGGCCGAATAAGTACGTGAATTTTTATTTTGACTTTTTCACGAACTGAAAGAAATAGATTGATACCCGGTGTTGTTCCGCCGACAATCAAGTCCCCACATAGTTCCAGGCGTTCTGCTCCGCCTTTTTGTGCCTCGATTGCGGATTCAACAGAATCGACACAGCATTCTAAAATATAGTCTTTCATAAGAAATTTTACCTCTCTTTCCAGGCAGTCATCCTGCTCCTTAATACTGAATAGATACCAGTGTATGCCCTTCAATTTTGTCAACAATAAATTCCAGATAATCCCCGTTCTGCTCAAAAGAGATATAAGACATTTGATGTACAATTTGGACAGACTTTACTTTTCGTTTCCCTGCCTGCACACGAAAATAAACGTTGTATAAAGGAATAACATCCTCAATTGTATAGATATCCTGCGACCGTTTTTCAGTAATATAATGAAGAATATGAAGCACATCGCGGTTATGCTCTTCCTGCCGGTTAAGTGCTGTTAGCATGGTGGACGGACCGTTGTGGGACACCAGTTTTTCAGGCAGTAAAAGCTCAATTGCATCCTTAATAATCTCCTTGCACCATTTTGCACAATTTTTACGATAAATTCTAAAAACTGGATGCGTAAAATATATAACATTCTCTTTTTTTGTAACTGCCGGGCTGCCATTAACCCCTGAAGAAGGCGTATGCTGATGCGAGCAAAACTTCTCTCCCTCTCTGTTAAAATACGGTTGTATACTGTTCATTAGAACTTCAGCATCATTTAGTTTAATTTTAGCAGCCCGTAGATACATTACATATTCTTCCTTAAATAAATCCTTGCCTATAGTATCATTTGGCATTATAAAATCTCTGTAATATGGTGATTCCCGCTCATATGAAACACCATAAATGCTATTTGCCTTATTTTCTGTATCTAGACACGAATAATACGAGCCAATCACTCTGCCTCCCTTTTCAATATATTCTCTGATACGTTTCTCCACATCTGGCCTGAATGCAATATCATCCGGAAGAATTACAAGAGAATATTTATCCATCGGTGTAGTGCTGTCTATCACGTCAAATTGGTAAGAAAGCTCCTGTAGAACTCTTACAGCACCTATTAGTGCAGGGGGAATGCCCAGATCATGCTCTTCCTGTGTATAGAATTCTTCAGGTGTCAAAACTGCAATCTCTGCCAGCGGAACAGCACCTTTACAGTAGCTCTCCTTTGCTTTTACCTGTGAATAAACATGCCCAATCAGGTCATAAGCACCATCGGATAGCTTCCCTGACGGATGAAGCTGATCTCCGACAGAGCAGCCTCCTCCCATTGCAAGCATATTAAAGCATTCAAACTCAAGGGCAGCTTTGTTTTTTAATGAGTGAAAATCTCCCCAATAAGTATGAAATTTTCCTGTCATTCCTATAAAATCTTTATCCAATGTTCTGGCATATCTGGCAGTAGCCGGAAAATGATCATATCCCCACCCCCCACTTGGCAGCGATTCCAGTTCTAAATGAGTATAATCCTTAAAACTATGCTTTGAAGCAGGCCCGACATGTGAACTATTATAGAAAATTTCCGCCTTTGGTACTCTTTCGTGTATAAACTCAGTAATCTCGGTTTTGAACTCATCCAGCATGTGGAGAGAGTATAAATATCGGTCTGTCTTTTTTGTACTATCAAAGCCCAGCTGCTTCATATTCTCGCTGCAGCTTTCACAGCAGCAATCGGCTTTAAATAAAATGTCCATAAAGAAACCGTCAATGTTATCAGCGCCTACCACATCAATAATATCCTGCAAATGCTCTTTAAAGAATTCCCGATAGCCGGAGTTTAAACAAATTGTGTAATAAAAATGCGGCTTAGGGACACCCTGCGTATCAATATACTGACCATCAGCATCAACGGCAAGCCATTCCGGGTGTTCTCGCATAATGCGGCCATCCCATTGCACTGTTGTGTATATAGGTGCTCTGATGTTGTGCTTATGGCACGCTTCAATTTGTTGGATCAAAAGGTTATGATTTGTAAGGGACGGATGAATCAACTGTGGAAATTTCTTTGATGGATAATATAGCCATCCATGATGACATCTCGCAAAGCATGTAATAGAATCAACATTTGCCTTAAGAAGTGTCTGTACAAATTCTTCGGCATTAAAATCCTTTGCTACCTCAGGGATATACTCGCTTGTATGAAAATCGAGATGAATCTGCCTGTATTTTAACTTATCCATATTTATGTCCATGACCTCCATTAATGTAGTTCAAATTTCGATACAAACTCTTCCAATCTGTACAACCCTTTGGCAATATTATCCATTGAGGCAGCATAGGAAAGCCTGATATATCCGCTGCAGCCAAACGCTGTTCCCGGTACTACAGCTACGTAAAATTTCTCCAGAAGAATTTCTGCAAAAGCATCTGCACTGTTTATATATATCCCTTCAACTGTCCTACCTATCAATTTTTGTATGTTCACCATCACATAAAATGCACCCTCAGGCTTTAAACATGATAGTCCATTTGTCAAATTTATTCTCTGGACCATGTAATCCCTTCTCTTACAGAATTCGTCGACCATTTTAATCAACTCATTCTGACTTCCACTCAAAGCTGTCACTGACGCCTTCTGAGCAATAGAGTTGGAGTTTGATGCACAGTGGCTTTGAATATTTGCCATAATTGCAGCAACTTTCGAATTTGATGCAGAATAGCCTATCCTCCATCCAGTCATCGCGTATGCTTTTGACATTCCGTTAATAACAATAGTCAAATCCTTGATCCTTGAGTCTAGTGAAGCTATGCTAACATGTTTTCTCCCGTCATATACGAGCTTTTCATATATTTCATCGGAAATCACATATACATTATGTTTTACGGCTACCTCAGCTATCTCCTGAAGCTCTTCCCGGGTATATGTTATACCCGTCGGATTGCATGGGCTGTTTAATATGATAGCTTTTGTTTTTTCAGTAATTGCCTTCTCTAGCTCTTTTGCGGAACATTTGAATTCATCCTCTTCAGATGTCTCAACGATAACAGGTACCGCATCTGATAATCCTATCATTTCACAATAGCTTACCCAGTACGGTGCAATTACTATTACTTCATCACCAGTATTGCATAAAGCTTGTAAGGCATTCATAATAGCATGTTTTGCACCGTTGCTTACAACAATATTTTCAACAGAATAATCCAGGTTATTGTCCTGTTTCAGCTTTTCACAGATAGCCCTTCTCAGTTCAATTATACCTGCTGCAGGTGTATATCTGGTAAAGCCATCATTTATAGCTTTTATCGCTGCTTCTCTTATAAGTAACGGCGTATCAAAATCCGGTTCTCCGGCTCCAAAACTTATTATGTCAATTCCTTCTGCCTTCATTTTTTTCGCTTTCGCATCAATAGAAAGAGTAGGTGATGGTTTTATTGAAAGAGCCTTTTTTGATAGTATCATATATTTACCTCCTGAACACTCGTCATGGGAATACTCCGCGTATCTTTTTAGCTTTGATTATTCTGTCCAGAGCTATCATATATGCTCCCATACGAAGTGTAACAAGATTATTCTCAGATGTTGTTAAGACTTCATTAAATGCTTTAACCATTATTCTTTCTAGCGTACTATTAATTTCATCCTCATCCCAGGTCAGAGACTGAATATTCTGTACCCATTCGAAGTATGAAACCACTACCCCGCCAGCATTTGCAAGAATATCCGGGACAACTTTAATTCCCCTTGAATCAAGTACTTTATCAGCCTCAACTGAAGTTGGCCCATTTGCACCCTCAACAATGATCTTTGCTTTTATGTTTGCAGCAATCTCCCCATTTATCTGATTTTCGAGAGCCGCTGGTATGAGTATGTCTGCATCACAGGTCAGCAGTTCTTCATTGCTTATGTGCGACACACCATCCTTCTTATAACCCGTAAGTTCAGCACAATTTGCTATTTTCAGAAAATCCATTATGTCGCCGATATCAAGTCCGTTTGCCTTATATATTCCGCCGGACACATCACTTACGGCGACAATTTTGTAACCTGCTTCAAAAAGCAGCTTTGCGGCAGTTCCACCTACATTTCCCATACCCTGAACTGCTACTTTTACATTTTCAGGACTCCATTTCAGGTGCTTCAAAATTTCTCTGGTTACAATTGCAACCCCTCTTCCAGTTGCTTCCTTGCGCCCCAAGGATCCACCTATCTCAACGGGTTTTCCTGTAACCACTCCCGGTACAGTATATCCTGCGAACATACTGTAAGTATCCATTATCCAGCCCATGATTTCTGCATTTGTATTTACATCCGGTGCCGGAATATCTTTTTCGGGCCCTATAAGTGGTAATATTGCTGCTGTATATCTTCTTGTAAGACGTTTTAATTCATTTTTTGAAAGTTCTGCAGGGTTAACCTTTATGGCTCCCTTTCCACCACCGTATGGGATATTTACAACTGCACATTTTAGTGACATCCATGCAGCCAGTGCCTTCACCTCATCAACATCTACATTTTGGTGATATCTTATTCCCCCCTTACATGGTCCTCTCGAGCTGGAATGCTGTATTCTATAGCCTTCAAATACTCTTATACTCCCGTTATCCATCTCTACAGGTACGGCAACCTTCAATTCTCTTTCCGGATATTTCAAAGCAACATAATCATCTTCATTATAGCCAAGCAACTTAGCTGCCTTTTCAAGCACTTCAAGCATATTTTCATATGGATTATATGTTTTTTCCATTTTTATTCACTCCTGTCATCCAAAAGTACCTTTGTTATCTCTATAAACAACTGTTAAGCTTTGACCTCATTGTACCCACAGCGTTACGGTCAATCAACTGATACGCATTTTCCGGGGGATATAATGCAGCTCCATAAAAAATCTCCGGATTAACGGCTGTTGAGTTATCATATCTTGTTACAAATGATGCCATGTGAACCTGCGTACATCCAGTTTTATCGACTATTTCATTTATCAGCCCTGCAATTGCTCCTCCCGGCAAAATCTCTATCCTGTCACCTGCATATGAAATTAGTTCCTTCAAAAGAGGAATTCCTTCGTACACATAGTTTTTCTGTCCTGTTGTAAGTATACGTTTAACCCCCAAATCAACCAACTGGTCAACAGCTTTAAAAGGCTCGGGTATAACATCAAAGGCACGGTGAAAAACAACAGGCACTCTGTCTCCTACCACCTTCATAAACCTTTCAGATCTCTGCAAGTCAATGGTACCGTTTTCATTCAGTATTCCAAATACCAGTCCGTCAGCACCATTTTCTATAGCAACTCTTGCATCATGCTCCATTACGTTCATTTCGGATTCGGTATAACAAAAGCCGCCCCCTCTTGGCCGTATCATAACTATCACAGGTATTTTCAACCTCTTTTTTGCTTCATTTACTGAACCTACAGTAGGAGTGAGTCCTCCGAAGAAAAGACACGAGTTAAGCTCGACACGATCTGCTCCGCCCTGTTGTGATTCAAAGGCGTCATCAACTGAGCCGCAGCATACTTCTAATAATATCTTTTTTGACATTTAATCAACCCCGTAATATTCAAATTTTAAATTTCTATCCTTTAACAGCTCCAGCAGTCAAGCCGTTTTCAACTTTTTCCTGAAAAGTCAGGTATATTATTATTGTTGGAACAATTGTAAGTATGATACTTGCAAATGTAGGTCCCTGTTTCACAGAGCCCATCTGTCCCACAAACGAGAACAGCCCCAGAGAAATATTATACATGGTCTGTTTGTTTATAAACATTACAGCCCAAATCAAGTCATTATATATATCCAGGAATCCAAGTATCCCTGCCGTTGATATTGCCGGCATGGATAGCGGAATTATTATCTTGTACCAAAGCTTAAAAGTACTGCATCCGTCAATTATTGCCGATTCGTCAATTTCCTTGCTTATTCCCCGCATATATCCTGTTATAAGAAATATTGACAAGGGAAGTTGGAATGTAAGATAAAGGATTATCATTACGAAATAACTATTGCTGCCTTTAATTGAACTGACCATTTTTGATATGGGAATTATTAGAGAATATACCGGAACCATAAGTCCCAGTGTAAAATAAATGTAAAGGGCATTATTCAATTTAAAACTATACCTTGATATGATAAATGATACCATTGAACTCAATATTAAGGCAAGAAAAGTTGATATGACAGCGTATAATATCGAATTCGTAATACACAAACCCATGTTGGCAATTTCAAAGGATTCCTTATAATTTTCAAAACGCCACACCTTGGGAAGACTGAATATATGTCCATATATTTCATTATTATCTTTGAAAGAGGAAAGTACTGAAAATATCAACGGATAAATAAGTATAACAGAAGCAAAAACTGAAAAAGTATAAGTAATTATTGTTTTCGGATCTAGCTTAGCCTTACGCATATTGTACATCACCTGCCATTCATATTAAATTTATTCATCTTTTGCCTTCATTAGGCCGTTCAATACAACTGTAACCACTAAAGCTGCTACAACAATAAAAGTACCTATACTGTTGCCCATGCCAAAATGATTGTATTTAAAGGATTCATTATAAAGCAATGTAGTTGGAACATCAGTTGCACCATTAGGTCCCCCGCCTGTCATAACATATATCTGTCCAAATACCCTCAGCGACTGAGTTATATTAAGTATGGTGAATATTTTAAAGGTTTCCCTCATTAGTGGAACGGTAATATGCCATAAACGGGCAAATCCTGTTGCTCCATCTATTGAGGCTGCCTGATAAACCTCGTCGGGTATGGCAACCATTCCGGCAGAGAATATTATCATATTTAATCCTGAATATATCCATGCATTTACAAGTACAACAACATAAATTGCTAAGGAAGGTTCACCTAACCAATCAATCGTTATATTTCCAAACCCCAATTGTGTCAATACGACATTTACAAGACCACCTTCACCTTTAAGAAGGAACTGCCACATAAGACCAACGGCAGTAAGCGGAAGTACTACCGGCATAAAGAATGCCGTTTTAAAGAATTTAGCGGCTTTGATTCTGCTTGTAATAATGCAGGCATATCCAAAAGCCAGAGGCATTATTACTACAAATCCTGAAACTATAAATGCCAATACATTCTTTAAAGACCTGTAAAAACTTTCATTTGTAAAAAGATCCGCGTAGTTTCTAATTCCTACGTATTCAAGCGGAACACCTTTAATACCGTTCCAACTGAAAAATGATGTGTATATTGTTTGAAAAATCGGATTGACACACAATATGGTGTACAAAAGAAATGCTGGTAAAATAAATAGTATCGGAACTAAGTAACCCTTTCTTTTAGTCACGTTTTTACCCCCAAACCAGCTAACTTAGTAAATCAGATATGGTTTTAACCATATTTGATTTACTAAGTACCAGCCTATATAGTTATATTATTTCGAAGATTTGTCGATTTCTGCTTGAATAGCTTTTGCTGTTTTTTCCGGACTATTACCTGCAAACATACCCTGAATTTCATTTCTTGATTTATCCATCAACTGTGGCAACGAATCGTACTGGGTTATTTCACCCTTCATATCGGATGCTACTTCAAGAGCTTTGCTGAAGTCTATTGTTACAGGATCAAGCTTGCTTGGATCTCCATTTGTTTTTGCAGGATACAATCCACCCTTTGATTCTTCCTGGTAGTATGTGAATGCTTCTGAAGACGCCATGTACTTTAAGAGCTTTATTGTCGCATCCTTTTTTGCTCCGGTTATAGCAGCTGAAACTGAGAATCCGCCTGCACCGCCAAACCATGTATCTTTGAACTCCGGTTTGTCACTAAAACCAGGAATAGGCATTACTCCAACCTTACCTGCGATAGGAGATTTTGCAATCTCTTCAAGGAACCATGTTCCATCAAATTTCATTGCTGATTTTTCAGTAACGAATGCCTGAGTTGCCAAATTACCATCCAGAGTTACTATGTTCTTGCCAAATATCCCTATATCTTGCCAATCTTTCATTAATGACAGCAGAGAAATCATATCCGGATCGTCCCATTTTGCTTTTCTGCTAGCCAGATCAAGACTCTTTTGGAAACCAAATTTTTTCATTGAAAGTACGCTTAATAGATGCCCTCCTCTGAAATTATCCTTCTCGCCCATCATCATTGGTGTAATTCCGATTTCTAAGAACTTTTTGGATACTTCAGCAAACTCCTCTAATGTTTTTGGAATTTCCGCATTTATCTTTTTGAACAAATCTTTATTATAGTATATTCCCAATGCATAGAATTCCGATGGGATACCATAAGTTCCCTGAACATCGCTATAACGCCAGGTATCAAACAGCGGAAGGAATTTCTCCGACCATGCCTTATCCTCATTTATTATTGGTTCAAGATCCATAGCAACATTGTTCTGTGCATATTGCTTAAATGGTTCTCCGCCATAGTTCATCCAGATTTCCTGAACATTTCCTGTTGCAACTGCAGTCTTGAATTTATTATTGAAAGTATTCTCATCATTTACTGATTCATCTTCAACAGTTATATTAGGGTTTTCCTCCATAAACTTAGCAATTCTGTTTTTGAATGCAACATCTCTGCTTGCAGTTGTTGACCATCTTGTCAATATTCTGATCGTTACTTTTTCAGCAATAGGTGTTTTTTCAGCCTGAGTGTCTTTACTTGCTACACTGCTTTGTGTGGCATCGGTCTTTTTATCATCGCCGGAACCGCATCCTGTAAGGCTTACTAATGAAAATACCATCGTCAAGGCAAGTACAATGCTTAAGGTCTTTTTAAACATCTTTTTTCCTCCCTATTCTTCCTTTTAATATTTTGCTCTACAGTTTTTGAGCTGCATCTAAACGTCAGGCCTGACGCGTTTGCTATGCTTATATTATATCGCCCCTGACTTACTTTCTGAATGTACAATCTTTGTTTTAAGGGTAAAATCTTTAGTTGTTCCTAACTTTCATTTCCATATACTTTGAAGGTGATATCCCAAAATACTTTTTAAAACACTTACTGAAATAATGCGGGTCACTATAGCCTACTCTTTCAGCGATATTATAGAGATTCTTTACCCCTTCATCCATTAACTTTTTTGCCTTTTCCATCCGGCATTCTCTGAGGTATTCTATGACTGTTTTACCTGTCTCTTTTTTAAAAATATTGCTCAAATAGCATACGTTTATAAATATATTACTTGCAATGCCTTCCAAATCCAGATTTTCCTTTGAGAAATTAGAATCAATATAGCTTTTTGCCTTATCTACTACCCTTGCAGTATTTGTCTGTCTGGAGCCATTAACTCTTTCAACGAGCCGAACAAACAACTCCTCTGCCCATTTCTCAATCCCAGATATATCCTCTTTTTCAGTTATTATAGCTTCTGCATTTAAATTTTTACCAATAAAATCTGTAATATCAATGCCATTATCATTCGCAAAACTTGTAGCAGTGACCAATAATTCTGATAATATCAGAGTAAGGCTTTCAATGGTGTGTTTATTTTCATATATATTAAATATTGTCATATGCAGCTTTTCTTTCACCGAACTTGTATTTCCAAGACGCATATTTATAAGCATAGCCTGTCTTACAGTGGCCAACTCCTTAGGAACATTTAGTTTTTTTTCCAGGCTGCCGTATTTAATTATGTTGTTACCTCCCAGTATAACCCTATTTTTTAGTGCAGTAACAGCCTCCCTATACGACAAGCTTATTTCCCCAATTCCAAAGTACATGTTCCCTACACCTACAGTTACAGTAAAATGCAAATGCTCCTTTATGGCCTTTTTAGCCTTTTCAAATAATCTCCTGAAATATGCTTCATATTGCTCTTTTGAGTCGGGTGCTATAATCATTACTACCTTACCGCCAGAATCATAGGAAATTTCATAAGAACAATATTCAGAGATAATCTCATCGAAAATATTCAGCACGGCAAAACGCCACAACTGTTTATCATTCTCATTGCTGC
Organism: uncultured Clostridium sp.; assembly: GCA_964415835.1. Lineage (GTDB taxonomy): Bacteria > Bacillota > Clostridia > Acetivibrionales > DSM-1351 > Ruminiclostridium. The sequence continues at coordinate 37,345 of CAYQCA010000006.1, read as the reverse complement.
ATATCTGATCAATCCGATCAATATCCACTACTGCAACAAAACTATCGGCTTCCTTTAAAGCCGGACAATACATATTTATCTCCCCTGAATCTTCCCCACTAGATGCTGCAATATTTCCTTCAAGCAGCGTTGATATATATCTTTCTTTTAAAATAATATCACTCTTTTTAGAATCCATTCTCAGCTTATCGAATTGTATTCTGGCCTGAGTATCTCTTTCTATCTCAATTTTCAGCGTATTCAGGGTATCAACAAGCTCATCCTTGTTTATAGGCTTTAGCAGGTAGTTTGCGACTCCTGCCTGTATTGCGCTTTTTGCATAATCAAAACTGCTGTATCCGGTAAGAATGATAACCTTTGTACCCGGATATCTTTCCCTGACTATTCTGGAAAAGTCAAGTCCATCTAAAAAAGGCATATTTATGTCAACTATTGCAATCTGGGGCAAAAGCTCCTTTATTAGTGAAAGTGCGTCTTCTCCATTTGCTGCTTCACCAACTATTGTATATCCCAGCGCTTCCCAGGATATGCACTTTTTTATTCTCTCTCTCACCAGGTATTCATCATCTACAATGATAACATTTATCATAATTTACCCTCCGATTTCCCTCGCCGGCAGGGACACCTTAACAGTAGTACCAACCCCGTATGTGCTGTCAACTTCCAGACCGTAGTCCAAACCAAAATATAGTTTTATTCTTTCATCCGTACTCTTTATCCCAAAGCTTTTAGTTTTGTAGTCTATGCCTTGCGGCTTAAAGATAAATTCTATATCTTCGGGCTTCATCCCAATCCCATTATCTATTACATGCAGATTTACTTTGTCAGAATCCACAAAACCTTTTATAACAATAAGGCCTTTACCTTTTTTATTTCTAAGACCATGTGAAATCGAATTTTCCACCAGAGGCTGCAAAACAAGCTTTACGGTGTTAAACCGATACACTTCTTCATCCAGTTCGAATGAATAATCAAAGGATTGTCCATAACGGACCTTTATTATCTCAAGATAGTTTCGGGTAATGTTTATCTCTTCTCTTACAGGTATTACATTGCTGCCTTTACTCAACACTCCTCTGTAAAAAGCAGCCAGTTTACTTACAGTATTGATAATCTCATCATTTCGATTCAGCTCGGCCAGTCCGCATATACTCTCAAGTGTATTATAAAGAAAATGAGGATTTATCTGAGACTGCAGCAGTGCCAATTCATATTCTCTCTTCTTCTTCTGTTCGTTAAAAATATTGCTCATGAGCTCTGATGTTCTTTTAGCCATCTTATTGAATTCCATTGCCAGGACACCTACTTCATCCTTTGAGTTGGTATGGACCCTGGTTTCAAAATCCCCGTCTCCTATATATTTCATCGCCTTTTTTAACTTAATCAGGGGATTTGTTATTGATGCTGCTATCATTATTGAAAGAAATACTGCTAGTATTACACAGGTTATACCTATTAAAAGTATGTACCCCGTCAAATCCCTGTTATCTTTTGTAACTTCGGCAAGAGGAACCAGTCCTGTAATAATCCAGTTTAATCTTGGGTAATGCCTGCACACAACAAGATATTTGATGTTATTTATTAAAAAAATCTTGCCTCCTTCTCCCTTTTCTATCCAGTCGAAATAAGGCTCATTCCTGATGTTTTTATATACAAGTTCCTTATCTGTATGAGAAACAATCTGTCCATCTAAGTTTACGACAAAAATTTCTCCTGTTTCTCCAAGCTTGATATTCGAATACAGGCTTGAAATATATCTTTCTGTTATGCATGTTTCTACTGCACCAATAAACCTACCCGTCTGTGCAGATTGTACTTTTCTAAATAATGTGACTATATCAAAATTCATCAGATCCCTTTGGTAATTGCTCCTCTGAGTATCAATCCAAAGCAGAGATTTATCATACTGAGAAAATTCCGGAACAGTATTTGAGATTTCGCTATCAATCATTATTCCTCCTGAATCATAGATATTACCGTAAGTATCATAAATCATCACAGAGTCAATAAATGTCTTCGGGTATATGATATTTCCCAGAATATTCTGTATAATCTTCTCATTATTGTAAAGTACGAGTGGATCTTCAGGGCTGACATTATCTAATATATCCTGCACATTTTTGTCCGTAATAGCTATTTTGGAATAGTTTTCGGCATTGTCAAATATAATATCAAACTGTTTTAAAACAAGATTGATATTCTGTACGGTATTATCAACCGCTTTATTAATCAGTATATTTGAAGAAACCTTATATGTGAGTATTGCAAGAATAGCAAGCACAATTGAAAAAGCAAGAATAAATAGAATACTTATTTTCTTTCTTATTGATAATGAATAATAAAAGCCAGAAAACTTTTTGATTAGTTCCTTCAATATGCAACACCTGCTTTTCCATTTTTTCGATGACAATTGGATTACTTAAAATAAAAATCCTTGCCAAAATATTTACATTATGATTTGTTATGTAAAACCTTTAACAAGGAGACTTATTAAATATTATTAAATTTGAAAACCCCGCTGCTTAAATTATAAACTAAAAGAACAAAAAAACAAATGTAAAATTTTTAGTTTGGAGGTAAATTCTTTGGTCTTTTTTAAAAATAAAAAGGCTATCCTTTTTCAAAGATAACCCATAATATTATTTGTACTTTTTTTGAACTTAAAACATGGTCTTAATAACAATTTTATCAAAGGCTACATTGCCCTGTCTTACTACTATGTCAGCTATTTTTGCTGCATCAGCCTTTGTTATTGCAGGAGCCTTTACGATTATATCAACACTTCCATCGTCAGCGAAAAGAGCTATAACATCGCTGAAGCCTTTTCCCTTTATAAGTGTTTCTATGTTGGCTTCTTTCTGGGAAACATCTACTATTTCCATCATTTTATCGTATGCTGCCTCTTTTGCTTCTTTGCTTGCCAATTGATCTTCAGCAATATTTTTCATTGTTTCAATGTCCTTGTCTCTCACTACTTCTCTATCCATTTTTGCTTGAGCAAAGTAGTTATTAGCCTCTTTTGATGCGGTAACTGCTTTACCTGCATCGCCCGTTGAGGTTTCATCAGTAGTTACCTCAACATTATCAACATATACAGCATCACCGATGGTAGAGTCTTCCTCACTAAACTGTGAGCTCTTGTTATAGCTGTACTGTAGATAGCCTGCAATAACTAGCATTAATACAAGTGAAAGTACAATAATCTGTTTTCTCTTTAAAAATTTCATTACCTAGACCCTCCTAACAATATTTATAATTTATTACTCTTTATTTCTTATCTCAAGATTATGTATATTCAATTCCAGTGCAGTTTATTTCTCTTTCTATAAATAATTTTTCAAGGAATCGGAAGTTATTATTTGGTCATTCCTCAATTTTGATATCTTTCAAATACCTGAATTTTGGAAATTGCAACATTCAGAAGAGCCTCTGTTGCCTTTGCCAGATTGCTTTTTATAACTGCATCACCGGCTCCGTCTGACACTATTACCACACCTTTTACCTCAGGCAATATCTCTTTAACTATAAAAGGCTTTTTTACCCCTTGATTTTCTTCATAGATAATAGAATTATCCTCATCGGATTGTTTAATTGACCTGGTCCCTCCTTCCTTATCTCTCTCCTGAGTATCGTTCTCGCTTGTTTTTTTATCAACCGCTGGAATTGACTCGTTGCTGGAATAAAAAGTTATCATAACATCGACTTTACCGGCCCCTTTAATTTTAGACAGTATAGACTGAAGGTTTTTCTCAAGATCCTGTTTTTGCCCCTCTTCAGATTGTTTAAATGTTTCAAGGTCTGAGGCAGCCACTGGTTCTTGTTTTTTGGGAACAACATCCTCAAAAAGCACACTTCCAGCTATAAGGCATATAACTCCTACTATGGCAATTATTGCAACCTTTTCGATAAGTTTCTTGCTCCCACCTTTACTGATTCTTTTCCATATGTCTTTAAAAATTTTACTGAACTTCAACATCCCTAATCCCCCCATACTATAAAAAGTTATTTAGTCGTTCCTAATTGTAACAACAATATTGTCTTCGTGTATTTCCAGTGACTTAACCAGGTTTTGTTTTACCAGTTCGGTCAATTTCTTCGTTTCACTATCAATTTCCTTCGGTTTTTGTTCCACGTTAGTATCCTTTTTATCCGAGGCCTTTATATTAACCCTCTTAACTGAAACTACCGGATTTACACTTATACTGTCAGTCTGCTTTTCTCCTTTTTTCAGTTCTATATATACTTTATTTAATTCACCGAATTTCTCAGTTTCATAGTCTTCATTTATTTCAACGCTTACCTTTGACCCGGAAACACCTTCAATTTTGTTGGTTTCTTCCTCTATTCTTGCAACCAGCTTTCTTTTATAAACTTCAGAAATCTGTTTTATCTGCTTTTCTTCAAAAACCTTACTGCCGGCTTCTATTTCCTTTTTATCAATATAAAAACTGTCAGTCAGAAGCTGGTCACTCAGTTTAAAGTCTCCGTTTTTTAATGTCAGAAACGGGTTTATCACTGCAATTAGCAGCACAAATCCAGACACCAAATTTAATATCTTTTTTAATTTACTGGTTGGAATGATTATCTCAAATAGTATTAGAACAATTGAAATAGTTACGATATTAATAATCCAGCCTCTTAAAAATTCAAGCATATTAACCCCCAGCGACACTAAGATGTGTTAATTACCAAAATACAGAGCTTGCTATCTTATCATTGCCGATAAATTTGTAGTGCTGACTACAACTGTAATAACTATCAGAAACATAACTGCAATGGATGCAGTCAGGCCAAGTATATATGTTAATGAACCTGCCATATCACTGAGGCAGTTTGTTATTTTCCTGTCCGATATTGGTTCAACAAATGCACAAGCTAGTTTGTACAAAATAACCAACGCTAATATTTTCAATAGAGGCGCCAAACAAATAATAATAATGCCAATCATCGCTATTAATCCTGATGCATTTTTTATTAACAATGTGCACCCAATCACTGTATCTGCTGCATCAGCCAGATACTTTCCCACCACCGGTATAAAAGTTCCCATGGCAAATTTTGCTGTTTTACTGGTTACACCGTCCACCACTGCGCCCATAGAACCCTGGATTGATATTACCGCAATAAAGATTGTAAGTATAAAGCCCAGCCCCCAGGAGCAAATCTGCTTTAGGAATCCGGAAAGCTTTGTTAACTGGATTTTGTCTGAAATATTGTTTACTATATTTAAAACAGTAACTAAAAATATCAATGGAATAAAAAAGTTCTTAATTATTGTGGCTGCAACCTCAACAAGCATTACAAGTATGGGTTGAAATATCCCTGCCGATGAAATGCTGCCTGCTGATACCAGCAAAGTAATCAATAGTGGAATAATGGCATGCATAAAGCTCACCATATTATCTATAATGGTGTTGCACATGCTAAGTGCAGTACTGAAACTAATCATAAGAACAGATACAATAACTATATAACAGACAAAAAACGCAAGTTCTCCAACGCTTTCACTTAAAAATGAATTTTGAAGATTTTTTAATATTGCGCAGATTACAGCTAAAATTATTATTTTTACAAGGATATCTATATTTACAAATATTTCATTCAGAAGATATTTGCCTATTGTTTTCAAAATACCGGGTATACTGAATTTAAAATCTCCCTTAGCTGCTTCGGATAATATTTTTTGGGGATCAAACTCCGGAAAAAGCTCTTGGGATTCTTCATTATAGTACTTTTTAATACTTTCACTGATACCGCTGTTTTCACCGGACTGAAGCTGCTCATTAATCAAGCCTTCAGTGTCAATATTCTGATCATTCGTTTCTGCAGCTGCTCGGAACGGACAGAGTATACATAGAATTATAACAGCAATAAACACGCATCTTTTGTACATAAAACATTTCACCCCCAAAAGATTAATCAAGGCATCAGCTTTATAACAAGGTCTAAAAGTGATGTAATAATTGGGACTGCCAGAATAACAATAGTTACTTTACCTGCCAGTTCAATTTTGGATGCTATGGAAGACTCACCGGCATCCTTACAGACTTCAGCTCCAAACTCAGCTATATAAGCAATACCTACTATTTTTAAAAGTATAGTTATATAAGTCGCATCTATATCCGCCCTTTTACTGAAGGTTTGAATAAATTCAATAACAGCTGATAGTTTCACTGCAACCAGAAGAAATATAAGTATCCCGGTAGCTATGCTCAGCTGCAGAGCCAATTCAGGCCGCTGCGCTTTTACTATAGACGACAGTACTACTGCTATTACCCCGATGCAAACAATTTGAAGTATATCCATATCATATGTATCCTCATATATAAATTTATGTAATATCAAAATTGAAACATGGTTTTCACTGCATCAAATAAGCTTGCAATTTCTTTTGACACCATCATCAAAACAACTATAATACCGGCCAGTGTAGTCATCATAGCCTGTTCCTCTCTACCTGATCGTATAAGCACCTGATTCAAGACTGCAACAAGAATACCTATTGCAGCTATTTTAAAAATAAGATCCACTCCCATAAGTACCTCCAAATGCGTTTTTACCATAAATATATTAACTAACCGGCATTATAACTAAAAAAGGATTATCACAATAGCCAGCCCACTTAAAACACCAAGACTTCTATACATTTTTTCGTTTTTTGCTTTCATTTCTTCTGCTTTGAGCTCCTGAAGCTTCAACTGTGATGATATTAATTTAATATTATTTATCTGACCTTCCAAATCCGATTTGCCAAGCATTTTCCCAAAGTTTAGCAGTATTGACCTATCCTCCTTATTTAGCGCCAGCTTCTGATAGTTTTCCTCTACTGCCTTTTCCCATGCAGAATCTGCAGTTGTTCCGCTTACTTCAAGATTCACAGCCGCATCCTTAAATAAAACAGCTGCTTCGGTATTTGATGTTTTGTATATTCTTATAAAAGCATCAGCCAATAAATTTGAAAGATAACTTATTTCATTTTCAAACATTTGCATCAATGCCTGAAATTCCCGAAGTACCCTGGGTCTTCGGGAGCAATCGGCTGCAAGCGAAAAGCCTATCAGGCTTGTGGCACATACCAACAATACAGAACCAATTACCTTTATAACCAAATTCCTTCACCTCCTGAATATTGTGGCATTCTGGGAATCAACCACTTCCTCAAGGGTACCGGGACCATTTTTTGAACTTAAAACAAAATATCTGTCAAAAGCAGCTGATTTTATTAACGCTAAAAGCTCCTCCCTCATTTTTAGCTCAGAAATATTGTAGCCATGGGCAGAAGCAATTATTTTCACTCCGGAATTCAATACTTTTAGAATTGCATCCTTATCTCCGTTAGTCCCGATCTCATCAGTAATTATGGCATTAGGGGACATACTTCTTAAAAGCATCTCCATGCCCAGCGTTTTTGGGCAGCCATCAAGGACATCTGTTCTAACGCCTACATCATTCTGAGGAATACCCTTATAACAGGCAGCTATTTCTGATCTTTCATCTACAATACCTATTTTTAATCCGCCATTGCTGAGTGTTTTTGACAGATCTCTTAAAATAGTTGTTTTACCACATTGTGGCGGCCCTATAATGAGCGAATTGTAAACATCGTAGCTGTTCTTTTTAATATATTTGATTATATTATTACTGCAGCCTTGAATTTCTCTGGCTATACGGATATTGAGACCATTAAAGTCCTTAATATTTCTGATCTGATTTTCCTGCATGACAGTCCTACCGCTTAGTCCTACTCTATGGCCTCCGCGAAGTGTCAGATAGCCCATTCGAATTTCGTCCTGAAACGCATAGACAGAATTTTCACTCATCAGCTCAAGAGATTTTATTATTTCCTGTTGCAACACAATATAAGCTTCTTTTATGTCCTTTGTCAGCTTCCCTGTTTCGGTTATAAACCAATCTTCGTTATTGTAAAAAGCCATAAGAGGTTTTCCGGCTCTCAGGCGAATTTCCTGAAAACTATTAAGTTTGTCGGAACTGAAATTTTTTATAATTGTTTTTAAACTAAAATTTAGAAAAGGTAAAATGTCTTGTTCAACAGATTTATATATTGGAGTGGTCCCCTTTTCAGTTAAAGCATTACTGCCAACTGGTGTAAAATTGGGGACAGTTCTTGACATTACAGAATTGTCATTTTCGATTATATTAGTCATAATGGTTCATCTCCTAAGCCTTTTCATTAGAATATTATTTAATTATTCATTAATAATATATATTAAGCTTTGTCCAAGTTTATGACTAAAAATAAAATAGAAATTTTAAAGGGATTTTAACCAATTCAACGCTAAGTCTATCCATTTAGGTGTATTTAGATGTTTTTGCATTTCAGCCTCAGAATAACCTACAGTTTGATCTCCTAATGATAACCCGTGAGCACCTTTTTCAAATATATGAAATTCATATGAAATATTATTTTTTGAAAGGGCTTTAACCAGGGAAAGACTCTCATCAATATCTATCAGAGCATCTTCAGAAGTATTCCATAAAAATGTGGGCGGCATATCAGATGATATTTTATCCATAAAACTCCATCTATTTAATATGTTTTGATCCGGATTTATTGACCCATAAACGGTAGTAAAAATCATATCCAGAAGTGGCTGCATTTCCGGGTTCTTCATCATATTTTGTATTTTAAACTGTTGTATATCCAATAAAGAATATCCTAAAATTAACGCGTTTGGCTTAAAGGTTTGGCTTTCCGCATTAAGCGCCTCGGAGAAATAAGCCTCCCTCCATGTCGCCGCAAGGGTTGCAGCTAAATATCCTCCTGCCGAAAAACCGCATAGAACGATTTTATCTGAATCCACACACCATCTTCCGGCATTCTGGCGTATAGTCATTACTGCCTTGGCAACATCTAAAAATGGCATTGGAAATCTGGCCATTTCTGTACCGACAGAATATTGCAATACAAACGAATGGTATCCGGCAGATAAAAACTTAAGCGCTACCGGATCACTTTCTTTTTCATTTATACCAAGATAAGCCCCGCCAGGACATATTATAACCGCAGGCCGTTTACCTAGAGACTTATTATCTAACGACGGTTGTTGGATAAAAGCTTTTAATGTGGCATTTGATAAACCTTCCATCAGCGGTATAATTTCTATATTCATTTCTTCTCCTCCTTAAAAAAAACTGAAACAAAGGATATTCTAATTAAGAATAACTCTAATTAAAATATCCTTTGTCTTATTATTTAATAAAAATATCTTTACGGATTGCTCTTGTTAAGTTTGTTTTTCTTATCAACAGACAATGCGATCAGTATTGTTACAACCGAACCGCCCCAAACTATTCCACATCCCACCAACATCATAATGATTGCACCTGCAGACATTTAAATCCCTCCAATTTTTATTCATGTGAAATTGATGTCCATTTTCTCTTATAGAATATCACTGATGCTCCAATCATAATCAAGACAATTCCCCAACCATATACTATATTTGAAATAACACCTGCTGTGTCCTTACTGAATAGTCCTGTTACCAAATTAAATATATTGGTTACGACAACTGCACCCAGGAGTAATGGTGTAAAGTATTTCAGCAAGTAATCCCACCATTTTCCTACTTTGAAATCAGAATATTTGTTGGCTTCCTCTCTAAGTTCCTTTGTTCCGTAAATATAGCTAATCAGTATTACCTCAATCAACCCAAGACCAGCAATAACTATGTTACCCACATACGCATCAACTATATCAAGAATATAGTTAAACCCTGCGTAGCTCGCAAAGCATGCACTTCCGATAAAACCAATAATTGAAATAATGGAAACGAGCTTTTTCCTGGAGATATTAAATTTGTCGAGTGCTGCTGTAGCAAAGGATTCCAACATTGAAATACTGGAAGAAAGTCCGGCAATAAACAAGCAGAAGAAGAATACAAAGCCTAACAAACCCTGAACCACTACATTACTTGACATCGTTGAAATAGCTATCGGAAATGCGATGAACGCAACCCCTGCGCCTGTACCGAATGAAGTAAACTCAACTCCCATACTGTTAACAAGGTAACCTAATGTTGAGAATACCAGGATTCCTGCAATAAGGTCAAAGCTTGAGTTTGCAAGAACGGTAATAAAAGCGCTGTTTACAACATCAGCTTTTTTATGCAGGTATGAACCATATGCAATCATAACCCCAACAGCCAGCGTTGTAGAGAAAAATACCTGTGCATAAGCAGATACCCAGATTCCGGGATCCAAAATCTTTGAGAAGTCAGGTTTGAAAAGAGCTTCTAACCCGATTGTAGCTCCGTTTAAACGTATAGCATTAACCATGAAAATCAGCATAAGGATCATTAACATTGGAGTGAAAAAGTTTGACATTTTTTCTATTCCACCCGAAATACCTTTTCTTACTATAAGCCAATTTGCGAGCCAAACTACGATTACTGCGATTAAGATATAGACACTTATGCCAGCACCCAAATCCAATGCGTTTTTAGCACTTCCTGTAACCATACCCATAATTGGCCCAGGGTCTGAAAGCCAGTTTATAATTCCAAAAGCATGACCCAATGAGTAAAACATAAAAATAACCGATACAGCAATAATTGCAGAATAATATGTCATTACAATAATTGGTATCATTACTTGCAGCCAACCAAAAACCTCATACTTCTTTCCTAGATTTGAGAATGCTTTTACTGATCCTCCCTGAATCTTTCGACCATATGCATATTCCATAATCATTAGAGGAATTGCACAAGTAACCAGTGCTACGAAATAGGGTAATAGAAATGCTCCCCCACCGTTCTTATAGGCTTGAAACGGAAATCTCCACAAATTTCCCAGCCCGATTGCAGCTCCTGCGGCTGCAAAAATAAACCCTTTCCTGCTTTGCCATGTTTCTCTCATAGGCGACCTCCCAAGAATAATTGCTAGGTTTAAATAATTGTTTATACTGTAACCGGCTTTAACCGACAATATCTAAAAAAGCTCTCCTAAAGAAGAAATAGATATAACTATTATGGTCTAAGAGAGCTTTAAATATTGCAAAAATGAATTAAATTATCTTTTGTTATTTGTCCAATGGTCTCAATCTAGCTAAGAAATGTCTCAAAACCGGAGGTTCATAGTCAAAGGTCAATCCGACCAACTGGTCCTTTTGTTCCATTACCTTTGCGAAGCCTTCAACTATTTTATCCATATGACTTTGAGTATAAACTCTTCTTGGAATTGTTAAGCGGACCAACTCCAACGGAGATGCTTCCTGTTTCCCTGTTTGTGGATTCCTGCCGAGAAGGAATGATCCGATTTCTACCGCACGAACTCCTGATGCAAGATACAGTGCGTTACACAAGGCCTGTGCCGGGAACTCTTCTCCAGGGATATGCGGAAGAATTTTCTTTGCATCTACGAAAACTGCATGACCACCCGTTGGGAACTGAATAGGCACTCCAATCTCCATTAACTTGTCTCCAAGGTATTTAATCTGTCCTAAACGATATTCCAAATAATCTTCATCGATACCTTCATAGAGACCTCTTGCCAATGCCTCCATATCTCTGCCCGATAAACCGCCGTAAGTTGCAAAGCCTTCCATAGGTACACATCTTGCCTGAGCTCCTTTGAATACAGTTTCATCATCTTTAACGGCAATCATACCACCCATGTTAACTATGGCATCCTTCTTTGCACTCATAGTCAGCATATCCGCATAAGAGTACATCTCTCTAATAATTTCTTTAACCGAAGTATTCTCATATCCGGCTTCTCTCTTTTTGATGAACATTGCATTTTCTGCAAATCTGGCAGAGTCCATTACTATTTTCTTGCCATATTTGTCGGCAACTTTTCTCAGTTCTTTGAGGTTTGCCATTGAAACAGGCTGTCCACCGGCTGAATTATTTGTAACTGTCATAATAAAGAATGCAACATTCTCTGATCCAACTTCCTCAATAAATGCTTCCAAAGCAGGAATATTGAAATTTCCTTTAAAGTCATAGTAGGTGCCTGTATCTGTTGCCTGTGGGATAAGAAAGTTTTTTGCCTTAGCTCCTGAAAGCTCAACGTGAGCCTTTGTTGTATCAAAGTGGAAATTGCTGCAAACATATTGACCAGGCTTTACCAATAACGGGAATAATACCTGTTCAGCGCCTCTTCCCTGATGTGTGGGAACAACATAATTATAATCAAAAATATCCTTTACTGCATCACAGATATGATAATAGTTTTTGCTTCCTGCATAAGCTTCGTCACCAAGCATCATACCTGCCCACTGATTATCACTCATAGCACCTGTACCGCTGTCTGTCAGCAAATCAATATATACGTCTTCGGATTTTAATAAAAAAGGATTGTAACCTGCATTTTTTAATGCTGTTTTTCTTTGTTCTTCAGAAATGATGTTAAGAGGTTCTACCATCTTGATTTTGAATGGCTCTGCCGGATGTACTGCTTTAGTCATAACAAATCCCCCTAAATAATTATAAAGTTTTATTATAATAATAATTTCTTATTACGATATAACTTTATACTATTTTATTTTGTTTGTCAATAAAATTTTTGCAAAATAAAAGAGCCATATTTTTGCAGTAAACTGCTTAATTATGGCTCTTTATGGATTATTCTCTTTTTTGATAATTATAAATTAAGTGATAATTTTTTATCAATGCGAAAATTTACTTTAACGCTATTACTTCAATTTCCACCAGCGAACCTTTAGGCAGTCCGGCTACCTGTACAGCCGAACGCGCAGGCGCATCAGTTCCAAGATATTTTGCATATATACCATTTACTACAACAAAATCTTTTAAATCCTGCAAAAATACAGTTGCTTTCACAACCTTATCAAAAGAAGAACCCGCTTCTTCAAGCACTGCTTTTAAATTTGAAAATACCTGCTCTGTCTGAGCTTCGATTCCGCCTTCTACTATTTCATTAGTAGCAGGATTGACAGGTATTTGGCCTGATGTAAATATCAATCCCAATCCAGTATCAATTGCATGTGAATATGGCCCGATTGCTGCTGGCGCTGCTGCTGCGTTAATAACTTTTTTACCCATTTTTAAGTATCCTCCCTGGTATCTTTATTTATTTTGCTAATATATCTATAAACAGTAGCTACTGAAATGCCTAAAATATCTGCAACTTCACTTACAGCACCTTTTATCAGGAAAAACTTCTCGGCATTTAAGCGTCTTACAATTTCAACTTTTTCATCAACTGTCAGCCGGTCAATTGATATCTCACCCGAATGTGTTACTTCTGATATGATTCCATTTATCACATCTCTGGGTGATGTTTGAAAGACTTCAACATTGTGGTTCTCTTTTTCTTTTGGCTTTTCCTGTGGTAAAAATGCAAGTTTTTGTAATAATTCAGCTGCTTGCTGATATTTTGTTACATCGGTATTGACACAGAGCATTCCAACCGGATTACCTCTTTGGTCCAATATAAAGAAACTATTGGATTTCAAAGGGACATTGTTTTTAGACATACCTAAATAGTTTAAATAATACGGCGGTCCCTCTTTTCCTTTATCCTTTAGTTTGGACAATGCGAAGCTTGTCAGAGGTGCTCCAATGTTTCTGCCGCTTATATGGCCATTATGTATGGCAATAACGGAATGATTAATATCTTTAAAATCATGCAAAACAACTTCTGTGTTTTCACCAAAACATTCCCCTAAAAAGTGAACCAATTGGATGTATGATGTAAAATCAAATTCTGTTCCGATAAAAAACACCTCCTTATTATTGTAATAACAACTTCTCTCGTTAAGATTATTTTATCACCATAATAATTTTTGTCAACTCTTTAACAAAAAACAATAAACTCATTATGTTCGCATTATCTTAGTGATACTTTTTTGTCCATCATACGGCCTGTCTGGAAATAGAAAACAAAAACCATAACAAGAATAAAGATATAACCTCCGATACCGATGTTGAATCTAGCTGGTTGTATACCTTTCATGCTATCCATTAAGTAACCGAGCATATTCCGGGTTGAAAGCGAGATGCTTAAATCTCCAACCAGATTTATCTCCAATGATAATGGAATAAAAACGGTAAATACCGTATAAACAATCTGCATAATCACATAAGTAGCCAGAAACACAAGGAATGCAGACGCAACACCTAACCCTTGAAGTGAAGGCCTGTTTGAAAATGTAATGGAAAAATATATCATGCCAAGAAAATAAAGAATCTCAACCAGCATCAGTGCTACAATAGCATAAATTGCATTCTCCATTCCATACTTTTCAAGCTCGCTCATAATATTGTCAATAAAATTAAATTCTACACCAAATCCATATAAACTTACCAATAGAGCACCGACAAAAATAAGCATACTTATTACTATCCATGTAAAGGCTACAATTGTTTTTGAGAGTAAAAGCTGTTGAGGTTTTACCGGCAGAGTAAACATCAGATAGCCTTCATTTGAATAAAGATTCTTATAAAACCTTAGAACGACAACCACAAAGGTAACTATAACCACAGCGATTCCAACTAGTATAAGCAATACCGAGGAAGTAGTTTTAAACCAGCCCAACCCAAGCTTCTTTGAAATTAAAACCATAGCAGCAACCAAGGCCGTGATAATGTAAAAAAACGGTATAATTCTTGCAGTATCCTTTATTTCATATTTTAATAATTTACCTAACATTTAAATACCTCCTCAAAAAGCTTTTCTACTGACTTACCGGTAGTTTCGCGTATATTGTCCACTGTGTCATCCACCAGTATTCTGCTATCTCCAACCATAATTACCCTGTCAAATATTCTCTCAACGTCATTAATCAGATGTGTAGAGATTAGCACCATTGAATCCTCTGAATAATTGTTCAGAATAATATCCAGCATAGCTTTTCTGGATGCCGGATCCAGACCTCCCAGCGGTTCATCCAGCAAATATACTTTAGCACTACGTGACATGACAAGGATAAGCTGTACTTTTTCCTGCATTCCTTTTGACATGCTTTTTATCTTTTGATCGGGATCCAGTTTAAATTGTCTGAACATAGCTTCAGCCTTTTTTCTGTCAAAATCAGCGTAAAAGTCCTCAAAAAAATTCAAAGCATCCTTTGCTTTTAAATTATCAGCTAAATAGGTCTTCTCCGGCAAATAGGATATGATTGACTTAGTGTGCACATTTGGCTCATTTCCATCAATCAGAACCTTCCCTCTGTAGTCTTTAATAAGGCCTGCAATAACTTTTATCAGTGAAGTTTTACCACACCCATTTGGTCCAAGCAAGCCTACTATTGTTCCGCTTTCAAATGTAAGTGATATATTATCAAGTACTGTTTTTGATCCGTATTTCTTGTATAATGAGCTTATCTCAATAATCTTACTCATTTTTTATATCCTCCCCGTTAACCTTCAATTTATTTGACACTATTAATAGAATTTCTTCTTTTTTATAACCCAGTTTTAGCATTGAATCAAAATAATCCTTAGTGTATTCTTCTGCCATCTTGTCTCTCGCCTCCGAAATTTTTGACTGATCTGTAGATACGTATCTGCCTGAAGTTCTTTCAGTATATAAAAGTTCTTCTCTTTCAAGCTCCGATAAGGCCCTCTGCATAGTATTCGGGTTCACCGAAAACTCTACTGCCAAGTCACGAACCGATTGCAAACGCTGCCCCGGCGTCCAGCTGCCGGAAACTATTTTTAGTTTGAGATCATTCATTATTTGAATATATATTGGAACATTAGATGAAAAATCGTTTGTCAATTAGCACCACCTCATTCCTTTTTATCTTCGTTTGATTCTCTTTTGCTCCAGGATATTTTATAACTGCCCTTATGGCTTTTCGCATTAACCCCAATCTTGTATTCTCCTTCTTTTTCAAGACTGACTACAAAGGAGGAAGTTGGTACATCTGTTCCTTCATAAAAAGATTCTCCATTTTCATTATCAATAGATACGTTAATGCTTCCGGATTTAGTAATAATATTTATCGCAACATCTATGATCTCGTCTTTTTTAACTTTTAGGCTGGTTGACTTTTGCCCCGAAAATTTTGAGTAAGACATGGACATCGAGGTGGAAGTATCCTTTTGAACCGAACCTATGGAGATATAGCTTCCCTTTGAACAGCCTGTGAATAATGAAATTAAAATAACACCTATGATTAACAGAATAATTTTCTTTTTCATACTGATTACTCCCTGCATTTGAATTTTGTATTATTGTATTAAGCGCTTAATACAATAATACAACCGCAGTATAATCTTGTCAATAAAATTTTGAACATTTTTTTACGTTTTAAAGAGTTGTAACTCTCGCTTTAACTGTGATAAAATTTTATTTGGCTTTATAAAAGTTTAAAGATAGCTTACTTAATGGAGGAAAAAATGAATTTATATAAATATGATACTCATGTACACACATCAGAAACCAGTATTTGCGGAAGTATCAGTGCATCAGAACTGGTTCATCTTTATCAGGAGTCGGGTTATAGCGCTGTAGTAATTACCGATCATTACTATAATAGCTATTTTAAATCTCTGGGAGATATCAACTGGAATGATAAAATTGACATATATTTAAACGGCTTCAAAACTGCTTTGGAAGAAGGCAACAAAATAGGACTTAATGTTTTATTGGGTATGGAATTACGTTTTAATGAGGATCCCAATGATTACCTTGTTTTTGGAATAGATGAAAGTTTTTTAAAGGAAAATACAGAGCTATATAACCTAACTCTACGACAATTCAGGAAATTTGCAGATTCACATGGCCTTTTGATTTACCAGGCTCACCCATTCAGGCCCTTTATGATTCCCGGCGACCCGGAACTGTTGGATGGAATTGAGGTCTTTAATGGTAATCTCCGCCATGACTCCAAAGACGCCAAGGCTATGGAATATGCACTCCAGAATAATCTAAAGCTTATATCCGGCTCAGATTTTCATGAGTATGAAGACCTTGCAAGGGGCGGAATTGTTGTTTCAGAATTAGTTAACTCTTCAAAGGATTTTGTCAGGATGTTAAAGGAAAATAAGGTTATGGAGATTATAACGCCTTAATTCATAGAAAATTTTCCGATTATAGGAAAATTTTCTTACATTAGCGGCGTTTCAACAGAGGCAAAGCCTCGTTATAAGACCATAAACAACTTACAAGCAAACAAAAAAACTGCCAACAAATTTATGTCAGCAGTCCTTTTAATTTTGTATTATTGACTTTTAGATTAATCGTTCTCTTCTTCGTCGTGAGAATGTCCGCAACCGCATCCACACTCATTATCGTCACAATCGCAATCCCATTCCAATTCAATTTTTTCATGGCAATGTGGACACTCGATAGTTTCTGCATCTTCATCAATAAGATCCAGATCTACTTCGATACTTTCGCCACAGTATGGGCAAGCGATTTCTTCAAAATCAATTTCTTCCTCATCTTCTTCGTACACTAATTTTTCCAGTTCGGCAAGATCCTCATCAATTCCATCAACCTGCTCGCCCATCTCATCCTGAATTTCTTCAACATCTTCAATTGCAAGTGCAATGTCATCCAAAACGTCGATGATAGCGTTCAATAATTTACCTTCATTTGTTGAATCATTGATTTTCATACCTTCAGCCAAGCCTTTAATGAAAGCCACTCTTTCGCTAATATAGCTCATAATCCTGCCTCCTCATTTTTTCAAAATAGTTTTTATTTACTTACTCTTTCCATGTACTCATTTGTACGTGTATCAATTCTGATTACGTCACCTTGATTGACAAAAAGCGGTACTCTTACTACAAAACCTGTTTCAACTGTAGCAGGCTTTGTTGCTCCTGTTGCAGTATCACCTTTGAAACCGGGATCTGTCTCGGTAACCTGAAGCTCTACAAATGTAGGAGGCTCGATTCCGAATACATTTCCTTTATGTGACAGAATCTTAACTACTTCATTTTCCTTAACAAGAGCAAGAGTATCACCTATTGTCTCTTTGTTTATAGGAATTTGTTCATAGGACTGAACATCCATGAAATAATATAAATCTCCGTCATTGTACAGATACTGCATATCTTTTCTTTCAATGTGCGCTTTTGGCATTTTATCAGTTGGGTTAAAAGTTCTTTCAACTGTAGCACCAGTAACAATATTTTTGAGTCTTGTTCTAACGAATGCAGCTCCCTTTCCAGGTTTTACGTGTTGGAATTCTACAACTTGAAAAATATTATTATCCAACTCAAACGTTACACCATTTCTAAAATCACCAGCAACTATCATATTTTACCTCCGTAATATAGTTAAATATACATTTTTTAATTAAAAAGTTTCAATCTATCCTAGTTAATATTAAATTAATTTTCCTTATAAGGCAAGAAAAATTTTCATTAATAGCATATAAATATATATTTTCGTTAAAGTATTATTAAATCTTTATTAGCATTTGTCAAAACAATAGGATTATCATCATTTATTATAATAGTATCCTCAATTCTGACGCCGCCTAAACCTTCAACATATATTCCGGGTTCAATGGTAACAGCCATATTATTTTCAAGGACCGTATCACCTCTGAGTGAAAGCCGTGGTTCTTCGTGGATTTCAAGACCCAAGCCATGCCCTAAGCCATGTCCAAACTTACCTTCGAAGCCATTTCCATAAATAAGGTCCCTAGCTATTTTGTCCACTTCTTTACCTTTTAGCCCGCGTTTTGCACCTCGCTCGGAAATCTGCTGTGCATTCAAAACTATATTGTATATATCAATCATCTTCTTGTCAGGCTGACCTAAGAATACTGTTCTGGTTATATCGGAGCAATAATGATTATACAACGCACCAAAATCCATGGTTATTGTATCTCCAAGCTCCAGCTTTTTCTCTGATGCAGTTCCGTGTGGCATTGATGATCTTACTCCGGATGCAATTATCGTTTCAAATGAAGCACTTGTTGCTCCCAGTTTTTTCATCCTGTACTCAAGCTCGGTTGCCACATCAAGCTCGGTTATACCGGGTTTAATTAATGGCAACAGCTGTTCAAATGCTTTATCGGCAATTTGTACTGCTATAGCTATAGTTTCAATTTCATATTGATCTTTTATACTTCTTAGCACTTCAACAGTTGAACCAATTCCAATCATTTCTGTGCCTGTTAACTTCTCAGTCAGCAGCTTATACTGTGAGTAGCTGAAGTTTTCATCTTCAAACCCCAATTTTTTGATACTTTCTGAGGATACTATTTCAGCAATTGAATCATTAATGTCCGGCTTATGTTGAACTATTTCGAATAATGGTGCCTGTTTTGCCGATTGCTCTATATATCTGAAGTCTGTAAGCAAATATGCCTTTTTATCTGTAATAATCAAATTTGCAGATGTACCTGAAAATCCTGATAAATACATATAATTTTCTCTTTTTGTAATCAGTAACCCATCAATGTTTAAATCCTTCATTTTATTTCTGATATTACTTAATCTTGTTTGAAGTAAGTTTCTGTTAATCATATTCTCACCAAATCCCCTTTTAAAAATTTAATAGTTACATTCTTGCGGCAGCGTGAAGGGCCAATATATAGCTCATTTTACCAAAGCCACAAATCTGGCCAACACAAACAGGTGCAATCATTGACGTATGTCTGAACTCTTCTCTGCTATGTATATTTGACAGATGTATTTCAATAGTAGGAATCTCAATTGCCTTTATTGCATCTCTGATAGCTATGCTATAGTGCGTGTATGCCCCGGCATTAATAATTATAACATCATATACACCTCTTGATGCATGCAGTTTGTCGATAATTTCTCCTTCATGATTGGACTGAATAAAATCAGTTTCAAGCCCCAGATCTAAAGATACTGCATTTACCTCTTTGGCAATATCCAGCAAAGTTTCACTACCATAAATACCTTTTTCTCTAACCCCCAATAAATTCAAATTTGGGCCGTTAATAACCAACACTTTTTTCAATGAATAACCCTCCGTTAATTAAGAGTTTTCTTTTATCATATCATAAATCTTCTTCATTTCCAGAGCATCTTCCGCCATCATTCCCCTGGATTCGCAAATAATAACAGGTTCCATTTTACGTTTAATCAGAATGGGCGCCAGATGCTCAAATTCAGGTCCGAACTGTTTATCAGAGAAATTCCAGTGTTTTTTCTCTCCACCCTTAGAATACTCTATTCTACTGAAGTGGCAGTGAATATTCCTTGTTCTCTCTTTTCCGATTGAGTTTTCAATAATATCAATAACTTCCTCGAAATCCTCCTCAGAATTCAGTCTTCCCAAACCTCTGGCGTGTATATGTCCAAAATCAATGGTAGGAATAAGTCTTTCATCAATTTTACACATTTCCATTATCTCTTCAAGAGTACCTAATTGATTATGCTTTCCCAGCACCTCAGGGCAGATATTGATATCACCAAAACCTGCGGCATCCGATAATTCCAGGGTTTCCTTCAGCACCTGCTTTGCCAGACTAAGAGCAGTTTCTCTTCCGACACTGGCTGAGCCTGTATGAACGACTATTCTCTTAGCACCCATCCATTTTGCAACTCTTAACGTCTCCAAAACATATCTTTTGGAGTTTTCTCTCTTATCTGCTTCTTCGCTGGACATGTTAATATAATATGGAGCGTGTATACTTACAAAAATATTATTTTGCGCAGCCTGATCACCTATTTCTCTTGCAGTGGCTTCGCCTATTTTAACACCCTTTGTACATGAATACTCATAAGCATTCAAGCCCATAGCTGAAAGCCAGGCCGGCATTTGAGACGATGTTTTATATCCCTGCTCATAGAAGCTGTCAGAATTGCCTGATGGCCCGAATTTGATCATTTATTTTCCTCCAAAAATACTTTCATCGCTTTATAACACATGTATACGTCTATTTTACTTGTGACTTCCATCGGTGCATGCATTGACAATATTGGCACACCACAGTCTATAACATCAACGCCCAAATTTGCAACGTGCTGCGCTATGGTTCCGCCGCCGCCCTGGTCTACCTTTCCCAGCTCTGCAGTTTGCCATATCAGGCCGTTTTCATTAAATAGTTTTCTAATTGCTCCCACATATTCGGCATTTGCATCGCTTGAATCATATTTTCCTCTGGAGCCGGTATACTTTTGTAAAATTACACCGTTACCCATATAGGAAGCATTCTTTTTATCATTTACTTCTGGATAAGTTGGGTCTACACCAGGATTAACATCAGCAGAAAGCATTGCTGAATTCTCCAGGCATTGATTCAATAAAATATCTGAGTAATTTTCTGTTGTGAGAGCTATTAATTTGGAAATAAAGCTCTTCAGCAAGTTGGATTGAGCACCTGTGTTTCCCATACTTCCTATTTCTTCTTTGTCTGTCAGGATGCATAGCATGGTTTTATCTGAAGGTTTGGCGTCAATCATTGCCTTAATACATGTAAACGAACAAACTCTGTCATCCTGTGCATAAGCACCAATCATACTTCTGTCCAGACCTACATCTCTTGCCTTTAATGCAGGTACAACCTCTAATTCAGCAGACAGAAAATCCTCTTCAACCATACCGTACTTGTCATTTAGCAGCTTTAGTATGTTAAGTTTTATTTTATCTTTTACCTTTTCATCATTATAAGGCCTTGACCCCAATAATAAATTCAGACTTTCTCCGGCTATAACCTCAGTGGCTTTCTTTTGCATCTGGTCCTGGGCAAGATGTGGAAGTAAATCGGTTATTGTAAATATCGGGTCGTTGTCATCTTCTCCAATGCATATTTCAACTATAGTACCGTCAGCCTTAACCACAACCCCATGCAGAGCAAGAGGAATTGTAACCCATTGGTATTTCTTGATTCCACCATAGTAATGGGTCTTTAACATTACAAGACCAGAATCCTCATATAATGGATTTTGCTTAATATCAAGTCTTGGTGCGTCTATATGCGCTCCAACCATATTAATACCTTCGGTCAAAGGCTTCGCTCCCAATACAGCAAAGGCGACAGACTTATTTTTATTTATGTAGTACACCTTTGCTCCCTTGTTTAATTTTCTGCCCTGTGCAAATAAATCTTTTAGATTTTCGAAACCGTTATTTAAAAGTTCCTTTTCAGTGTATGAACAAAATTCTCTTTCAGTTTTTCCGGCATCAAGGTATTTCTTATACTCTTCACATAAATCATAAGACTTATCAATTTCAGCCGCACTTTTTTCCCATGCATTCTTTACCGTGTATGACAGCTGTTCACTCAATAACTGTCCTTGTGTTTTGGTTTCACTCATTTCTATATTCCTCTCCCTTTTGACTTAAATACAAAAAATTGATACTATTATTTAGTATTATCTCATTTAAGATATTTATTTATATATTTTTAATTATACTTTTCAAAGGAGAAACTTACAATGCATGACAGTCATATTCACTCAAATTTTTCTAAGGATTCCCACATGAGTGCACAGGAAGCATGTAAAAAAGCAGTAGAAACAGGCTTAAACGGTTTGGTTTTTACTGATCATGTTGACTTTGATTACCCTGATATAGACTTCGGCACTATAAACTTTAACGAATATTTTGACTATTTTTTGAAACTAAAAAAAGAATGGCAACCTGAACTTGATATTCAGATAGGCGTTGAAATCGGGTATCAGCCCCAGGTTTTGGACGAAAACTTAAGTTTACTGGATAAATACAGCTTTGATTTTGTTATAAATTCCGTACATGTAATTGATAAACTTGATCCGTATTTTCCGGATACCTATTTTAAAGGAAGAACACAGCGTGAAGCCTATGAGAGATACCTGCAAGAAATTCTGTATTCAGTTAATGCTTTTGATAATTATGATGTTGTAGGTCATATCGGATATGCTGCCAGATACGGCAATTTTAAAGATAAGCACTTAAGGTATTTGGATTATAGCGATATTTTGGATCAGATACTGAAAG
This sequence comes from uncultured Clostridium sp., assembly GCA_964415835.1. Lineage (GTDB taxonomy): Bacteria > Bacillota > Clostridia > Acetivibrionales > DSM-1351 > Ruminiclostridium. The sequence goes on along the minus strand of CAYQCA010000006.1, from coordinate 14,497 downwards.
CGGCGATAGAAAAAGGAAAAGGCATTGAACTAAATACATCTGGATTGCGTTCTGATTTAAAATCACCCATACCGGGATACGATATTTTTGGCCGCTACCTGGAGCTTGGCGGCGAAATAATCACTATAGGCTCTGATGCTCATTATGTTGAGTATGTAGGGCACAGTTTTGATGAAGCTCTCGAATGTTTAAAGAACATAGGCTTTAAGTATATAACACATTTTGAAGGCCGTAAGCCTGTTTTTGAGCATCTATAATAAAAGGGGTGCTATTGTTTAAGCACCCCGGGTTTATTACCTTATTTCTTAATTAGATCTATGGAACCTAATACTATGTGAGCCAGGCCAAATCCCAGTACACCGGCCCCAATCGCAACTGTTGTGTCACGCTTTCTCATGCCATGTCGTTTCATGTCATAACCCCGCATTGCCAAACCGGTTGCTGTAACTGCCGTACCTAATACTGTAGGAATTAATCCTTCGCGCAAAGCAATCCCCTCCTCCATGCAAAACAATAATATAATCTAAATCAATATTAATGTTCGCTTTTTAGAGAAAAAAATGTTAGAAATAATAAACAAAATGGAAATATTACTCTAGGTATCTATTCTGTATCGCCCACTTTTCTTTGCTCTTGAATAATTTTTCAATTTCCTGCGGTACATTTCCAAAAATTTGTTTTAAAAATCCTTTAAAATAATTCAAGTCATTATATGTTACAAGCGGGTAATCATTACTTACATATTTTCCTTCGGGGGTTACCTTATACCAAAGATCACCGTTAGGCCTAATCCATTTATCACTGGTCATTTTTATAGAATCCAACATTTGATTTCCTATTTCAAGAGCTTCTTTATCTCCTGTTAGCTTATAGTATCCAAGCATAGCATATGTTTCTGAAATAAAGTGATTTAATGAAGTATGATTAATTTTATTTTTACCTGTAATATCCATGTAATCCGGTACGAATATTGCCTTTCCGACATTATACTGATATTTTTTATAGTAGGCTTTATAAAATGCTATGTAATTTTGTATTTTCTCTAAAACATATTCATCCGGGTAATCAGTATAAATCCGCATTAATGATTCCACTGTATCGGAATTAAACCTTGTGTCATAAAAGTTGTATCCTATTCCGAAGTCCTTTGACAGCCATTCAGACATTGGTTGGGTTGGTATATAACCTTTTTTATTATAAGAGTCAGCATAAGAATACATGGAATATAATCCAATTATTCTGAACAGATTACCTTGATTTAAAACCCATTTACAGGCACGTACCTGCAGTCCAGCTGGGTTTTTGAAATAAGATGGAACTGTTTGTGATCTGGGTAGATAGTTGTACATATTTATTCTATATATTCCATCATTAAAAAAATATGTATCGTTATAATAGTCCATATTTAATAAAGTCCGATATGCAAAATCATGACTCCAATCAACAAGAGGTTCTTTTGATAATATCCAGCTTGCCTTTGTTTCTTTTCTAGGTATTGATACCAGATTATAGCTGAATTTGATCCCATTATTTGATTTTGAGTAGCTACCGATCACGGGATTTGGTTCAATTTCAAAAACTGAAGAGCCTAAATATTTTGTCGTAACAATTTTATCAAACTTTAAATATCTATCCTCACTTTCCAAATAAGTAACCTTATTAGGTAAAAAGCCTTTATTGGAATTTCATTTCGTTCTACACTACACTTATTGTTAATATCATTAATGGAAATAGTCTCAAAGTTTGAATTGTTGTGGGATGTAATCAAGTCAAAGCTTAACTTAATACCCCTCTTATCAGAGTAATAATCTAAAAAACACATATATCCGGTATTGTCTAAAAAGCTTTTAACAGTCAATTGTATGTAGCCAATCTTTTTATTCTTTTCTAACTGATTATATTTATATGTTGTTGAAGTCATGTATTTATACTGGATTGAGGTAGTTTCTTGGGCTGTGTATGTTATTCCAGGGGCATTACAATAAAGTAGTAATTTGTATTCAGGTGTACTATCGTTATCTAGGTCAAAAGTGATATTTTGAAGAATAATATTTTCTTTACTTAGCGCTTCTGCATAACTTACATTTAATGAAAGCATAAATGCGAAGAACAATAGAAATTTTAGTAAAAATTTAATTTTCATATTCACCTCAAAAATATTGAATTCTTACAGTTTTATATATTCTAATTCGTCACATGTTTAATTTTACCTTTTCAATAATTAAAAATAAAAAAAGTGCATAAGTTATTTAACTTGCGCACTTCTGTTATTTTATTTGAATTAATCTATCGTTCCTCCGCCCACAACAACATCGCCATCATAAAAAACAACTGACTGACCTGGTGTAATTGCTCTTTGAGGAGTGTTAAATATCACCTTTATTTTGTCCTCAGCCAGAACGTGGATTGTAGCCGGTGCTTCCTTCGCCGAATACCGGATTTTGGCATTAACCCTCATGCCATCAACAGGCTTCTCAATTGAGATAAAATTGAGATCAGATGCAGTAAGCGTATCCGAAAACACCTCGCTGTCATCGCCCAAAATCACTCGATTATTTTTCGCGTCTAGAGCAACTACAAACATAGGTTTGCCAAATGCAATTCCAAGACCTTTTCGCTGCCCTACTGTATAGTGTACAATACCCTTGTGCTCACCAAGGACATTTCCGCTGGTGTCAACAAATTTTCCGGGAACTATTTTTTTATCACTGTTTTGGCTTAAAAATTTGCCGTAATCATTGTCATTTATAAAGCAAATTTCCTGACTGTCAGGTTTAGTAGCTACTGAGAGGCCAAGCTCCTTCGCCTTTTCCCTTATTTGGTCCTTTGAGTATTCACCCACTGGCATAAGCGTTCTACTGAGCTGTTGCTGTGTCAGGTTATAAAGAGCATATGTCTGATCCTTCTTATCAGTAACAGATTTTTTTAAAATAAACCTTCCAGACACAGTGTCATGCATTACTTTTGCATAATGCCCTGTAGCGATATAGTCAATACCCATAGAAACAGCCTTGTCAAGCATAGCCTGCCACTTTACATGCCTGTTGCAAGCTATACACGGATTAGGTGTACGGCCTTTGAAATATTCTTCTTTAAAATATTCAATTACTGTTTTTTTAAATATATCCTTGAAATTTAGAACATAATAGGGTATACCCAGCTTGTTGGCCACTCGTCTCGCATCATCAACTGCTGATAAAGAGCAGCAACCACCCTCTGATTTTTTCGTCTCCTCGTCCATGTCCTGCCAGATTTGAAGCGTTACACCGATCACATCGTAGCCCTGCTCCAATAAAATGGCGGCAGCTACAGAACTGTCAACGCCGCCGCTCATACCAAGCATTACCTTTTTAGAGCTATTATTCTTCATCTTCAAAATCTTCCTCGCGGCCATGACTATGACTGCAGCTGCCACAACAACCGGTGCAATCAGTGCTTTCATCGGAAGCAAGTCCACTTCTTCTTCTATAGTCCTCAAGAGCTGCTGCTATCGCTTCTTCTGCAAGATTTGAACAATGCATTTTTGCCGGTGGCAACCCATCCAATGCTTCTGCTACCGCTTTATTGGTAATTTTCATAGCCTCTTCCACTGTTTTACCTTTTACAAGTTCTGTGGCCATACTGCTGGTTGCAACAGCTGCTCCGCATCCAAAAGTCTTGAATTTAGCGTCAACAATAATGTTGTCCTCTATCTTTAAATACATTTTCATTATATCACCGCATTTAGCGTTACCAACCTGACCTACACCATTTGCATCTTCAATTTCTCCAACATTTCTCGGATTGGAGAAATGATCCATAACCTTTTCACTATACATTTTTCATTCCTCATTTCTATATTAGATAAATAATTTTTTAGTTTTAAGCATTAGCTCCTGACTTTTTTACTGCTTCATAAAGCGGTGACATATCCCTCAGTCTATTTACGATTTTAGGTATTTCCTCAAGAATATAGTCAACGTCTTCGTCAGTATTTTCATCACCAAAGGATAACCTTAATGATCCGTGAGCTATTTCGTGAGGCAGTCCGATTGCCATCAGAACATGTGACGGATCCAATGAACCTGATGAACATGCCGATCCGCTGGAACCACATACTCCCAGCATATCGAGCATTAGCAACAATGATTCGCCTTCAATATACTGGAAGGAAATATTCACATTACCAGGCAATCTATTATGTCTGTGTCCATTTAGTCTGATATAGGGGATTTTTGCCATAAGGCCTTCGATGGTTCTTTCTCTGAGACTGATAAGCTTTTTATTGTACTCTTCCAAATTCTCTGCTGCAAGTTCAATTGCTTTACCCAGTCCAACTATAGCAGGTATATTTTCTGTGCTTGCCCTCTTACCTCTTTCCTGTTGTCCACCATGGATAAAGGAAGATATCTTAACACCTTTCCTGACATAAAGAGCACCTATTCCTTTTGGTCCATATAATTTATGTCCTGACAACGACAGCAGGTCAATATTCATTTTCTCAACGTCAATAGGTATATTTCCAACTGCCTGAACCGCATCGGTATGGAAAAGGATACCCCTCTCTCTTGCGATAGCGCCAATTTCCTGTACTGACTGTATTGTACCAATCTCGTTATTTGCAAACATTATGCTGATAAGAATGGTATTTTCCTTAATTGCGTTCTTTAAATCTTCAAGAGAAACTACTCCGTCACTGTCAACCGGAAGATAAGTGACTTCAAAGCCTTCACCTTCAAGATATTTGCATGAGTTCATAATTGCAGGATGTTCAATAGCTGATGTTATAATGTGATTACCTTTTTTCTTATTGGCAGCTGCAACACCTTTTAATGCCCAGTTATCTGCCTCACTGCCTGAACCTGTAAAATAAATCTCTTTGACTTGTGCGCCAATGGCTTTAGCAACTTTTTCCCTGGCCTCTTCAACTGCCTTCTTGCTATGACGGCCGATGCTATATATAGAAGAAGCATTACCAAAATGTTCGCAGAAGTAAGGCTTCATAGCCTCAAAAACCTCTGGCTTAACATATGTGGTTGCTGCATGATCTAAGTAAATTATCCTATTTCCCATAGATGACACTCCCTTTATATGTTCGTAATTTATTCATTCTAAATTATACCCTTATATGTTAGTTTGAAAACATGTCTATTAAATATAGTAGGTATAATTATTTTTATTTTTTTCCAGATACTCCAAAGTAAGATCAGCAATAGTAATTGAATCTACGACTTCGTCAATTGCATCTCTCAGCTTTGTCCAAACAGTAGCTGTAACACATGTATCTGACCTTTCGCAACTGGATGGTATGTCCAAATCAATACATTCAACAGGACATAAAGTACCCTCAAGCGAACGCAATACATCACCAACTGTAATCTTGGCAGCTGGTTTAGCCAGTAAATATCCTCCCTGTGCACCTCTGATACTTTTAACCAGTCCGGATTTTTTCAGAGAAGAAAACAGCTGTTCAAGGTAGTTCTCAGAAAGTCCCTGTCTTGCTGCAACACTATTCAGAGATACCTGTCCATCCTTTTCATGCACTGCTAAATCTACTATAGCCCTAAGGCCATATCTACCCTTTGTTGAAACCTTCACTTTTAACCTCCAAACCTGCAAATTAAATTAATTCCGTTAATTCCAATTAAATTACTATGAATTAATTTGATATTATCATAGGATTGAATTGATTGCAAGTATTATGAAAAAAAAACAAGTTAAATAAATGAACTATAACGTCTTGTCTTTAACATTTGATCGATTTCATCAATACTTCTGCCATTTGCGCATAAAATAAATACCCCATAACCGGAATTGTTATCGGTATTCATGGAAGTATTCACATTGTCTTCTGTGATTGAAGAGAAATCAAATCTTCTTCCTTCATAAACAACTGCATCCACAGGTTTTTTATATGTGTACAAATCCACAACTGTATATCCTCTTTGTGTAAGTCCTTGAACAATATTCGTCAAATTTGACTGGACTGCTACTATCACACTATCACCTCTGCAATTATAATAATAAAATAGTATTTGCAGAGACGAAATTAATTATTCAATCATAACTAAGGAGTTACCCCTCGCCTTCATTATTTTTATCATTTGTTTTTTGAACCTTGGTGCTCTGTATCGGCTTATTGTTGAAAATAAACCATATTGCTATAACTAAATATATTGCTATACTTGGTATCAAATAAAAATGAAATACCATGATATTCAGCAATAATAGCACAAAACCTATTAGCAAAGCCCAGGCAAATACTCTCTTTACCATTATTGTTTCCTCCATTTCTCCAGCCAGTCTTTAATTTTTGCTTCATATCCGTTTTCTGTCGGATGATAATACAAGGTACCTTTCATTTCTTCAGGGAAAAATTCCTGTTTAACAATATTATTCTTATAGTCATGGGCATATTTATAGCCCTGACCATAGCCTAACTGCTCCATACCTTTTGCTGCCGCATTACGCAGATGCATTGGAACACTTCCGGTATTCCTTGTTTCGACATCGGAAAGTGCTTTGTTAATTGCAGAATACGCAGAATTGGATTTGGGACTGCATGCCACTGTTACAGCTGCATGGGCTAGAATTATTCTTGCTTCCGGCATTCCTATCATTTTAACAGCCTGAGCAGCCGCAACTGCTACCTGTAAAGCTGTTGGATTGGCCATTCCCACATCCTCGGACGCACAGATAATTATTCTTCTTGCCAAGAATTCTACATCCTCACCTGCATACATCGCTCTTGCCAGATAAAATACTGCAGCATCAGGATTGCTGCCTCTCATTGATTTAATAAATGCACTTATGTTGTCATAATGCTCTTCACCATTTTTGTCAAACCTTATTGCCTTTTTCTGAACACATTCCTCTACTGTACTTAAATCAATACTCAATTTGCCGTCCTTACCCAAATCTGATGTCAGTACAGCCAGTTCAAGTGAATTCAATGCTGTTCTGGCATCCCCGGAGCATACTTCACACAGATATTCCAGAGCTTCTTCTGTTATATCTATATCGTAGTTTCCCAATCCTCTTTCCTTGTCTCCAATTGCCTGTAAAAGAAGCCTTTTTATATCGGTGTTCTCCAAAGGCTTAAGCATAAATACCGTAGACCTTGATATTAACGCCTTATTTACCTCAAAAAAAGGATTTTCAGTTGTAGCACCTATCAGAACGATAGAACCATCCTCCACATAAGGAAGAAGGGCATCCTGCTGTGCTTTATTGAAACGGTGAATTTCATCTATAAATAGCACTGTCCTGCCATTGGGGTTCAACATAACATTTTTAGTATCAGCCGCAATTCTTTTTATATCTGCTACTCCTGAAGTAACCGCGTTGAGCTTTTCAAAGCTTGACTGAGTAGTATTTGCAATTATTCTTGCCAGTGAAGTTTTTCCGGTACCAGGAGGGCCATATAGAATGATTGATGTTATTCTGTCAGCCTTTATCATACGGTAAAGCATTTTATCCTTGCCGACTATATGGCTTTGTCCAGCAAATTCTTCAATAGTTCTTGGTGACATTCTATATGCCAATGGTTGTATTTTATCTCTCAAACTAATCCATCCCTTTTACTATTTAATCAGTTTAAATGATTTCCAGATGTTATCGATTTCCTGTAGTGATTCCTCAGTCGCCGTTAATTCCGGAACAACGGCTGTAAAATTATAGGTATTCTCTCCCTGTTCAAACCAATAGCTGATGACATCCAAATATAAATCCTGTTCCTGGTCCACAATATTATAATCATACTTTCTTGCTTCATACCCATTTGCATTAGTTGTTGTACTCTTTTGAGGATTCATACCATATTTGGCTATTAATAATTGTAAAAAGCTCAGCTTTTCTTCATCAGTAAGATTCTTGGTGTATGTGTTATTTTCTATTACATTAATCATAATATATGCATTTGTATTTGGATTATCAAAAGTTACAGAGCTACCTCCTTCGTAGCCGGATTTTGTCCAGTAACCGGGAATCTGTGCACTCCAGTTATACAATTTATTTGTATACTCAAACAGATCATCCTTTTCAGAAACTTGCACCTGTAAGTTTTTACTCTGATATATTTCTAAATCACTCAGATATTTTACTTTGTCTATATCATAAAAAGTAATATTATCTATAGCTTCCGTGTATTGTTTAACCTGTTTTTCATATTCTTTTTCAGGAAGTTTTATAGATATCTCATAAACCAGACCGTTTTTAATAAAATAAAATTCATCAATAATGTAAACGTTATCAGCCTGTTTTATGCTGAATTTAAGATTAATGGCATCTGTACCGGCTGCTGTAGCAGAATCCGAGCTTATAGAGTTATAAACCTTGGGGTTAAAATACTTATCATATTTAGCCTTAATGCCATATACATAATCTTCCATAGCCGTCCCTTCATCAAGAGTATTTACTGTAATTTTCATATAATGCCTGCTGTCAATTCCTAAATTGGTTGTTAATGGATCGATGTTTTTTAGTATTTGCTTCCATTTAACGGGTATGTTTATTGACCATGGCATATATTTAGTCTCGGTATCCAAGCGAATATAATTATAAAAGCTTACTCTACCCTGCTTTACTTTTGACAAATCCTGAACACCCTTGGTGTTTCCTTTATATTTCAAGTTGAAGGAGTTGATAATATTATTAAAATACTTGTCAGACATAAGCTTTTCAGGTGTTGTAGTATTGTCATAGCAATTTATTGTCACATAGTAAAAGTATTCACCTTTATCAAATACTTTTACGCGCAGCGCTTCTTCATATTCAGTTAGCCTTGAATACTGAATATATGGTATATCTGCCTTCAGATTTATCTCAGATTTACGGATGGGACCCAAATCAGACAATTCGTTATATAGTTCATCCAATTTTCTCCCGTTTTTATTCTCCACGCAAATTTCAAAGTATAAGCTTCTGCTTTCATTAGTTATACCAACTACATCCGATTTAAAGCTATTTGAAATTATTCTTGATCCGGAGGGTACATTTAAACTCCAGCCGTAATAACTGTTTCCCACTGAAGCAGTAGTTATACCCCCTGTCAGGAAGGATAAATCTATCAGCGCTCCATCGTCATCCAAAACAATTTTTACATTGCCGCTTTTTTTATCACTTGTTACAGTCACGGGAAAGTTATCTGAGATAAAATCTAATGGAATCATGGTTCTATTATTCTTAATTACGGGTGCTGCAGATAGATTTTTTGTATCTGAATTCGCTTTGTATCTTGTGCTGCCTATTTTTAATTCAGCGTTAAACTCCTGATAAATTATCTCAACAGTAAAGTTTTCCTTCCAGATTACCTCGGCCCCTAAAGTTGTTGTAAACCATGCCAAAGGTACCATAATAGAATTGTCCTTAATAAATGGTTTTTCAATTGAGGTTGTAATCCCATAGGCTTTTGCCAAATTGCTTCCGACCTTTAACTCCATTATTAATTTATCACTGTCTGCTGCATATGTATTTGGGAGACTGCAGATAAGAATAGCCAAAGTTACTAATACGCTAATTATTGATTTTCTCGTGTTCATATGTACATTCCTCCGATGTTAAAAACAATGAGTCTATTTTGTTGTAAAATAGACTCATTAGTTTATAACAATCATTATATGTGTATTTTGAATAAAATTCAAATTAAACATTTATCCTGCTGATTAATTTAAGTTAGGAATGTCAAGATTAATCCTTCCGTCTTTAATTTCCACTATTCTGTCAGCTTTTTCAGCAATCTTTCTGTCATGTGTAATTATAACGAAAGTAGTACCGCTACTAACATTAATCTCACGTAGAATTTTATAAACGCTCTCTGTAGACTCTGAATCCAGGTTTCCAGTAGGCTCGTCAGCCAGTACTATCTGAGGATTGTTAATCAGAGCTCGGGCAATAGCTGTTCTTTGCTGCTGCCCTCCTGACATATTTGATGCAAGGTTGTTTCTTACCTTTGAAAGACCCACCATATCCATTAATTCCTCTGCTCTGCTTTTTATCTTATGGGGAACCCTTCCCTCTTTTATCTGATATGGCAAAAGAACATTTTCAATTGCCGTAAACTCGGGTAAAAGGTAGTGAAATTGGAAAATGAATCCTATTGTCTGGTTTCTGAGTTCTGCCAGCTTATCCTTATTCATAGTTGTCGTATCCACACCGTTTATTATAATGCTTCCGGAGGTTGGTTTGTCCAGTGTTGCTAATATATTCAGGAGTGTGCTTTTGCCACTGCCTGAAGCACCTATAATGGAATTGAAGGAACCCTTTTTGAATCCCACATTAATATCAAACAAAACCTGTGTCTTTACCTTATCTCCATATATTTTACTTATATTTTTCAAGTCAATAATATTATCCATTTCTAATCACCTCAATCGGACTTAATTTTGAAGACTTTCTTGCCGGAATCAAAGATGCAACACAGGCTGAAACAACTGCAATTAAAGCTGACAGTGCAATAAAGCCGTAATCAAGCACCACTGGTACAACCGGTGAACCATCAGCATTTACCGCAAAGTTTGTAAACATTAAAATAAGTATTATCCCAAGCAGTATTCCCAGTATTGCTCCCATTGTACCAAGCAGCAAACCTTGTATGAGAAATATTGCACTGGCAGATTTGTCCTTCACACCCATTGCCTTCAGTATGCCGATCTGCTTGGATTTCTGCATAACTGTAATCGCAAGAACACTTGCTATACCCAATATTACAGACACAAGAACAAATATTTGTATCATAATGCTCGATATACTTTGCCCGTTAAGACCACTTAACAACTGTTCATTCTGAGCCTTCCAGTTATCTATAACCAGTGAACTGTCAGACATTTTCTCACTTAAGGAGGCGGCAATCTCATCTGCCTTAAAAGTATCACTTACCTGCATTTCAATAGAGCTTACCTTATCGTTATATCCCAGAGCATTTTGAGCTGTTTCCAGCGTAGTTATGATCCATGATTTATTAACCGAGGCTACTCCCAAATCGTAAAAGCCCACCACTTCCAAGGTCTTTTTCTTTCCTGTTGCATTGGTAATGTCTATTTTATCTCCGAGCTTTAGAGAGAGCTTGTCTTTCATTTCCTTTCCGATTAACACTTCATCAGCTTTTAAATATTCATTTCCCTCATATATGCCGGATTTCAAACCGTATATTTTATCTGCCTGATCAAATACAAATCCACGAAGCAATGCGGGTTCTGCTTCATCACCGAATTTAAGATAAACAGAACCATCGGCGGATGCAGAAATCTTGTTGACCCTGTCATCAGCCAACCCAATGTTTTTAATCTTTTCTTTCCAGCCAGAAATTAGTTTATCTCTTGTATTGGATGTCACCGTTATATGTGATGAATTACCGATAGTTTTATCCAGCAAACTTTCCTGAAGCCCCTGAATCAGAAGCCCGATAAAAATCTGAACAGAAACTCCGATCGCTATACCAAGCGCTATTAGTATTGTTTGTCCTTTACCTGCTTTTAAGAACCTCACAGCTATTTTTGCAGAGAGTCCCATTCTAAATGCCCCCTTCTACAAGCTTTTTAATATCCTCAAACTTATTCAGATACAAATCAGCTCCAATTTCTTTATACATTTGAGGATTTTGTGAAAATGCGCTACCACCTACAAAAATTTTAATTTTACCGTTGAATCTTTCCCTGATTTTAGATATTGTTCTTTTTGCAGCTACAAGATTATATTGATTTGTTACGCTTATGGCTATATATTTTAATTTCAGATAATCAATAACGCTAATAAATTCATCCTTTGGAGTGCTTCCGCCCACAAATACCGGATCAAATCCACAAATTAGAAAAAAGTCCGAGACTATTCTGGCTCCTATCTCATGGTACTCTCCATCAGGACAAATTATTGCAACCTTTGGCATTCCTGATAAACTTTCACCTGTAAGAATTCTTTCATTTCGCTCCTTTACTGCATACGGATAGCAGCACTCGATTACTGTCCGGATAATTGAACTTCTGACATGTTCCTTCCATATACATAAATGTCTTTCATCAATTCTACATTCCATATTGTTTAGTGCGGGGTTCAGAATTTCTTCATAGAGTGTAACTATATCCAGTTCTTGTGATGATAATTTTTCCAGTGCAAAATTTACACAGCTTTCACGATCTTCATTTTCAATATACTCATAAAACTGTTGATAATATTGATTCATAAATTGCCCCCTAACCGTTTATTTTTCAATGCTTTGGAGTATATATTCCCCAAAATTCAAATGATATAACAGGCTTATTAAAAAAAATAAAAGCTATAGTAATATAGTGGTTTTAAATAACTATATACTATAGCCCATATTTGTGTTTTATAGGTATCTTACTGCTTTTCTCCAAAGACAACATTAATATTTAATTCTTGATTATCCCGGATAATTTTAATAACTGCTTTATCTCCGGGAAGATATTTTTTCATTTCTTCATTATATTCAATTATTGATTTTACCTTTACTCCATTAACTGAAACTAATTTATCATCAAGCTGAATATCATACTGTTCTGCCGGTGAACCTTCGTCGATTTCTTTGACATATAACCCTTCCGAAGCACTCGGCAAACCATATTGAGCAGTTATACTCTCCAAAAAAGCTATTCCCAGATAAGGTCTTTTAATTTTGCCGAACTTTTCAAAATGACTAATAGCATATTGAACTGTATCTGACGGAATAGAAAAGCTTAAGCCTTCTATTCCAAAGCCAACAAGTTTAACCGAGTTTATGCCTATTACCTCACCCTTCATGTTAACCAGAGGACCACCGCTGTTTCCACCATTTATAGCAGCATCGGACTGTATAAATTTATATTCTCCGTCTGCTGACCTGTTCATTCCGCTTACTATACCCTTTGTTGCTGAATTTCTTAGATTAAAGGATAAGGGCGTTCCTATTGCAACAACCTCTTCACCAACTGTCACTTTGGATACGTCAGCAAATTTTGCAGGCTTTAGTCCTCCTTTGTCAATCTTTATAACTGCCAGATCCAGTCTTTCGTCAATAGCCTTTAGTCTGGCTTTGTACGACTTACTGTTTGAGAGTACTACTACAATACTATCCATATCTTTTACCACATGAGCATTTGTAACTATGTATCCATCACTTCTGTAAATAACTCCGGTTCCAAAAATCAGATTGTCTGTCAGTTCGCTGTAATCAGAACTACTTTCTTTCAACTTTCCAATTATGCCAACCACTGAAGGACCAACCTTTGTAATTATATCTGATATTCTGTTGGTGCCGGAGACTATTTCGATAGAGTTACTCTCTTTGTAAACTGTTATATTATCAAGATTTTGGGACAGGCTATCAACAGAAATATACTGTTTGCCATTTATTACTTTTACTGAATCATTTACCTGTTTTCCATCGATTTTGAGGGTAACAGAACTTGCTGCATATGTGCTTGAAGACACAAAAATCAGCATTGCAAGTAAGCATATTGTTCTGATAACAAATGATTTCTTCATATTTCCTCCGCTTTGGTACATAAATAACACTACTTAAGGATTTATTTTACCATTTTGAGCATCGTAATTCAATTTATGTTTTTATACAAACACTTCCTCAAGGGGCATCTCCAAGCCTTCAAACACTGATGATTTTACAATTCCATTATTTACAAAGGCATTGTTATCAATAATGTTTTTATCCTCAAACAAATATGTGAATATCGTTTTCTTATCGGTATCCACCAGCCAAAATTCACGAATGCCGGTTTTCATATAAAGATCAAGTTTTCTAATCATATCGTGCTTTTTGGATGATGGAGAAAGCACCTCAACTACCAGGGAAGGAATCCCTTTATACTTTCCTTTTGCATCAACAGTTTCGGTATCACATATCACAATAATATCAGGCTGTACAACATTTTTGTTGTTCTCACCTTTTATTAAAGTGACATCAAATGGAGATGTAAGTGGCCGGCAATTTTTACCTTTAAACCATTGGTGAAAATTAGCAAATATTTCAGCTATTACAGTTTGATGTGAATAGCTGGGAGAAGCAAGTAAAAAAACCTGTCCATCAATATACTCATACCGCAAATCTGAATTTTCTGTTAGTTGTAAAAACTCCTCATATGATATTCTGGGTTTATCATCATCACCGTAAAAGCAACACTCTTCACTTACATAATCAACCTCATTACATGCTACTATTTTAGCTATGTCTTTTCCATTACGAGTTATAATAATCTCTTCTTGTGCAGCGGCAAAATTCAGGTACTTACCAAAATTGTTCTGAACCTCTGTAGATGCTACTCTCATGGCTAACCTCCAAATATATTAGCTAATCTATATAACGAGGCAGTAAGATGTCCCCCCTACTTCTACAAGTGTATAGCTACCAAAGGTAGCATTGGTACCGCTTCGGTTTTCAGGCGGTGCCAGTGATTTCCTGGCACTGAGCATGATCTCCCGCCTCGTTGAAACGCAGCTAAAATTTTCTTTGAACCAATGCGTTATAACAACATTATAGATTTTGATAGCTAATTTGTCAATAATTTAGCTA
>CAYQCA010000005.1:0-49627 GCA_964415835.1 uncultured Clostridium sp. | reverse complement strand
ACAGCTGGATCAGAAGTGATTCTGGTTACACAGAATGATGTTCAGGATAATGCAAACCACGGGACTGTAACCTTTGAAAAGCTACCAGACATTGAAAGCAAGATAATGGATATAGCTGTGGAAAAGAATTTACCGGTTATTGACTGTTACACTAAGTGGAATAATCTAAAAGCTAATAACCTCAATTTATTTAAATCATTATTTAGTGACTCTGTACATCCAAATGAAACGGGACATATATACTATTTCTCACAAATGCGTTCAGCTCTTTTGGGGTTATTAGCTTTACCGAGCACTACATGGGGCTATAATCTGATAATAGATGAGAACGCTTACGTAAGAGATGATATTATTGATGACTATTCCTTCCTTGAAAATCTGGCTTTGAACAAACAAACCACAGCATCAGAAGTATATCATGATGATCCTGCGGAAACTGGGGATACTGGGGAGTTTGCATCCAGCATGGCTGTAGACGGTGATTATAGTACCAGATGGGATAGTCTTGAAGGAGAGGACTGCCAAAAAGAACCAGTCGACCCGAACTATCCGGAGGGCGCTAAGAAACCAGTCTCATTTACTGTAGATTTGGGTGAAGTTTGCAATATTAAGAAGGTTGTAATATCATGGGATGCAAGTGCATCTGAGTATAAACTGTTAACTTCAATTGATGGTGAGAATTATGAGGAGGTTTATTATACAGATGAAGGGACAGATGAAGATGCAGTTGTTTCTGTCAGTGGAAAGGCGAGATATGTAAGATTTGATGGAATAAAAAGAGGCACAGAATGGGGCTATTCATTTACCGAGTTTGCTGTATATGGCACTAAACCATTCGAAACAACAGTAAGTAAATGGCTTAATAATAAAGACGCAGCATATACAGTCGGTTTTGCAGGTGGATTTGAAAAATCATTAAATCTTATCAAGCCACTTATGGAGCAATACGGAATTAAAGGTACTGCATACATAAATTCAGCAAATGTAGGTTCGGATGTAGATGAAGATGGTCAAGATTCATCTGAAATGGCAAGCTGGGATGAGTATAAAGCACTTGCACAAAGTGGTGCTTTGCAGTTAGGTTATTTTGGACCTGGCTTTAGAACCCATTTTGTTGAAAGAGATGGGTCATGGTCAGAAGGAATGAGTTCTACAACTGCTTCAGCAATTATCGCTGATAGTAAGACAACAATTGAAACTAATACAGGATATCCTTGTGAGGTAATGGCAGGTAATGATTATTTCACAAATAATAATGATGATTTAACTAACATCATGAAAAATAACTTTTTAGCTACTATGGCAGGGGACGGTTTCAGTCCATACAATGCTTGGGATACTAATGATTACTACAAGCTTGGTGGGTATGTATTGTATCCTTATATGGGCTGGGGAGCTGGGGATTCAGCAGCTGATTTGAATACAGCTGTTGATGAAGCAATCAAAAACAACAGTTTATTATCAATTGAGGGTAGGGGAGTTTTTGATGAAAAAGAATACCCATTTACTCCTACCGAAGAGTATCCTACATTTATCGATATGTATACTGACCTTTGGGCACCTAGTGCAGATTATACTGATTGGTGGTTACCTACGCCACTAAGCTGGTATGAAAATAACTTTGCATATGTTCAATCAAAGAGCGACCAGTTATGGGTTGATTCCTTGGCTAATATTGTTAAATACATGAAAGAAAGAGATAATGCCACTTTCACAGTTCATCCTGACTATACAGATGACAGTGGTACAATTAGCCTGAGCCTGCCTGAAGAAATGACTAGTCAGACAAATACCACAGGTAGCGCAATATTTGTTCAAGAATTAACATTGAATACAGCTGTACCAAATGATTGGGTATCAGCAACTGTAAAGCAGGGTAATGGTGAAAATAGTGATATACTTATACCATTTGTAAAGGACGGTAAGAAGTGGATAACGTACAATGCTATACCTGGTAATGGGGATATTAGCATTTCTATAGGAGAAAGAGGAAGCTATGATTCCCTCGGTAAAGTGAAAGGCAACGTTACAAAAGGAATCGTAAAAGTAGCCAGTGATCATAAAAAGATACTTGATGGAGAGGTTTTTGAGCTTGAACTCACAAATGCAACATTAAGAGATGAGCTTCCTGAAAACAGTATTTTGTTTGACAACTTACCCGAAGGTTTTACTTATGAAGTGACAAGGCTTGATGCAAATAAAATACAAATTAAACTGAATGGGTCTGCAAAGAGCATGATTACCCGTACAGTTAATTTAACAGCAGTTATTGCGGGTAAGTGTGTGAATGAGCTTGAAGCAACAGACTCTATCCCTCTAAAGCTTCAAATAGTAGGTTCCTTATCTGCTATTGGAGAAAGTGAGATAACGCCATGGAAAAATAATAAAACTGCTGCTTTTACTGCAACATATGATGATGGAATAATTAACTCACTTAAAAAGTTTGAGACCCTACATCTGAAGTATGGTATTCCTGCTACAATTGCATTAGCACCAACCTTCATAGATGAAAAAAAACATCCGGATGATGGATATTACGGTCCTGTTTCAATGGGATCTTGGGATGATTTCAGAGAACTGTTAAAATCAGGTGTATTTGAGGTTTCCAGCCATATGATGAATCATGCCATGTCAGGGACATCTGGAAATTACCAGGGGCGTGATGTAGCTACATTTCTTGAGGAAGAAGGAGAAGCTGCACTTGAAAAGGACTTCGCTGATTCTAAAGCAAGATTGGAAGAAGAATTAGGGGTGCCATGTGATACAATAATTTACCCTCACTATGATACCAACGATGAAATAAATGCGATAGCTGAAAAGGTATTTATAGCAGGGAGGACTGGTGGAGACGAGTACGACGGAAATTCACCTGACGGTACAAATTATTACAGCCTGTACAGTAAAACTTTTTTTGACAAGCCTAATGCTGGAGCAGATCATGATACAACAGCACAGGAAGCTAAGGAATGGCTTGATACCGCCATACAAAAGGGTACATGGCTAATTACCGTAGGACATGGATGTGACTACGAGGGATGGGGAGCGCCTCCTCTAGCAACTTATGAAGGCTTATATGCTTATGTTGCAGAGAACAAGGATACAGTTTGGGCAGATACCATGGCTAACATCAGTAAATATATGAAGGAACGTAATTCTTCAAGTATTACAACTGTTTCAAGTGGGGATGGATATACAATTACATTAGCAGATACCTTAGACAATAGTCTATATAATCAAGAGCTTACTCTCAAGACCAAGGTAGATAGCAGCTGGAATAATATTAGAGTTGTACAGAATGGAAATGCAATAGCATTTACGACTACAAATGATGAACTTGGAAAATATGTTTATTATAATATTTTACCGGATAGTGGTGCGGTGACTGTTGATAATAATGCGGAAACTGGCGAAACACCGGGTGGATCAGACACTTATGTTCCAAGCCCGAATACAGGATCAACAGTAGAAAATGATAGAATTACTGCTGTTATGCCTACAGTTGACAAGAATATTGCATCTGTGGAAATAGAAAAAGACATATTGGTAAATACCCTTGCCAAATTTGACAAAGTAACAATTGATATACCAAAAGCAGAGAATGCTCAAAAGTATAATATTAAGCTTCCTGAACAAGTATTTAAGGAGAAAGACAAACAAGTTACTTTAAATACTGAGTTTGGCAGCTTACGGATACCAACCGGTATGCTATCAAATCTAAGCAGTTCAGCTGCTAATGATGTTACATTAAGCATTGGAAAGGCAAATATAGATTATCTTTCTGTTGAAAAGAAAGCAGTTATAGGAAACAGGCCGGTTATTGAACTTAATGTACAGATAGATGGCAAGGATATTAAATGGAATAATAGTGATGCTCAGGTTTTAGTAAATATTCCATACACTTTGTCAGAGAAAGAGAAAAACCAGGCTGATTTTATTATTGCATGGTACATTGACGATAAGGGAGAAGTACAACCGATTACCAGCAGCAAATATGATAAAAAGACCGGCATGCTTTCGTTTAAAACCTCACATTTCAGTAAGTATGCTGTAACCTTAGTACACAAATCCTTTGATGATCTGAGTTATTATACTTGGGCGAAGAAACAATTTGAGGTGCTCATTTCTAAGGGCATAATGGAAGCATACGGAGAAAGTGTTGAGCCACAAAAAAATATTACAAGAGCTGAATTTATATCTTATTTAGTAAAAGGACTAGGTCTAGATGCATCCTTCTCAAGTAATTTTGCAGACGTTAATAAAAACAATCCATACTATCATGAAATAGGAGTAGCAAAGAAGCTTGGTATAACAAGTGGTACCGGAAATAATCGCTTCGATTGCGACAACATTCTTTCACGACAAGATATGATGGTTCTTGTTAATAATGCTCTCAAGGTTAAAGAAGGGACGGTAGAAAACGCTAATACTGATGTTCTTGCAAAATATCAGGATGTAGATAAAATTTCAGACTATGCTCGCCAGAGTATTTCAAATCTGGTATCAAGAGGTATTGTCAGTGGAAGTGGAAGTACAATGGATCCGAAGTCACTAACAACAAGAGCTCATGCAGCTGCTGTAATTTACAACTTGACAAATAACTAGAAATTGCTGACCCCATAAAACAATAATCCTGAAGTTCCGGTGATTTATACTGATATAATATAAATCTTCCGGTTCTTCAGGATTATTACAAAACCAGCCTATTACCAATAACGTCTCAAGTCTATCTTATACATATCCACTTCTGACCAGTTTGCATAAACGAAAAATGATAAAGTCGTTATGTCAGGGAACTTTGTCCTTATATTGCCTTGAATGTCCTGATAAGCTGCATCGCTCCAGTCAGTATCAAATGTGGGAATAATTTCTTTGGTACTTGCTTTTGCCTTTACTTGCGGTATTAGGGTATTGTATACCCAACTCTGAGCATATCCCCAGTCATCATAGTAAGCCATTGGTGAAATTGCGTCTATCGAAGCTGCAAACATTGCAGGATCCTGTCCGCATTCAACAAACTCGGGCGGCAGTACATATGCTCCCAGATGAAGCCCTGGCTTGATCGAATTTATATCGCTTCTGACCGCTGCAAAGTATTCTCCAAGTTTGGCTGTTCTCCAGGCTTGCCACTGCTGCCGCTGAGTACTATCCTTTGTGAACCTTATTGTTGCAGGGTCGTAACCGTAAGCAGTCTGGAACTGAGATCTTGCATAATCACCTAAATCCATATTCCAATTATCAAATCTTATCCAGTCAAGGATTACACCGTCCACATCATAATTTGTTACTATTTCCTTAATTATTGAACGCTCATAGTTTTGAACATTTGGATCTAATGGACTTACGAAATACTCTCCATTGCTGCCCATATACGGTACTACTTTGCCATTAACCAATGCCTTCATCTGCCATGCAGGGTTTTTTAATGCGGCTACCTGATCATGAAACTGCGGAATCCAGGCTTTTATTGCAATTCCTCTCGCATGAGCTTCGGTTATAACATCAGCAAGCGCATCGTATGTTTCATAGCCTGCCGCCTTTGTCGCAATAGTGCTGTTATAGAAAACCGTACCGGAAGGAACTACTTCATCCTCATCTTGTTTTACTGCAACTGCAACAATTGAAACATTGTATTTTTTGGCTGAATCCATAAATTTTACCACATCAGTGTGGGATTTGAAGTTTTCAACGGTTCTGACTATAACTTCTGTTTTTAAAGGAGTTCCTGATGTCGGTGGTGGAGTAGGAACATAGGTATTTTGGTACACTTCCATTTCCCATAGCGAGTATGACCATTGAGTTCCCCTTGCTGTACCGTACATTCTAACATATCTTGCATTTGCAGCTGAAAATGAAATCTCATCGATTCCGCCGTCACCGGTTGTTGTGGAATATACGTCTGCCCAATTGGTTTTGTCGTTGGAAACCTGAATTGTGTATGCTGTTGCGTAAGCACTTTCCCAGAAAAGTCTTACATAACTGATACTGTAATTCGCTCCAAGGTCAACGTAAATCCACTGCGGGTCACCTGTACCAGACGACCATCTTGTTGCCAGGTTGCCGTCGAAAGCAAAACTGGCAGGAAAGCTACGAGTTTCATTAGAAGATGAATACGCAGTTTTATTCAGTGCAAGGTTGGGATTACTCGCTCCAACTACGCTAGTACTGACCATGCATGTTACCATAAGCAGAGCCATTAAGGTAATGATGGAAATGAGTCTTTTTCCTTTAATCATATTAACCTCCTTTGATTGTTATAATTTAACTTTTTTGTTGAATAGTTCAAGATAGCTATCTATAACTATTCATATTTATATGACTACGAATTTTTATCTTATGTTTGATATTCACAAATTCATTGTTCATATATACATATCATTGATTAGTGATGTATTTTAAATTATTTTTTGAATTTACAATATAAATTGTGGTATAGATTCCACAAAAAAATTATAGGAGGAAGAGTTAAAATGAAAAATGCATCGAAGAAATTGTCCTTGGTACTAGTGGTTATTATGGTAATTATGTCATTGGCCACAGTTAATACCGACGTTTTTGCAGATACCAATGTGGCACAGGGCAAAGCAGCAACAGCCAGCTCAGCATTAAGTGGATACGAGGCAGGAAAAGCAAATGATGGTGACACCGCTTCAAGATGGTGTGCAACCAGCGCTTCATACCCACAGTGGTTGAGAATTGATCTTGGACAGAACTACAGCATCACAAGCACATCGATAACTTTGGCAACATCAGGAGCTTCATTTAAGTACAAAATCGAAGTATCAACGGATGGGTCTACTTTTACTACAAAAACAGATAAGACTTCAACTAATTACACAGGTACACAGAATGACAGCTTTACAGCAACAGCAAGATACATAAGAATAACTTTTACAGGCAGTGGGACAGGTGACTGGGCAAGCCTGTCAGACGTTAAAGTATACACTGGCAGCACTGGTGGCGGCACCAATGTAGCACAGGGCAAATCAGCTTCTGCGAGCACTGTCACAAGCGGTTATGAGGCAAGTAAGGCAAATGATAGTGATACCTCGTCAAGATGGTGTGCCTCCAGCGCTTCATACCCACAGTGGTGGAAGGTTGATTTGGGCAGCAATTATGATATCACTGGCACAACAATTACTCTTGCCCCAGCAGGGTCTACATTTAAGTACAAAATCGAAGTATCAACGGATGGGTCTACTTTTACTACAAAAACAGATAAGACTTCAACTAATTACACAGGTACACAGAATGACAGCTTTACAGCAACAGCAAGATACATAAGAATAACTTTTACAGGCAGTGGGACAGGTGACTGGGCAAGCCTGTCAGACGTTAAAGTATACACTGGCAGCACTGGTGGCGGCACCAATGTAGCACAGGGCAAATCAGCTTCTGCGAGCACTGTCACAAGCGGTTATGAGGCAAGTAAGGCAAATGATAGTGATACCTCGTCAAGATGGTGTGCCTCCAGCGCTTCATACCCACAGTGGTGGAAGGTTGATTTGGGCAGCAATTATGATATTACTGGTACAACAATATCTCTTGCCCCAACAGCATCTACATTCAAGTACAAAATCGAGGTATCAACGGATGGGTCTGCTTTTACTACAAAAACAGATAAGACTTCTACTAATTACTCCGGTACGCAAAATGACAGCTTCACAGCTACTGCAAGATATATAAGAATAACTCTTACGGGCAGTGGTACAAGTGACTGGGCAAGCCTTTCTAATGTTCAGGTATTTGGTACTTTATCAGGTGGTACACCGGATAATTCATTTCAGACTGAGATAATTATAAGGACACCAGAGAATTTCCAAAGCAACACAGATGTAGTCAATTTTATGAATATGGCTGCAACCAATCATGTATCTGTAATATCACTACTTGTAAAAGAGGATGAGGATGAGACTATTCCTTCAGGGTATGTCTTCTATAATAGTGCAATCGCACCAAAGGCAAGTGGCTACAGCTCCTTTGATGCACTTGCTTCCGTTATAAATGAAGCCCATAGCAGAGGGATTAAGGTTAAGGCATGGATACCACAGTTTCACGATAAGGCGGCAATAGATCAAAATGCTAATTGGCAGATGATGTCAGCAGTTAATGGCCAAGCAGTACCATATACAGGCTCGAACAGTGAATACTTTGTAAGTCCTTTAATCCCTGCTGTTCAAGCTTACGAGAGCTCTATCATAAGCGAAGTTGTCACCAATTATGACGTTGACGGAATAGTTCTGGACTGGATAAGGTTTGATGACTATAATATGGATGTTAGCAGCTATTCAAGGTCAGCCTTCCAGTCGGCATATGGCTATGACCCCTTAACTATTAATTTTACTACTGATAATACTCAAAGAAGGCAGTGGCAGGATTGGAGAACAACAAAACTTGCCGACTATTTTGCTGCAGTAAAAAGCGATGTAAAAGCAATAAAACCAAATATTGAGCTGGGAGTATACGTACTTCCTCTTGAATTTGTAGAGGTTGCACAGGATGCCTCCAAGTTCGCAAGCTCAATAGATTCCATTTCACCAATGGCTTACTATGATGACTGGGGATTCACTACAAGTTGGGTATACAACAACTGTATAGCAGATGCTAAAACAGAAGTTGGATCTAAAACCGTAATACCCACTTTTGACGTTGATTGGACTGATGCAGCTTACCACGATATATATTCCAATATAAGGTCAATGTATCCTGAAACTAAACTGCTATCATTCTTTGTTTATGGTCAATGGACAAATAGTATATTGCAGAAACTAGATAATATGCGATCCTGGTAATTAAGTAACTTAGAAAGGCTATCGAAAAACAGGCAGAGCCCATATAAAAGGCTCTGCCTGCTTTTCGATGAAATCTAAATCCCAATATTATTGTAAATGGTATCATTTGATATAATACCAGCTTCCTCTAGTGAACAGATTAATGCACCAGTGACCGGAGGACGTTTTGGAAAGACAATATATGCATTTTGAGCAGTTTGATGGATTTTGGTAATTAATGCATCTATTAAAAGTGGACAGCTATGATCATTGTATATACTACCGCCTAATACAATGGGAAAGTTACTGTCCTCCAGACCATTTCGTTTTATCACCCCACATATTTCTTCTCCCATGGTATTTCCAAAATTAATTAATATGTTTTGACATACAGAATCTCTTCGTGCAGCTAGCTTAAATACAAGAGGGGGTATTTTACACAGATTTTCTTCCATTAATTCTTCTGACTGCCTGAAGGCTGAAAAAAGCATACTCATGCCAGGAAAACCTAATGCTTTTGGTATTTCAGTCTGCAGCAAGGTTTTCTGTCCGGTGCCTTCATCAGCTCTGAAAGCATAATGAAGCGCAATTCTTGACAATTGATCTCCGCCACCAAGATTACCTAACTCATATCCCTCTGCCCTCAAAATGACTTCTTTTCCGTCAATGTTTCTTGCAGCAGCATTAAAGCCTGTACCACAAATAGATACTACACCCCATTTTTGTCTTAATGCACTACTTAAACAAATCCATACATCGTTCACTATTTTAAAGGGGATAGGATTAAATATTTTTTTGCATATTAAATCGAATTGTTTTATATCATAAGGTTCATCAGCCCCTGAAAGCCCTAAAAAAGCAAAGGCTATTTGGCTTATATGTAATGAAGAATGAGATAATGCAGATAAAAAGGCTTTCTCAATTTCATTTCTACTACTCTCTGAACCGACTACCTGATAGTTTGATGCTCCTGCCTTACCTTCCCCCACAATAGTCCCATTTTCATCACAAATCATACAGTGTGTTTTTGTTCCGCCCCCGTCAATACCCGCAAAATATCTCATCACTACTCCTCCTTTGTAAAAAAGGCTGGTAGGTATTCATGATTTGCAGTTAAGACGTCCTCTAGAAGGGCAGCAGCATTTGTCGCCCCATGGATTAGTGGATGACATAGCAAGGCTCTAAAGGCATCATCACGGTTACCGGAAACAGCTGCCTTGATTGTATATTGTTCATAGGTTTTAATGGTAGTAATCAGTGGCAGAGCAAGTGTAGGGATAATACCACTGGCAATCGGGAATGCGCCGGCACTATTAACTATACAATTTGTTTCGACAATATAGTCATCAGGCAGACCTTCTATAGCACCGTTATTTCGTACATTTGCTACTATGACTTTATTCAAATTATTATGGATACTTTCAAGTATTGAGATTGCAACCTCTGAATATAATGCACCGCCTCTTTCTTCAAGCTGCTTTGGCTTATCCTTTAATTCTGGATTAGCATAAATTTCAAAGAGCTCTTTTTCAATTTGTTTTACTTGCATAGCTCTGGTACCTTCACCGCTTTCAACATCTTCTAATTCTTCTTGCAATCTTTCTTGTTCAAAATAATAGTAGCCAAGATAAGGTGAGGGAATCATACCAATTCTTCTACTTAATTCTCCCATTCCATCAACGTCTGATATATTCTTTACTATGCTTTCTTGAAAAACTTTTTCTTGAAGAAGCTGTTCTATTTTATCTTCACCGTGAACATAAACCTTTTTAACCCAACTTAAATGGTTCAGGCCTACGAATTGACAAAAAATATCCTTATGAGAAACTCCAAGATGTTCGGAAATACCTCTTTCCATATTTATAGGGACATTACATAAGCCTATACATCTAATTTTGGAATGCTTATTTACTGCTTCAGTAACTATACCAGACGGATTTGTGAAGTTAATTAAAAAGGCATTCGGACATAACTCTTCCATATCTTTTGCAATAGCAAGTATAACAGGAACAGTTCGGAGTGCTTTAGCAAATCCGCCCAAGCCGGTTGTCTCCTGACCGATTAATCCATATTTAAGTGGAATTTTTTCATCTCTCTCTCTAGCATCCAGTCCTCCTACTCTTATTTGAGTTATAACATAAGAACAATCGACTAGAGCGCTTCTTCTATCCAGCGTAGCTGTAACTTTTATATTTAGTTGGGCTTTTTCAATCATTCTTTTGGTCAATGAGCATATGATGTCAAGCTTATTTTTTCCCATTTCAATATCAACCAGCGCTATTTCTTTAATAAAAAGAACATCCTTACGTTTGATGATCCCCTCAATCAGTTCAGGGGTGTAGCTGCTACCAGCACCTATTATTGCTATTTTGAATTCTTTCATTACACTTCATCCTTTCATATTTTTATATTAAATCGCATTTGGAGTTACTATTCTGGAATATCTTTCACAGTTAATATAAACACAACTGTCATCTTCGCTTGTCAAGAAAGGTAATCTCTTTTCCTCAAGCTCCTCAATGACAGAAATACTGTTATTAATATAGTCATCTAGCCTTTGTATGGTGGAGTAGAGCCTGCTGATAAGACCTCCATATCGCAAATCCAGAACCTCCCATCCAAAGGGCTTATAGGTTTGAAACCATGCTTTTTGGTGTGCTATCCTCAAAAGCTCAACACGTTTAATGAGGGAAGGTAGCTGTTCTTTAACTAATTCCACAAGCTTTGTTATATCATTTTGATGATACAAACCATGTATTTTGACTCCAAGTAAGGCTTTATCCTTTAAAACGTTTGCCAGCTTTTCATAGAAGAACAAAATATCAGCTAGAGCAGGATTGCAGGAAGTTCTGTACAAGGACATTTTCTGCTCTAATTTGGTATAGTGCTCAGTTAAATCATCAGTAGCGTGTTTGTCAAAAAGGCCAAGAAGAGGATCTTGCCATAACAGGTACTTGGAAGGATTAACCGAGTTAGGATTTGATTTAGGTACTGATGGTACTTCATCGAAGGAGCTAATATCCATGAAGGCGTCAAAATCCATGCCTGTACAAAAATTAGTTCTTTCACGCAAAGTTTCCGGATTTAAATCGCTATTATAGTTATACTCGGCGTAATATTGCAAACCCAGCAGAGCGCAAAAGTAATTGTTTTCTGTTCCGTCATCCCCCCACATTGTAGCAAAGACTTCCTCCACACCAGTTTTGCAGCATGCGGCAAGAGCAGCATCTGCAGTGCTAAAAGTCCTGCCATAGTTGGTACAGAAACCTGTCCACGTCCAGACACCACCTGCATATGAAGGAATACGCCCTAACTCTAAATGCTTATTTATCATACTTTCATAGGAATGCTGATCATTATGATAATAATCCCAATAAACCAGTGTTACATCTTTAGGTATTCTGTCTGCTATTTCATCCGGAATCTTGGAATCAAGATCATAATAGTCGTTTGTAGCAGAAAATGATGTGAAAAACATATCACTCCACATCATAGGCTCTAGATTATACTTTCTGGTTATTTCCAGTACTCTGCTTAAATGTTTATGCATAATTTCAAAAGAAGGCTGATAACCATTTTCGTCTAGGTAATTACCTCTGCCCAACCCAAAAGCTTCATCCATGCCAATATGAATTCTTTTGGTTCTGAAAGATGAAGTCATTGAGCAAACCATCTTTTCAATCAAAGCATAAGTTTCTTCCGAGCCAACTAATAGCACAGAGTCATTATCCTTGTAGTGACTCGAAGAATCCCACTTCAGGAATTGTTCAAGATGAGCCAGGGTTTGAATACAGGGGATTACTTCTATACCAAACGTAAAAGCATAATCATCTATTTCCTTCAGATCTTCATCAGTGTACCTTCCTCTCATATATCCAAAGTAAGGTTCACCTTCAATATGGTACAAATCTTCGGTATAAAGCATTAGAACGTTCATTCCCATGGCGGCAATAGAAATAATAATATTTTTTATTCGATGAATTAAAAGTGCGCCATTACGAGAGCAATCCAGGACTGCACCAAGAGTTTTAAACTTTGGATCATATTGTATGCAAAGTTTATTTTCGGATTGTATAGCATTTAGAATAACTCCTAATCCCATAAAAAATTGATGTTTGCTTGTATAGGTTATTTCTCCGGAAGTCCCATCAAATGAAACAGAAAAAGTATCTTCTGTATTATGTACATTTATTAATATACCTGACTTGCAAACACTAAAGCCAAAATGAGAAGAAAAAGCATTAATTCCATCATTTAAATCTGTCTGGTTTTCATAAAAATTTAAGTTGATTTTTTTCATAAAGCCTCCTTTATAAGCGAATTTAACTTCATAAATAATACTATACTGCTCAAAAAATTAATTCAATTCACCAAAGCTCTTATCGTTGTTTAGTAGTGTAAATCATTGCACCGCCATGTTTTTTGTTTCTACAATACTCGTTATAATTTAGATGAAGGTTGTGATAGCGATAAAACTTATAGTTTTCAACCCAATAATCTTTATAGGAGAGAGTGATTAGATGAATAATCTACAGGTGAAACAATCTACATTAAGTCAGAAAGGAAAAGGAATTAAATATAGTCTAAATAAAGAACAATTTGAATTACAGGCAATGGTAGTACCCTTTATAATTTTAATTCTTATATTTTCTTATATTCCTATGTATGGTATTATAATGGCTTTTCAAGAATATCAGCTGGGTGATATTATCGGTGGCAGCAAGTGGGTGGGAGTTAAATATTTTAAAGAATTTTTTCTGGACAACAATTTCTGGCATATTATGAAAAACACGTTCGGAATAAGTTCACTTAAGCTGTTATTTGGATTTCCTGCACCAATTATTCTAGCTATTTTAGTTAATGAAGTAAAATCTGGTCCTTTTAGAAAATCAGTTCAAACAATATCATACATGCCTCATTTTATTTCATGGGTTGTTGTTTCAGGATTATTCTTCGAACTTCTTTCAAGTGATGGAGGAATAGTTAACAATATACTGGTAAATTTGAATATTATCAAGGACCCAATAATGTTTTTTGGTGATCCTAACTATTTCTGGGGCATAACAGTTATATCTGCAATATGGAAGGAAGTTGGATTTAATTCCATTATATTCATAGCGGCAATAGCAGCAATAGATACTGAATTGTATGAGGCAGCTGATATTGATGGAGCAGGCAGATTTTCAAAAATATGGCATATCACTCTTGCAGGGATAAAGTCAACTATAGTTATAATCCTAATATTAGATATTAGTAATATTGTAAATGCAGGATTTGAACAAATTATGCCGCTGACAAATAATCTTAAAAATCAAATGATAATTGAATCTTCAGAAATAATAGATACTTATGTTTATAAAATGGGTATTCAGCTTTGGAGATATTCTTATTCCACAGCAGTTGGTATTTTCAAGGCTGTACTTTCAGTAGCACTTTTAACGTTTGCAAACTATTTCTCAAGAAAAGTCGGAGAGGATAGTTTATGGTAAAAATAAACTTTCAATGGGGGAAAATTAAGTGAAAAAGAAAATATATGTGTTCGACATAGTTAATTTTATTATACTGACATTATTAGCCATAGTTACATTATATCCAATTATAAACACAGCTGCAATTTCATTGAATGAAGGCTTGGATACTATGCGTGGTGGAATAACAGTTTTTCCAAGAAAGTTTACGCTTCAAAATTATATAGTTATTTTTAAGAACGATAGTATATTACATTCCTTTGGAATTACAATTTTAAGAACTGCAGTAGGTACTATTTCCAGCTTATTTGCAACTTCAGTGCTGGCATATGGATTGTCAAAAAAAACATTAAAAGGCAAGAAATTATATATGGGCATATGTATAGTATCTATGTACTTTTCCGGAGGACTTATTCCATCATATATGTTGATATATAAGCTTGGTTTGATTAATAGCTTTTGGGTCTATATAATACCAAATTTAGTAAGTGTGTTTAATGTAATTATTATTATGACATATTTTAAACAGCTTCCTGAGGCGTTGGAAGAGTCTGCAAAGATAGATGGAGCAGGTCAATTTAAGATACTTTTTAGTATTATTCTGCCAATATCAATGCCGATGCTTGCTACTATAGCGTTATTTAATGCTGTGTGGCACTGGAATGAATGGTTTGATGCATATATTTATATGACAAATGAAGAGTTCTTGCCTCTGCAAAATATTCTTATTAGAATAATTAATTCAAATTCTATGAATCAAACCTTGTCCAAGGCTGGTTCTGCAGCATCAATGGTTAATAAATTTAAGGGAGTAACAGTTAAATCTATTAATATGGCAACAATGCTGGTTTCGATGATACCAATATTTATGGTGTATCCGTTCTTACAGAAGTATTTTGAAAAAGGAATAATGATTGGCTCAATTAAGGGTTAAAATATCAAAATATCTTTATTTTGGTATTTTATATAGTATAATAATTTTAAGGAGGAAAAAAATGAATCGATGGTTTAAAGCTTTTAGTATTACTGTTGCATTAAGTATCTTTATGGGTACTATGGCAGGTTGCGGCAGTAAGGATCAGACAACTGAAAGTAGTACCTCTGCAGCGAATTCGGTGGATACCCAAGTGATTACTACTGAAACATGTGGAATGAAAGACGGTAAATTTGTCTATCCAAATTCACCTCTGGAATTTTCAATGATGTGGATGTATGACTGGTGGACACCGACGAATAGTTATGCATGGGGGGAAGATGAAGTAAGTAAGTACATAGAAAAAACTTTTAATGTTAAAATTAATCAAGTTGGTTCCGAAGGTGATCCAAAAGAAAAACTTAATGTTTTAATTGCAAGCAAAAGTTTACCGGATGTACTTGTAATGGATAGGGGAGCAGACTGGAAAAAGGTAATTCAGTCAGGGAGCTTAGTTGCTATTGATGATTATATTGAAAAGTATCCAGCCTATAAATCAAAGATTTCCGATCAAACATTAAATGCGTATAGACAAGATGGTAAGCTTTATGGAATGCTTAACTGGGCTACTTCAGAAAATCATCCGATGGGAAATGGCGGATATGCTTTAAATACTAAGATTTATAAGGAATTGGGTTCTCCAAAACTTGAAACATTGGATGAGCTATACAATTATTTACTAAAAATTAAAGAGAGTGGTATTAAGGTGGATGGAAAAGATATAGTTCCGTTCCAGGGAGATACAAGATGTGATAGCCCTCTTGATAAATTTATTTTCCGGTCTGCATTTGGAGATTATAATCCTGGGCTTAATCCTCATTATCTATCAAATGTAGATGGTAAGTTAACATACTACTTAAATGATGCTAAATGGGTTAATACATTATTATATGTTAATAAACTCTATAGAGAAGGCTTAATTAATTCAGATGTTTTCATCGAGAAAACTGATCAAATGGAAGAGAAACTCGCAAATGGAAGAGTTGGCCTATTCTGCTCCGGTGCTGATATGGTTGATCCGGTTGCTAAGGGAAGACAATCTTGGAAGGCTGCAGATCCAGCAGGTGATTATGTAACAGTAGAACCATTTTCAACAGAAGGTGTAGCTCAGGATAAAGTTTGGACATCCTCCTATAGTACAATGGGATGGAATGTAATTTGTATTACTAAAAATGCAAAAGATCCAGAAAGAATACATGCATACTTTGACTGGGTATTCTCTGATGAAGGACAGCTTATCACTTTTAACGGACCAAAAGGTGAAATTTGGAATGAATTGGATCAAAATGGTTATCCGATATTTACAAAATCAAGATATGAATTGTCTACTGAAGAACAGAATAGAGTTGGTTTTGAAACATATACAAATCCTGGCTTTGCAGACTTTGTAGATTTTGCAAAGGTAGCCGGAAACAATAGATTACCTGCAGAAAAACAAGACTGGGTAATTAATGCTCAAAGCAAAATAACGTGGCCGCACTCTATTAATAATACTCAATATGAGGATATTTCACCTGACCCTTCATCTGAAGAAGGAGTCCTGGAGGAAATGATAAAACAAACATCAGATAATCAATATCTTAAAATAGCATTGGCAAAGAGCGAAGCTGAAGCAAAAGCCCTTATTGAAGATACAATTAAAAAAGTGTATGACGCAGGGTTTGAAAAATTAGAGAAAATTAAAAATGAAAAATGGCAAGCAAATGTAGCCAAGATGAACAGTAAATAACTTATTATTAAAATTAAATAAGATTGTCAAAGCCTATACGTTTAAAAAGAGTATAGGCTTTGAAGGTTTCACCAACATTATATAAAAATGGGGGTAAATATGATCAGGGTTTTAATAGCAGAAGATGAGTATTTAGATAATGAAGGCATAAAAGAATCTATTAAAAGCGAGCATGGTGATAATCTTGTTGTTGAAACAGTTTTTAGTGGATTTGAGGCTATGGATAAATTGAACTCATTCAGTCCGGATATTTTAATCTCAGATATTAATATGCCTGGTATGAATGGAATTGAATTAGCATCCAAAATTAAGACAAGCATACCTGATATAAATATTATTTTTATAAGTGGTTATGATGATTTTGAGTTTCTGAAAAGTGCAATTAAGCTTGAGGCATTTGAATATATTCTTAAACCTGTAGATGACAATGAGATAAAGGAAGTTCTTAATAGAGTTATCTCAAAAATAAGTAATGATAAACTGGTAAAGGAAGAGGATGTTGTACTCAGGCAGATCGTAAGTGAAAGCATCCCTATTATGAAAAGAAAATTTCTTATAGATCTTATTTATGGAACAATAGACAATACGGATATTTGGCAGAAAATCAATAATCTGCATTTAGAAATTCAAGAAGGAATATATAATATCATTCTTTTTGAAGTAGATGATTATCTTTTCATAGAAAATGAAAATGAAAAGAAAGCTATAGAAAAAAAGTTGGATGATATTTTATGCAATATAAACATAGAAAAATATAATATTTGCTACAAACAGGGTATTTGTATTGGAAATGGAAGAGGAGCTGTTTTGTTGAGCTTTAATAGCTTTATTCAGGAAAATACTCAAAATGATACTATACTTAATATTGCTAAAAATATTTTGTCGGAAACAGAAAACGAACTGGGAAAAAGTATTACAGTTTCTATAGGGAAATCTGTTCTGAAGGTTGGAGAGATTTATCAATCGTACGATGACGCTTGTGAAAAGATGCTGCAAAAATTAATATTAGGTAAAGGTACAGTTATTTCTGAACTCAGTATATCCCAGAATCAGAATATAGAGTATCTAAAGAATTCTGAATTTATTAGAATTAATAAAGAACTTATAAAATGTCTGCAAAATTCAGATAAACAGAAAGCACTACATCTCTTAGATTATTTTTTTAACAATATAAGATCTTACAATATTTATAATATTAAATACATCCAGAACTGTTGTATAAATATTATTTGCCAAGTTCAAAATTATCTTTTTGCAAATAATGAAAGTTTGGATGATGAGTTAGAGTATGAATTGATTAATTGGAATAATATTCTTAAGTTTGATACAATTCAAGATATCTGTAGTAGGATGAAAGAGATATTTGAGAAGGTTATTGAAAGTAAAATAAATAAAAAATCTAATAAAGCTGTGGATTTTGTATTAAAATATATTGAAGAAAAATTCAATGAAGATATAACCATTAAAGAAATTGCAAATGAATTGTATTATTCTCAAAATCATTTAGGTGTGTTATTCAAAAAAGAGACAGGAAAAGGGTTTAGCGAATATCTTACCGAATATAGGTTGAAAAAGGCTCAGGAACTTTTAAAAACAACGTTACTTCGTACTTATCAAGTATCAGATGCAATAGGGTATTCTAATGTGAATTCTTTTATTAAGCAGTTCAAACTTGCGTATGGTATCACTCCAAAGGAATTCAGGGGAAGGTGCTAGATGATACATAGAATATTAAACCATTGGATCTCTAATAAAAAGTTTTTTTATAAGTTAATATTTTCCTACTTTTTCACTGCAATTATACCTGTTATTTTTATTGGTGTATTATCTTATAATGTATCTATTTCAAATTTGGAGAAACAAAGTATCAGTAATTTAATGCAGGCACAGGAGAAATATGAAGCAAATGTAGTTAATAATTTGGTAGAATATATTAACTTGTGTAATGGAATTTACTATGATCAAAAAATGCATGATTTTATAAGCGGCAAGTATTATAAGGTAAACCCTAATTATTATTATGACCAGGTTGTGTTTAAGAACGATTACCTAATGCCGAAAGTACAGACTATTTTCAGTATTAAACCCAATGCGACAAATCTTTCAATTATTTCTTATGGAGATAATCCTATTGAAATAATCGGAAGTAATTATGATGATATTATTGATATTAAACAATCCGAATATTCTGGAAATAAAACGAAAGATTCTCAGGCATATGATTATGAATTAAAGGATTTAAGCGGTCAAAACTTTCAATTTTATAATATTGAAAGGGTAAAAGATAAGCAATGGTTTAAGCAAATACGGAGTAATGTTGATGACTACAAATGGGTTCAGATATCTAAAGATAAACAATTCAAGAGTATATCGTTATTAAAAGAGATTGATAACTTTGATGATTTTCAGGATGAGAAAATCGGATTAATTAAATTAACGGTAAAACTAGTGGATATATTTAATGAAGAAAAAATTGACAGCAATTCATATAAAGGTTTTAGCTTGTTTTTTGATAAGTCGGGAGAATTATTATCTCCTGAAATCGATAAAATAAATTATCTTAATAAAAATAAAGACAAAATAATGTCCCTGATTTTATCATCACAACAAAATAAAAGCTTAATAGTTCTCGATAATGTTATTATTAAAAGAATAATCCCTAATACAGAATGGATAATGTTGAGCATCTATCCCATTGAACAGATTAAAATTGGTGCCGGTAAAATTAAATCCATAACACTGATTGCTTTAATGGGTTCTTTTATATTGTTGTTTTTTATTACCTATAGAATTTCATCTGTTTTTTCAAAAAGAATAACGAATATAACACATTATATTTCTGCATATCAAAATGAAAATATAGTACTGGATACTAAACTGATAGATACTCATAATGATGAAATTGGATATCTAGCAAGATCTTATAATGACATGGTTGTAAGAATAAATACATTGATTAAAGATGTTTATAAGGCCAAAATTGATAAAAAGGAATATGAGCTAAAAGC
Organism: uncultured Clostridium sp.; assembly: GCA_964415835.1. GTDB lineage: Bacteria > Bacillota > Clostridia > Acetivibrionales > DSM-1351 > Ruminiclostridium. The sequence goes on along the minus strand of CAYQCA010000005.1, from coordinate 29,681 downwards.
TTTGCAGGCTCAGATTAATCCACATTTTCTGTATAATTCACTTTCAGCTATCAGCAGATTATCGTCTTTGGGTGAATCAGAAAAGGTTTCATATATGGTTCGTTGTTTAACAAACTTCTATAGAATGACACTCAATAATGGCAGAAATATTATTTCTATTGAAGGTGAAATCGAACAGGTGAAGGCTTATATCGATATATACTATATCAGAAAACGAGATTTTTTTAATGTCTATTATGACATCGAACCCGAAGTTTTAGAATTTAAAACAGTTAAGGTAATACTTCAACCATTTGTTGAAAATATCTTTGAGCATGCTATATATAATAGAACCTGGCCAATAAATATATTATTGTCTGCAAGAAAGGATAATGATTCTATTATATTTACTATAATAGATGACGGTATAGGTATCAGGTCAGATAAACAACTCGGACTGTTGACAAATGAAAATACCAAAAGCTATGGAATAAAGAATGTAAATGAAAGAATTCAGATTCAATATGGAGTTAATTATGGGGTTGAGATTTATAGCAAATATGGTATAGGTACTGTTGTTACAATAAAAATACCGATAAATTCTTAATACCTATATCACTATTATCCGAATATTAAAAGCGGACATTAAAAAAATGTTCGCTTTTTTGTCCTTTTAAATTGACAACAGTGTTTGATGTTTGTTAATATTAATATATAAAAACACGAATAATTTTAAAAAAAACGCAAAAAATGTTCATGCTAATTTTAGGAGGGTATATAAATGTGTATTTCTAAGGATGCTAAAGTAGCAGTTATCATGGGAAGCGATTCTGATTTGTCGGTAATGAGTAAATGCATAAAGATATTAAAGGACTTTGAAGTTGATTGCGAAGTTATGGTGTGTTCAGCACATAGAACACCTGATAAGGCATCGGAATTCGCAAAAAATGCTGAAGCTAATGGCGTTGATGTAATTATTGCTGCGGCAGGAAAAGCTGCACATTTGCCTGGTGTACTGGCTGCATATACCCCGGTTCCCGTTATTGGAGTTCCTATAAAATCCTCCACGATGGACGGTTTGGATTCTTTGTTGTCAATAGTTCAAATGCCATCCGGAATACCTGTTGCAACTGTTGCGATAGATGGCGCTGAAAATGCTGCACTTCTGGCAGTCCAAATACTTTCAGTTGCATATCACGAATTAAGACACAAAATGATCGACTACAAAAAATCTTTAGCAGAAAAAGTTGAACAAAAAAATATTGAGCTGCAAAAGAAGCTGAAGGAAATATAAATATATCAATTAAAAAGTAGAAGGGGTAAACTATGTGTGATTTTGGTCAATGCTTGAAATGCGAAAATTTAGATTGCCTGGATGAACGAATGGACAAAATGCATGAAGAGTGTGGGGTATTCGGAGTTTATTCACCTGACAGTGATAATAATATAGATGTGGCTGGCTTAACATACTACGGGCTTTACTCACTTCAACACAGAGGTCAGGAAAGTGCAGGTATTGCAGTAAGTGACAGTGAATCAATCTTTTTTCACAAGGACATGGGCCTGGTTCCTGAAATATTTGACAGGGTAGTATTGAATCATTTAAAGGGCACGATGGCAATTGGACATGTCCGCTATTCCACTACAGGTGCAAGCCGCCGTGAAAATGCACAACCGATAGTTGTCAGATCAAGAAACGGACAAATTGCGCTGGCTCATAACGGAAACATTGTCAATGCCCCTATTCTCCGTGAGCAAATGGAGGATAGCGGTACAATATTCCAAACTACTAATGATACCGAAGTTCTTGTAAATTTGATTACAAAACATAGCATTACATCTAATACACTTGAAGAAGCTGTTGAAAAAATGATGAAGGATGTCAAGGGCTCATACGGATTAATACTGATGTCCGGCAAAAAAATGCTTGGGGTAAGAGATCCGTTCGGAATAAGGCCATTATGTGTTGGAAAAACTTCATCAACCTATGTTATAGCATCAGAGTCCTGTGCACTTGACGCAGTTAATGCTGAATTTATAAGAGATGTTGAGCCTGGAGAAATAATTGTAATTGAAAATAATGAGCTAAAATCAATCAGACCTTTTAATTTTAATAATACCAAACTATGCATATTCGAATTTGTTTATTTTGCAAGACCTGATAGTGTAATTGACGGTGCAAGTGTTCAGCAATCAAGATACGAAGCAGGAAAACGACTTGCAATAGAAAATCCGGTAGAAGCCGACGTGGTAATAGGAGTTCCGGACTCAGGTATTTCAGCCGCAATTGGATTTTCAAAACAATCAGGTATTCCTTATGGAGAGGGAATAGTAAAAAATAAATATATAGGCAGAACATTTATTCAGCCAAGCCAGGGTATGAGAGAAACAGCTGTCAGAATAAAGCACAATGCCATTAAAAAGACTATAGAGGGTAAAAGAGTTGTTATAATAGATGATTCAATAGTAAGAGGTACTACTACCAGACGTATTGTTCAGATTTTGAAAAAAGCAGGTGCAAAAGAGGTTCATATGAGAGTCAGCTCACCACCTCTGAAATTTCCATGTTATTTCGGAATAGATATTTCATCCAGAAAAGAGCTTGTAGCTGACAGACTATCTGTCGATGAAATAAGAGAAATGATATGTGCAGATACTTTAGGCTATTTAAGTCTTGAAGGGTTACTCAGGACTCCTGTAGATGCTAAGTGCGGATTCTGTACGGCATGCCTTGATGGTAATTATCCCATAGAGGTTCCTGCAGAAGGAGATAAGTTTAGTTGCGGTTGTTAACTGTATAGATTGAAAAAATATTTTGGAGGGTAAATAAATGACTACTTACAGAGATGCAGGTGTGGATGTTGAGGCAGGCTATGAAGCAGTAAAACTTATGAAAAACCATGTGAAAAGGACATTCAGACCAGAGGTTATGACTGAACTGGGTGGATTTGGCGGGCTTTTTGGCTTGGATAAATCTAAGTACGAGCAGCCTGTTTTGGTCTCGGGAACAGATGGAGTCGGGACAAAGCTAAAAATTGCATTTCTTATGAATAAGCATGATTCGGTAGGTATCGACTGCGTTGCAATGTGCGTAAACGATGTTGTATGCAGCGGCGCAGAACCGTTATTCTTTCTTGACTATGTAGCCGTAGGTAAGAATTATCCTGAAAAAGTTGCTGATATTGTTAAGGGTGTAGCTGAGGGCTGCGTACAGTCGGGATGTGCTTTAATCGGCGGTGAAACTGCAGAGATGCCGGGATTTTATCCTGTGGATGAATATGATTTGGCCGGTTTTACTGTAGGTATAGTTGATAGAAATAAAATAATTGACGGAAAGAAGATAAAGGCAGGAGATAAACTGATTGGTTTGCCTTCCTCCGGTATTCACAGCAATGGGTATTCTTTAGTCAGAAAGCTTATAAATCCTACAGAAACCAATCTGCCCGAGTATGTTGAAAAGTTAGGCTGCACACTGGGTGAAGAGCTTTTAAAGCCCACCAAAATTTATGTAAAGACAATACTTGATTTAATAGAAAAGTTTGATATCAAAGGTATTTCTCATATTACCGGAGGAGGATTCATTGAAAATATTCCAAGAATGATTCCTGAGGGTCTAAGAGTAAATATTAAAAAAGGAACCTGGCCGGTACTCCCGATTTTTGAGCTACTTAGAGATTTGGGCAAAATGAGCGATAAAGATATATTTAATACCTTTAATATGGGAATTGGGATGGTTTTGGCTGTAGATGAAGACAAGGCAGAGGAAATAACAGCTTACTTGAAATCAACCGGAGAAGATGCCTTCATTATAGGTTCAATAACAGAAGGTGAAGCCGGGGTGGAAATATGCTAAAGGTTGGTGTATTGGTCTCCGGAGGCGGTTCAAACCTTCAAGCCATAATAGACAAAATAGAAAACGGATATATAAAAAATGTAATGATTGCTACCGTGGTTTCAAGCAAACCTGATGCTTATGCACTGGAAAGAGCAAAAAAACACGGAATTCCGGGTACTTGTATATCTAAAAAGGCTTTCGGGAGTATAGATCAATATGATGAAGCATTAATTAGGCATTTTGATGAGCATGGTGTTGAATTGATTGTTATGGCGGGTTTTATGTCTATTTTAGGAGAGCGGTTTAACAAGCATTTCGCCAACAGAGTTATAAATATACATCCATCACTTATTCCGGCGTTCTGTGGTAAAGGCTTTTTTGGAATTATTCCACACGAACATGTTTTAATTTCCGGACTTAAGGTAACCGGTGCGACAGTCCATTTTGTTGAGCTTGAGGCAGATGCCGGCCCAATTATACTGCAAAAGGCAGTATATGTTGAAGATAATGATACACCTGAAACCCTTCAAAGAAGAGTTATGGAGCAAGCGGAATGGGAAATACTCCCGGAGGCTATAAAGCTTTTCGCTGAAAACAGGCTCATAATAGAAGGCAAGAGAGTTAAGATCGTTTAAATCTCAGTGATTATGCTGAGTAAATATTATTATTAATAAGTTTATCATGGAGGTAGGTTTATGATTAAGCGTGCATTAATTAGCGTTTCAGACAAAACAGGTATAGTAGAATTTGCTGCAGCGCTTGCTGAAAAAGGTGTGGAGATTATTTCTACGGGTGGAACTGAAAAAGCATTGTCCGCCGCAGGTATAAAAGTTATCAATATTTCAGACATTACAGGGTTTCCCGAGTGTCTGGACGGAAGAGTTAAGACATTGCACCCAAAGGTTCATGCAGGAATTCTGGCAATGAGAAGTAACGAAGAACATATGAAGCAGATAAAGGAATTGGGTGTTGAAACTATCGATATGGTGGTTATAAACCTGTACCCATTCAAACAGACAATTTTAAAAGGTCATGTAGAGCTTGAAGAAGCGATTGAGAATATAGACATCGGTGGACCCACTATGATAAGGGCAGCTGCGAAAAATTACCAGGATGTTACGGTAATTGTTGATCCTGCAGACTATGAAAAAGTTCTTACCGAAATGGATGAAACCGGTGATGTCAGTGTTAAAACTAAGTTCAGGCTTGCATACAAGGTTTTTGAACACACCAGCCACTATGATACACTTATTGCAAAATATTTAAGAGATACTCTCGGAGACATCGACTTTCCTGAAACCCTTTCCCTTACCTATGAAAAAGTACAGGATATGCGCTATGGTGAAAATCCTCACCAAAAAGCCGTATTCTATAAAGAAGTAGGTGCTAATAGAGGAGTTCTTCCAAGTGCAGTTCAATTCCATGGAAAGGAACTATCCTATAATAACATCAATGATACAAACGGAGCAATTGAGCTTATTAAGGAATTTGATGAACCTACTGTTGTTGCAGTAAAGCATACAAATCCATGTGGAGTTGGAAGTGCCGGTAATATATATGATGCATATATGAGGGCCTACGAATCAGATCCGGTTTCAATTTTCGGCGGAATTATTGCTGCAAATAGAGAAATTGATGCTAAAACAGCTGAAGAGATAAATAAGATATTTGTTGAAATAGTTATAGCTCCTTCATTTTCAGTTGAAGCAGTTGCTATACTTGCTCAAAAGAAAAATATCAGACTTTTAAAGCTTGAAGGAATTGAAGAGAAACTTCCTGCAGATACACTTGATATGAAAAAGGTAGCAGGCGGACTTTTAGTTCAAAAGTACAACAGTGAGCTGTTCAACAAAGAGGATATAAAAGTTGTAACTGATTTAAAGCCAACAAATGAGCAAATGGAAGATCTGATATTTGCAATGAAGGTTGTTAAGCATACAAAATCAAATGGTATTGCACTTGCAAAAGGCAAGCAGACAATCGGTGTAGGTCCTGGACAGACAAACAGAATAGTTCCTACCAGAGTAGCAATCGAATATGCAGGAGAGAGATCAAATGGGGCGGTAATGGCTTCGGATGCTTTCTTCCCATTCTCAGACTGCGTAGAAGCAGCCGCAGCCGCAGGTATAAAGGCAATTATCCAGCCAGGTGGATCAATTAAAGATCAGGAATCAATTGATGCTTGCAACAAATTTGGAATTGCTATGGTATTTACCGGAATGAGACATTTCAAACATTAATGGAGGTCAATATGAAAGTATTGGTTGTTGGAGGCGGGGGACGAGAGCATACGATAGTATGGAAGCTTGCTCAGAGCCCAAAGGTAACTGAATTATTCTGTGCGCCTGGAAATGGTGGTATTTCTAAGCTGGCTACATGTGTTTCCTTAAAAGCTACAGATATAGATGGAATAGTAAATTACTCCAAAGAAAATGAGATGGATTTAGTAGTAGTTGCACCGGATGATCCACTGGCAGCAGGTATGGTTGACAGGCTCAACGAGGTTGGTATACGTGCTTTCGGACCTGTTAAGGCAGCAGCTATCATCGAGGGCAGCAAGGCGTTTTCCAAGGATTTGATGAAAAAATACAACATTCCTACAGCAGGATATATGGTATTTGAAGATTGCACTAACGCTTTAAAGTATCTTGATACCTGTAAGGCGCCCATAGTTGTAAAAGCTGATGGTTTGGCATTAGGAAAAGGTGTTATAATTGCTAAAACGATAGAAGAAGCCAAAACTGCTGTAATTGATATGATGACCGGCAAGGTTTTTGGTGAGGCAGGCAGCAGGGTTGTAATAGAGGAATTTATAGAAGGCCCCGAGGTATCAATACTGGCTTTCACAGATGGAAAAGCAATTGTTCCAATGGTATCCTCCCAGGATCATAAACGGGCTTTCGACCATGATCAGGGCCCAAATACAGGCGGCATGGGTACATTTTCACCAAGCCCTTTGTATGACCAAAAGCTTGCCGAATACTGCATGAAAGAAATTTTTGTTCCGACTATTGAAGCTATGAACAAAGAGGGGCGTTCATTTAAAGGGGTTCTGTACTTTGGCTTGATGCTTACAAAGGAAGGGCCAAAGGTTCTGGAATACAATGCAAGGTTTGGAGATCCGGAAACACAAGTGGTTTTACCCAGACTAAAGACTGATTTATTAGAAATTTTTGAAGCTATTATAGATGAAAGACTTTCTGATGTAAATATTGAGTGGAATGATAATGCTGCAGTCTGTGTTGTAGCAGCCTCAGGAGGGTATCCGGGCAAATACACAACAGGTATGGAAATCAACGGTATTGAAGACGCGGAATCAAATGGGAAAACAATAGTATTTCATGCCGGCACTTCACACAAGGATGGCAAATTCTATACTGCAGGTGGAAGAGTTCTTGGAGTTACAGCGGTTGAGAATACAATGGAAGAGGCAATTAAAAAGGCTTATGCAGGTATAGAAAAAATAAGCTTTGAAGGAATACACTATAGAAAAGATATAGGAAGAAAGTAAAATTATATATTTTAGTATTCCCAGAAATCCTGTATATTATATTGTAGTACAGGATTTCTGGTTCAGATTTTATTTTATAAATTTATTTGCATCAAAAGACAATGGATAATGTAGTCTGTCTAAAATAGCATTTTCAATCTTGTTAACAAGACTTATTGCACTAGAAGGTGTACGGAGCTTAAATACAATGTGGTCCACAATCTGGTTAAGGTCCTTTTCAAATTGAGGAATGTATCTTAACGTATATTCACCGTCCATCATCTATTTTGGCCCTCACTCTTGAAAAGACTTCATCATGTGTGCTTCTGATATCAGTAGAGTCAGCTTCTTTATCAGCTTCATCCAGTTTAATTTCTAAATCATCTGTTAATTCTGCATATTTTTCAAGACTTAGTACAACCATAGAACCATAACCGTTTTTGGTCAAATATACAGGCTGACCTTCCTTTATCACTAAATCTTCAATTTCTGGAAACTTGTTTCTTAAATCTGAAACAGGTCGGATTTGAATCATAAATCACACCTCAATTTTTCGAAATATTATCATAATTATATGAAAATTTTATCGTTAAATCAATATTTCAAATCAATATTAGAAAACAAAAAAACCCATCAATATATTATATGATTTTATGTTATAATGTTCTCTGTATCGGCTTTAATATATTATAAGAAGGGAAATCTTTATGGAGAATAAAAAATTGAAAATCGGCATATGCGGAGGTACCTTTGATCCTATTCATATAGGGCATCTTACAATTGCAGAGCAGGTACGGTGCCATTTCAATTTGGATAAGGTTTTATTTGTACCTACCGGAATGCCTCCACATAAAGACATAAACAATGTTACAGACCCTTTTCACAGACTTAATATGGTAAAATGTGCTATCGGTTCAAATCCGTACTTTGAAGCTGTTGATATAGAGGTTAAAAGAGAAGGCTATACTTTTGCTGTAGATACGCTTAAACAATTGAACTCTTTATATAGCACCAAAGTCCAATTTTACTATATAATAGGTGCTGATGTAGTAATGGATTTACTCACATGGAGAAATCCTGAGGAGGTTTTTAGGCTGACAGAGTTCATTGCCGTAATGAGGCCGGGTTTTTCCAACGAAGAATTTGATTCGCAAATAAAATATTTAAAGGAAAAATACAATATAAAGCTGACAACATTTCAGGCGCCGCTGATTGAAATCTCTTCAACCGGTATCAGGGATTTAATCACAAAAAAACAATCTATAAAATACATGGTACCCGAGTGTGTTGAAGATTATATATGTAAGAACAATTTATATTTAAAATAGAGGGCCAATAATATGAATCTGGAACAAATGGACGAGCTGCTTAAGCAGTCATTAAAACCGCATAGATATATTCATTCTATTAATACAATGAAGGTAGCAATATCGCTGGCTGAGCGTTACGGCGAAGATAAGGATAAGGCTGCAATTGCCGGATTGCTTCACGATTGTGCCAAAGATCTGAGTGATGAAGAGACAATATTGTATTGCAGGTCAAACGGACTTGCACTAAATGAGATAGAAAAAAATCAGATTTTTCTGATGCATGGGGCAGTGGGAGCAATAATAGCAAAGGAAAAGTATGATGTAGATGATCAGATGATACTTAATTCAATTAAATATCATTCAACAGGCTTTTCAAATATGAATATGCTGGATAAAATAATTTTTTTGGCAGATTATATTGAACCGGGAAGGACTCACAGCGAACTTGCAAGAGCCAGGGAACTGGCGTTTGCAAATATTGACAGTGCATTGGTATGTGCATTTGACAATGTTATAAAATACGTTATTAGCCAGAATGGTTTAATTCACCCATTTACTATTGAGGCACGAAACAGTATATTAATAGATGTCAGCAGACGAGACCGGCAGGTTTTGTGTTAGAAAGTGAGGTAATAATGAATAAATTTTTAAAAATAGGATTTTATGTAGTAGGAACATTTTTGCTACTATTTTCATCAATTATAGTAGGAGCTAATTTTGTCAGAGATTCGGGGGTATTTGACAAGCCTGTTGTTGAGGTTAAAAAACAGCCACAAAAGGTACAGACAGCTGCCAGTTCTTCAACGAAGGATACAAAAGCAACAACCCCAACTAAGAAAGACCCTGAGCCAGCCAAGGAGACACCTGCCGTTTCAACGGTAAACAATGAAAAATTAATTATCGAAGTAATAAATTGTACGGACAAAAGCGGTTTGGCTGAGGAAACCCGGGGTATGCTTGAGGCCCAGGGCTATAAGGTTAGTGCAGCTACCCAGACAGACAGTACACAGGGGACGTCTCAGATAATTATAAGAAAAGCAGGGGCAAAGACTGATGCTATAAGCGATATGCTTAAAATATCAGTTGTAAAAGAAGAACTTCAGCCGGAATCGAGATTTGACATAACAATTATTATTGGAAGTGACTTTAACCCATAGCTGTTAGGGAGATATCTCACTTCGGCAAAGGCGATATATTAAATTGAAATGTTTTATAAGAAGTGCTATAATAATCGAGTCTGTGCATTTGGACAGACATAATTTATTAAAATTAATTACATCAAGGACGAGGTGCTAAATATTGGATTTGGAGATTTTAGTCAATAAAATAGTTGCAGCAATGGAAGATAAAAAAGCTAAGGACATAAACGTCATTGATATTCACAATATTACTATAATTGCAGATTACTTTGTAATTTGCAGCGGCACTTCAACTACCCACATAAAGGCAATTGCTGACGAAATAGATTTTAAGCTGGCAGAAATGGGACTTGAGGCATATCATAAAGAAGGCTATGATACCGCAAAATGGATATTGCTGGACTATGCAGACGTAGTTGTCCATGTTTTCCACCAGGAAGACAGAGGGTTTTACAATTTAGAAAGGTTATGGTCTGATGGGGAAATGACTAGTATCAGATAAGTAAAAATGGTCATAGATGAAAAAAATATTAACAAAAGTATATTTAAAATAGCTATTCCTGCAGTTGTTGAACAAATGTTGTTTATGATTGTAGGCGTAGTATCATTGGCTTTTGTCGGACATTTAAGTAACGAAGCAGTTACAGCAGTTGGCTTTATAAATTCTTTGTTTGGGTTTATTCAAGTATTTTTTGTAGCCTTATCAACAGGCTGTACAGTTATAATTGCCAGATTGATGGGCGAGGGTGATGTTGATAATGCTAAAATGGCTATTAAGCAAAGTGTAATTATTGGAACATCAGTATTTACAGTATTGGCAATACTTTTATACGTATTTGCACCACAAATTATAACCGGTTTTTTTAGTAATGCCGAAAAAGCTGTTATTGATATTGCAACAGAGTATTTTAAGATAACGCTTATTACCATGCCACTAATGTTTGCACATATTATTATCAGCGGATCTTTAAGAGGTGCCGGGGATACAAAGACACCAATGGTAATTGCAAATATAGTAAATATAGTAAACGTTGGTTTAAGCTATGTTTTGATATATGGTATCCATATCGGCAATTTTTCAATTGAGGCGATGGGTGTAAAAGGTGCAGCAATAGCTGTTGCCATATCAAGAGGTATCGGAGGAGTTTTAGGCTTATATATTGTATTAAATAAAGCAGTACAATTGTCGTTTAGCTTAAAAGGCAGATTTAAAATTGATTATCCTTTGCTGAAAAGAATATTACACGTAGGAATTCCTGCTTCGCTCGAACAATTAATCATGCAGGGAGGATTTCTTGTGCTGCAGATTGTTATTTCGAGGATGGGTACAAATGCCTCTGCAGTTTATCAGATTGTAATGTCTATTAACTCCATATGCTTTGTTCCTATATTTGGTTTTGGTATTTCGGCAGTTACGATGATAGGGCAGTGTTTAGGTGCCAAAAGAGTAGATCTGGCGAAAAAAAGCGGTTGGCAAACAATCAAAATATGCCTGATGATAACAGTAGTTATATCTTCATTGCTTTTTATTTTTGCAGACAAGCTTATTCGAATTTATACAAATGATCCTGCAATTATTTCAATAGGCGTGGGGGCAATACGAATATTCACCTTTTCTCAGCCTTTTGTTTCAATTCAGACGGTCATATCCAATGCACTTAGAGGAGCAGGTGATATAGCTTATGTAATGCTGACAAGCTTTGTTGGTATTTGGTGCCTTCGAGTATCTATAACATTCGCTTTGGACTACTTTTTCAAAACAGGAATTAACTCAGCATGGATTGCTCTGATAATGGATTTTTCAATCAGGTCCTTTATGTACCTGGCAAGATTTAAACGAGGAAGATGGGCAAATATTTCAATATAAATAAAAGAGAGGTAACAGTTAGAAATGATTAGTGCAAATGGTGTTTCCCTTAGATATGGGGGACGAGCTTTATTCGAAAACGTAAATATTAAATTTACATCCGGAAACTGTTATGGTTTAATTGGTGCCAATGGTTCCGGAAAATCAACTTTTTTGAAGATTCTGTCAGGAGAAATTGAGCCGAGTAAGGGAGATGTTTCGATAACCCCCGGTGAGAGATTGGCAGTTCTCAAGCAGAACCACTACGAGTATGATGAGTATGAGGTACTCAAAACAGTTATAATGGGACATAAAAGACTCGTTGAGATTATGGAAGAAAAGGAAGTCCTGTATGCAAAGTCAGATTTTACTGAAGCAGAAGGCATTAGACTTTCTGAATTAGAGGGTGAATTTGCTGAATTAAATGGTTGGGAAGCCGAATCTGATGCAGCTATTCTTCTAAATGGTTTGAATATTGGTGAAGAATATCACTACAAATTAATGAAGGATTTAGATGGTAATGAAAAGGTGAGAGTATTATTAGCTCAGGCCTTATTTGGAAACCCGGATATTCTTTTGATGGATGAGCCTACAAACCATTTGGATGTGGCTTCAATTACTTGGCTGGAAAATTTCCTCGCTAATTTCGAAAACATTGTAATTGTTGTATCACATGATAGACACTTCTTAAATCAGGTTTGTACACAAATCGCTGATATTGATTTTGGTAAAATTCAAATGTATGTTGGAAACTATGATTTCTGGTATCAATCCAGCCAATTAGCGCTCCAACAGGCGAAAGACGTTAACAAGAAAACAGAAGCTAGAATGAAAGAGCTCCAGGAGTTCATTCAGAGATTTAGTGCAAATGCATCAAAGTCAAAGCAAGCTACTTCACGTAAAAAGATGCTTGATAAGCTTACCCTTGAAGACATAAGACCTTCTTCAAGAAAGTACCCCTTTGTAGATTTTAAGCCAGACAGAGAAGCTGGAAATGACTTGCTGATGGTCAATGGGATTTCAAAAGAGATTGAAGGCGAAAAACTCTTAAACGATCTAAACATAATAGTGAATAAGGGTGATAAAATAGCCTTTGTAGGAACATATGGTAAAGCGAAGACAACCCTTTTCAAGATACTATTAGGTGAAATGGAACCGGATAGTGGTGATTTTAAATGGGGTATTACTACAACTCAAGCTTATTTCCCTAGTGATAATTCAGAATTCTTTGATGGTGTAGATTTAAGCCTGGTTGATTGGCTAAGACAGTTTTCAAAGGATCAAACAGAGACCTTTATAAGAGGCTGGCTTGGAAGAATGCTATTTGCAGGGGAAGAAGCTTTAAAGAAAGCTGCTGTATTGTCCGGAGGGGAAAAGGTCCGCTGCATGCTGGCAAAAATGATGCTCTCAGGGGCTAACGTTCTGGTGCTAGATGAACCTACAAACCACCTTGACCTGGAATCAATTACTGCATTGAACAATGGTTTGATAAATTATAAGGGTACAATTTTATTTACGTCACATGACCATGAATTTGTACAAACAATTGCAAACAGAATTATTGAAATAACTCCAAAGGGCATAATTGACAGACAGATGACCTATGATGAGTATCTGGAGAGCGAAGAAATAACAGCACTCAGAAAAGAAATGTGGGCGTAAAGCAGGATTCAGAACTCAGGAGTTCAGAAGTCCAGAATAATGAAACCTCGGCTTCAAGCCGAGGTTTCAAAAAATAAAAAAGACCGCAAAAGCGGTCTTTACCATATTCTGTCTACTGTACTTCTGAATACTGAGTTCTATTCTATACTCCTAAGACTCCTATACTCCTGTACTTCTGCCTTACCCTACATTTTCAACATATCTCTTTATCTTTTTGGTTGTAGTTTTAACAAATTCCTCTTCGCGGATTGTAAAATCCTTTATACGCTTGTAAAGAGGCATAAGTTTATTAATTTCTTTAACCTCAGCCTGAATAACTTTACGAATTTCCTCCTCAGTTATTGTGGCTAAGCCAAGTCTTCCTTTTATCTCGTCCATATCAACAACAATCTGAGCGTTGACTTCCGTCTCACCGGATTCCTCATAGAATCTGCCCCAAACAAGACTTTCCTTTACATAAGGACTCTTTGCAAGATATGCTTCAACCTCTTCAGGGAAAATGTTTTTACCATTCTTTGTAACGATAACATTTTTCTTTCTACCGGTTATATAAACATATCCTTCATCATCTATGTAGCCTAAATCTCCAGTATATAGCCGGCCATTTTTCAATACCTTGCGGGTAGCTAAAGGATTTTCATAGTAGCCAAGCATTACATTATCTCCGCTGATTACAAATTCTCCTATGCCGTCATCACCAACATTTTCTACTGCGATTTCTACTCCTGCCAAAGCCTTTCCTGCAGAATCACTTCTTGCACCGTGGTCGTTATTTACCGAAACTATCGGAGAGCACTCGGTCAACCCATAACCCTGTACAATACGTACACCCATTGCACACAAATCATTTGAAACATCAGGATTTACAGCCGCAGCACCGGAAATAACCAATCTGACCCTACCACCAAAAATATCATGAATTTGCTTAAATATTTTTTTACGTATATCAATCTTCAAGAAATTATAAAGGAAACTGCTTGTTCCAATAGCAACATTAAACTTAATTTTACCTGGTAGATCCTTTGTTGCATTTTTAAGTATTTTTTTATGCATACTTTCAAGAATAAGAGGTACCAGCATCAAAATGGTAGGTTTGGTCTCCAGCAGATTTGGAACAATGTGTTTCAGTCCTTCGCAAAATGAGAGACAGCAACCATTATACATCATAACCAGAAAACCTGCGGTACATTCATATGTATGATGCAATGGCAAAATAGACAATGCACTATCAGTTTCATCGATTGTAAGCATTGCACAGACTGCCATCACATTTGAAACAATATTTTTGCTTGAAAGCATAACTCCCTTTGCAAGATCAGTAGTTCCAGAGGTAAATATTAAAGCAACCATATCATCCGCTGAAACAACTGCATCAAGATAATGCCTGTCCCCATTCTCTACAAGAGCTTTTCCCTTTTGAATCAATTCGGTATATGATAAAAATTTATCGCTGGTATCAGCATCTAAATCCATGTCAATATAATATTTTATTTCAGAAGTTTGGGAAAGCTTCTCCATATCACTTCTATGTTTTGACGAAAATATTATTGCACTTATTCCGGCCCGCGAAATAAGGTTTTCAATTTCATTATACGGAAGTTCTCTATCAAGAGGAACAACAACCCCTACTCCACCGGTAACAGTTAAGTATGAGGTGCACCATTCAGCTCTGTTTTGTGATAAAATTGCGATTTTTTTATCTTTGAGACCTAAATTGATTAATGCTGTTCCTAAAGCATCAATTTCAGTTTTAAGTTCGGTATATGTTTTGCCGTAATACTCTCCATTTTTGCCTTTGATTAAATATGCATTTCTTGTTCCAAAAAGTTTTTCACTTTGAAACATCATATCTTTGAGATCTTTGATTTTCCTGGTTTGGTAAATCGGTTCGGCTCTCATAGATTACACTCCTTTAAATTAAGCTCAATAGGGCTATTATTTTTTACATCCAAACATATACTATAATATAAGTATATTGGAATTAAATCAATATATGAAAAGAAGAAAATTTTATTATTTTCTTCCTGAAAATTGCGATATTACTGCTGAGAAATTAATATTTTCTCCTGTTATATTTCCTTCTTCTGGATATTGTTCTTAGTATTATCCTTAATATAAAGAAGCAGATGATAACAATTAAAGCTATTAAAATATACTTGAAAATGCTTGTTTTAATTGCTTTTGCAATAAAACTTTTTGTTTTTGCTTTAAAGTTCTGATCAATGGTCCTTGAGGACACAAGATCAACAGTACCTATAATAATATCATCTTTTGTAAAAATGATATTGCCCAGTACATCACCTTTTTTTATTGGAGCCTTTAAATCTTGTTTTATTGTTATATCTTCTTTAATCTTTTTCCGTTCTTCTTTATCATTGGGCAATAAGGCTTCAACTTTGCCATTTGTAACAAGGTCTAGTTTACCATCATCGGAAGCATCCTGAACCTGCACATTTTTTATTATTTCATTTCGATCTATCACCATTTGATAGGAATAGTTTTCATAACCTGCACGAAGCAGAGTTTCAGTAAAATCAAATACAGTTCTTCCTGGTTGATTGTTAACACCCATTATAACAGAAATTAATTCAAGACCATCTTTGTTAACTGCAGTTCCTACAAAGTTTGCACCTGCTCTCATCGTAGAACCGGTTTTCATACCGATAACTGTAAATTGATTTCTGTCATCACCGGTATCAGGTCCATAATTATATGATTTTCCAAGCATTTTGTTTGTACTATTTAATACATTCCATTTATCATGTTTATTAGTGGAGGGCAACATATTAAGCTGAGGTTCTTTTATTATTTCCCTGAAGGTATCATATGTTAAACACGCTTTCGCTATTAGTGCAAGATCTCTTGCAGTTGAAAAGTGATTTGCATCTTTTTCATATTCGTCAATACCGCATGGATTGGTAAAAGTAGAGTTTTTTGCTCCCACTTCTACTGCTATATTATTCATTTCAGCTACAAACTCTTCACGTGTAGAATATACGTTTTCAGCTATAATATTAGCCGCCTCATTAGCAGAGGCTATTAATATGGCATGCATCAAATCACTTAATTTCATTTGTTCGCCTGCCATAATTCCAATGTTCATTCCTCCGATACCAATATCAACAACAGCCTCATTGCTGGCTGTCATTATCTGATTCATGTCTCCTTTTTTAAGAGCAACAAGCGCAGTCATTATTTTTGTAGTACTTGCAGGACGGAGCCTAAGATCCGGCTGATATTCATAAAGGACACTTCCTGTCTTTGCATCCATTAATATGTAAGCAGCTGCATCTATATCCAGACCATCCTCAGAAGAACAAAAAGCGGGTGTAACTTGAAATGCAAATATTAGAACAATAATAAATATGACTAGTGCTTTCTTCATACTTCCTCCTTAGTAAAAGTGTCTCCTAATAAGTATAAAGCATAAAACGATTTTTTTAAACTTTTTTATAAAAATTGTTTAAAATGATAGATTGTTTCCAGTATATGTATTATAATATTTTAAAACACATCTTTTTTCTTTTAATTCATTTCTTATAAAAAATTCATTTCACATCAAGGAGGTATTTTCTTGGAATTCACTTTATTTGGAAAGCAATATTGCATCAACAAGGTTGTCGCTCTGGTAGCTATTATTATTCTTATAGTTTCTTCAGGTGCATTGGGTTACTTTTTAAAACAGATATATCAGCCATTTGAGCCAACGGTTATTGAAAAAAGTACTGAAATTATTCAATCAAACTTATCACAGTCTGCTGAAGAAACTGTTAAAGAAGAGATCCCTGAAATAAAGGTACATGTTACCGGATGCGTCAACAAGCCGGGCGTCGTTACTATTAAAAAAGGCCAGGTTATAGAAGATGCCGTAAAAATGGCCGGAGGACCAACAAAGGATGCTGATCTTGAAAATATCAATCTGGCGTATAAGCTTGAAGAAAATGTTATGCTCAGGATAAAAGCAAAATCTCTGAATAAGTCTTCTGCAGGAGCCACAACCACTTCAGGTACAAATAAGTCGACTCAAAGCAAGACATCGGCATCTGTTCAACCATCAGTATCAAGTTTGTCAGAGACAAATACAATGAACAGTGGTGTTGACATAATAAATGACAGCTTGAGAACAGTAGTGGGTGAAGGAGAAGCATCGGACAATTCTACCAAGAGCAGCCTGGTTAATATCAATAAGGCATCACAAGCTGAACTTGAAAATCTTCCGAGTGTAGGGCCGGCAACTGCAAAAGCGATAGTTGACTACAGGGAAAAAACCGGTGGTTTTAAAAAGCTTACTGACATTATGAAAATCACAGGAATAAAACAAAAAACCTATGACAAAATCAAAGATTTTATATGTATCGATTGATTTATAGAAACAGAAAACCGGCTTTTGAGGGCCGGTCTATAAAATAATTTAAAGGAGGAAAATATAATTTAATTTTCATATATAATTATAATATTATAGGACTATTATTCAAATAGCATTTATAGACGATTTTTTTAATTAAATGAACTTAAATAATATGCAATTTAAACAATCACTTAATCCAAATAGGTAATACAAAAATAGATATGAGTATATATACGATTAATACCGATATTGCAGGTAAAAACAAACCAAACAGAGTAAATCGAAAAGTCTTTCTGTGTCTGAATCTTTTATGTCTAATAAGCCGAGTGTTTCTCAAATCAAATGCCTCCCGAAAATTATCCTTCACTATATTGTTGTACTTTTTTATGTTATAATTTCACTAAATGTTATATTTTATTTATATCGTGGGAAATAAGACGGAGGCTTATATGAAGTACTTAAGATTTTTATATAACGGAGATGAAAAATCCGGAATATTAAATGATGAGACAATAACTGAAATACAAGGAAATATTTTTGAAAGCACAACCACTACACAAAATAAGTATAAACTGGCGGATGTTAAAATTTTACCCCCTTGTAAACCCGGTAAAGTTGTAGCTGTTGGTTTGAATTATGTAAAGCATATCAAAGAGTTTTCAGGCAGAGATATACCTAAAAATCCAATAATTTTTGTTAAATTACCGCATACTATTATTGGTTACGGAGATACAATCATTATGCCCAAAGAATCTCAGAGAGTTGATTATGAGGCAGAGTTTGCAGTGGTTATAGGGAAGCACTGCAAAAATGTGGAACCTGACGAGGCCGGAGGATATATTTTTGGAGCTACCTGCCTGAACGACGTTACTGCAAGGGATATTCAACATTCGGATGGGCAGTGGACGAGAGGCAAGAACTATGAGACTTTCTGTCCAATAGGACCTTATATTGTTACTGATCTTGGTTATTCCAAACTAGACGTTAAATCAACCTTGAATGGTGAAGTAAAGCAGCATGGTGATACATCAATGCACATATGGAATGTGTATGAACTTGTCAGCTTTATATCCAAGGTTATTCCTCTGGAACCAGGTGATATTGTAACTACAGGAACACCAGAGGGTGTTGGCCCAATGAAGGATGGAGATGTCATTGAGGTTGAAGTAGAAGGAATAGGTAAACTTGTAAATTACGTTAAGAGTATTGACACTTAATTTTTGTGAGAATATAATAAATAAAAGGTGTTTATTATTTATATGAAAAATGGCGCTGACGAGAAGAGTAAGTAAAAAATGAGGTATCAGAGATTGAGTACATTAGCTGAAAGTACTCAGACCTACACTTTACCGAAGACCACCTCTGAGCCTTATCGTTGATTACGTTATAATCAGTGTATTAGTAGGTACACAATTGAGAAGCAAGTAGGGTGGAACCGCGAGAATGACTCTCGTCCTTATATAAGTTAATGATTAGCTTATATAAGGACGAGAGTTTTTAAATTTATTGAAAGTAAATAATGAAAATTTTAATGGAGGTATATACTATGATTAAAATTACTCTTAAAGATGGCAGCTCAAAGGAATATCAGAACGGTATTACAATAAAAGAAGTTGCTGAGAACATAAGTGCAGGTCTGGCAAGAGTTGCACTTGCTGGAGAAGTGAACGGAAAGGTAAAAGATTTAAGCTACAAGCTTGAAGATGACTGTAATCTAAACCTATTGACATTTGATGACGAAGGCGGAAGATTTGCTTACAGGCATACTGCTTCGCACGTTTTAGCACAAGCTGTTAAAAGGCTTTTCCCAATGGTAAAGCTGGCTATCGGTCCTGCAATTGAAAACGGCTTTTACTATGATTTTGATCTTGATAAGAATTTTTCTCCTGATGATTTAGAAAAGCTTGAAAAAGAAATGGAGAAAATTATAAAAGAGGATCTTCCTGTGGAGCGTTTTTCACTGCCCAGAAATGAAGCACTTAAGTTCATGGAAGAGAAAGGTGAACCTTACAAGGTTGAATTGATAAACGATTTACCTGAAGGTGAAGAAATATCCTTTTACAAACAAGGAGATTTTGTTGACCTTTGCGCAGGCCCACATTTACCTTCCACTGGAAAACTCAAGGCAATTAAGCTAATGAGTGCAACCGGCGCTTATTGGAGAGGCAATGAAAAGAACAAAATGTTACAGAGAGTGTATGGAACAGCTTTCCCTAAGAGGAGCGAGCTGGATGAATATATCAACAGGCTGGAAGAGGCAAAAAAGAGAGACCATAATAAACTTGGCAGAGAGCTTGAATTATTTACAACTGTTGAAGAGATTGGTCAGGGACTTCCTTTATTAATGCCAAAGGGGGCAAAGATTGTTCAGACTCTTCAAAGATTTGTTGAAGATGAAGAGGAAAGAAGGGGCTATGTTCTGACAAAAACTCCTTTTATGGCAAAGAGTGATCTTTATAAGCTTTCTGGACACTGGCAGCATTATAAGGATGGAATGTTTGTATTGGGTGATGAGGAAAAAGATGACGAGGTAATGGCCCTAAGACCAATGACCTGTCCGTTCCAGTTCATGATTTACAAGGCAAAGCTGCACAGCTATCGCGATTTGCCAATCAGATATGGTGAGACATCTACGCTCTTTAGAAATGAGTCATCCGGAGAAATGCACGGATTAATACGTGTGCGCCAGTTTACCATCTCCGAAGGACATTTGGTTTGTACACCTGAACAGTTGGAAGAAGAATTCAAAGGCGTTGTTGATCTGATTAAGTTTATGATGAATACACTTGGCATTCAGGATGATGTTACTTATAGATTCTCAAAATGGGATCCTAATAACAAAGAAAAATATATTGGCAGTGAGGAAGATTGGGAAGATGTTCAGGGTAAGATGAGAACTATTCTGGACCATCTTGAGATTAATTATAAAGAGGCAGAGGGTGAAGCTGCTTTCTATGGCCCAAAGCTTGATATTCAGTTTAAAAATGTACATGGAAAAGAAGATACTATTATAACTGTACAAGTAGACTTTGCTCTTGCTGAGAGACTGAATATGGTTTATGTTGATAGGAATAATGAAAAGAAGCATCCGTATGTTATTCATAGAACATCCATCGGATGTTACGAAAGAACTCTTGCAATGCTGATTGAAAAATATGCGGGTGCATTCCCAACCTGGCTCAGTCCGGTTCAGGCAAAAATTCTCCCATTGGTTGAAAAACATCACGATTTTGCTTATGAAGTGGCAGCTATGTTGAAAAATAAAGGTGTTAGAGTGGAAGTTGACAGCAGAAACGAGAAAATTGGCTACAAAATAAGAGAAGCTCAGATGGAAAAGACTCCGTATATGCTGGTTATTGGTGACAAGGAAATGGAAAACAACGGAGTTTCGGTAAGGTCAAGAAAAGACGGAGATCTTGGTACAATGGCAGTACAGGACTTTGTTGATAAAATTGTGGAAGAAATAAGAACAAGAGCCAGATAAAATATTAATTAACAGCTATAAATAAAAAAGGTGGAATCTAAAATGGATTTCACCTTTTTGTTAACTTTGAATTAAGGCGTTTCAACGAGGCGGTACTCATCACTTAGAAGTTGGGAACATTTTTTTGCCTCGTTATATTTTTCGCCGAAATTGCTAATAATTACATATGTGGTATAATAATTTTGTATAAGAATCCAATGATGAAACGAGGAGAGAAACTATGACAAAGAAACTATTATCAATAATTGTTCCGGTATATAATGAGCAAGAGGTAATAGATGAAACTTACAAAAGGTTGACAGCTGTATTTAAAGATTATTTTATGGATGTTGAATATATTTTTATAAATGATGGCAGCAAAGATAATACATACTTTAAGCTGAGGGATATGGCCAAAAACAATCCTGACGTACGGGTAATCAGCTTTGCAAGGAATTTCGGACATCAAATTGCTATCACTGCCGGAATGGACTATGCAAAAGGTGATGCTGTAGTAATAATTGATGCTGATTTGCAGGATCCCCCCGAAGTAATTCTTGAAATGGTTAAAAAATGGGAAGAGGGTTATGAAGTTGTCTACGGAAAAAGACTGAAAAGAGAAGGCGAAACCTTCTTTAAAAAATTTACTGCAAAAATGTTTTACCGATTCCTTGATAGCATGACAGATGTAAAGCTCCCGGTGGATGTAGGTGATTTCAGGCTCATAGACAGAAAGGTCTGTGACGCAATGAAAAGCCTGCCTGAACGATCTAGATATGTTAGAGGTTTAGTAAGCTGGGTTGGTTTTAAGCAGACAAGTGTTGAATATAGGCGTGAAAAGAGGTTTGCAGGAGAGACAAAGTATCCATTAAAGAAGATGCTAAAGCTTGCAGGAGATGGGATCTTTTCTTTTTCATACAAACCTCTGAAACTGGCAACCTTTGTAGGAATGCTGGTGTCGGCTTTTAGTTTTATATATCTCATTGTAGTATTAATACAGAAATTTGCTAAACCTGATGTTGTATCTGGCTGGGCATCCTCAATGGCCGTTTCACTGTTCTTCAACGGAGTAATGCTTATTGTTATTGGAATTATGGGTGAATACGTAGGCAGAATTTACGAAGAAGTAAAGGCAAGACCATTGTATGTTGTTGGCGAATTTATGGGGTTTGAAAAAGATAAAAAAGAAGAAAGGGAACAGAAGTAAAGTAAATATGGCTATTTATAACAGGAGGCTAGAGGATTCTTTATTTGGGGTCGTTCTTAGTAAAATTATACTTTTTTTGTTAGCTATATTCACATTTTATTTGATATTTTTAAATATATCGTATTCCCTGCAAAACAATGCAATAATTTATGCAATTTTAATTATTCCATTGTTTGCAGCTATTTTCTTTATATCGTTTAAGGTGGATATTTCCCCTTTGGCATTCACAATATCGGTTTTTCTTCTTGCAGTATTGTTTAAAGGGTTGATAGCAGTACTGACTGATACACAACCTGTGTCAGATTTCAATACCTTCTACCAGTGTGCAATTAAATTGGTAAATGGAGATAAAACCTTTGGGCATACTTATTATTTTACAACCTGGGCTTATCAAACGGGACCGGTTATATATTATGCGGTTTTAATAAAAATTTTTGGGACAGGCCTTCTTCCGTTGAAACTTATTAATTGTTTTTTTATGGCAATCTCAAATGTGCTTATTTATTTGATTGCCAGGAAAATTTCAAATGATTATACTGCCAGATTTGTTGCCGCTTTATACCTATTGTACCCGGCACCATATTTTTTAGCTTCTGTATTGACCAATCAGCACTTTGCAGCAAGTATGTTTTTACTTTCAATATATATTTTGCTTAGTGAGCACATGAACTTTTTGGTTAGAGGAGTTATTGCAGGAGTAATAATGTCTTTCGGAAATGCTGTAAGACCTCTGGGTGTGGTTATTGTAATTGCTGCAGTTATATGGGGTGTTATTGAATTAATCAGAACGAAAAAGGTCTTTCCGGTTATTATGGTTGCTGCTCTATTGGCGGGGTATCTATGTGTGAATTTCGGTATTTCTTCCATAGTTAAATATTATGACATTAATCCTGAAGGTCTTAGAAATAATTATCCTCTCTGGAAATTCGTAGTTGGTTTTAATTATAATTCCCGGGGGCAATTTTCGTATGCTGATCAGGACGAAATTTTTATGATTGAGCACCCTGAGCAGAGAGATGCCAAGTCGAAGCAGGTAATTAAAGAGCGGTTATCCATAGGGCCCGGAAAATTAGCGGGTTTTTTAAATACAAAGCAAAAGATAATGTGGGCTGACTTTGATACATTGAGATGGGCATTTTACAAGCAAATTGATAAATCATTAACTATACCTGAAAACCTGAAGAAATATGAGCCTTACATCCTAAGAATTGAAAAAGTATATTATATTTTTATATTTATATTCACTTTTTTAGGGCTGGGTAGACTCCTATGGAAAAAGAGTATTAATAGTGGTATAACTTTTCTTTCAGTTTTATTACTGTGCTATTTTGGTGTACATGTATTGATAGAAATACAGGTCAGGTACAGATATTTTGCTATAATGCTGATGTTTATTCTGGCGGCAAAAGGCAGTGAACTGTTATTTTCAAGGTTTCATACCTATCGGAGAAAATATTCTTTAAGAGATATTTAATCCAATCATTGATTTTTACACTGCAAGTATGAAATAATATTTGAAGGTTTAATTTAAAATAAATGGGGGTTAAACGAATGAAACAATATCTTGATTTGTGTGAGCATATATTAAAAAACGGCGTTAAGAAAGAAGATAGAACAGGAACAGGAACAATTAGCACATTTGGATATCAGATGAGATTTAATCTTCAGGATGGATTTCCTTTAGTAACAACGAAAAAATTACATTTAAAGTCCATAATCCATGAGTTGCTCTGGTTTATTAGCGGTAATACCAATATAAAATATTTAAAGGACAACGGAGTATCTATTTGGGATGAGTGGGCTAACGAAAATGGAGATTTGGGCCCGGTCTATGGACATCAGTGGAGATCATGGGATACTGCTGACTGCAGAAGCATTGATCAGCTCAGTGAAGTAATTAATCAGATAAAAAATAATCCGGATTCCAGAAGAATGATTGTCAGTGCCTGGAATGTAGGAGAGATAAGCAAGATGGCATTGCCACCCTGCCATTGTTTTTATCAGTTTTATGTAGTAAATGGCACTCTTTCATGTATGCTGTACCAAAGAAGCGCCGATGTTTTCCTGGGTGTGCCCTTCAATATAGCTTCATACGCTCTGTTCACAATGATGATTGCTCAGGTTTGCGGATTAAAAGCTGGGGAATTTGTACACACATTAGGAGATACGCATATTTATTTAAATCATATTGATCAGGTAAATCTGCAATTATCAAGAGAGCCAAGACAATTACCTAAAATGCTTATTAATCCTGATGTAAAAAGCATATTTGATTTTAAATACGATGATTTCACATTAACAGAGTATGATCCGCATCCTCATATAAAGGGAGTTGTAGCAGTATGATATCAATGATATGGGCAATGGGTAGGAATAATGCTCTTGGGTGTAAGAACAGAATGCCTTGGTATTTGCCGGCTGATTTTGCCTACTTCAAGAGGGTAACAATGGGACAACCTGTAATTATGGGAAGGAAAACCTTTGAGTCACTTGGCAAGCCACTCCCAGGTAGGACAAATATCATCATTACCAGAAATAAGGACTATTCACCGGAGGGATGTATAGTAGTTGATTCAGTTGAAGGGGCAAAAGAATTAACCGAGAACAAAAATGCTTTTATAATAGGCGGTGCTGAGATATACAAGGCCTTTCTGCCTATAGCAGACAAATTATATATTACAGAAATTGACCATGACTTTGAGGCGGACACTTTTTTCCCGGAGATTGATTACTCAAAATGGAAGCTGGTATCAAGTGAACCAGGTGTGAGAGACGACAGAAATTTGTATGATTATAAATTTTTAGTCTTCGAAAGAAAATAAAAATTTGACAATCATAAAACTTTCTGTTATCATATATATGCAAAACAAGAAGAAGTTTTCCACTTCTCACCTAGCGAACTTTTGATTTGCAAGGTAAATATCTGTTAAAAGTATTTGTTTATATACAAAACTTAGATATTAATGTGGATACTGCTTCTATCCACTTTTTTTATTGTTTTTATTACTATAGGGACTTGAAGTGAATCTTCTAGCCTATTAAATGCGGAGGTGTCAATTATTAGCAAAAATGAATTAATGATCAATGAGGAAATAAGGGATAAAGAAGTTAGACTTATCGATGCTGATGGTACCATGCTTGGTATATTAGCAGCTAAGGAAGCCCAAAAGCTTGCCAATTCTAAAAATCTTGACCTGGTAAAAATCGCTCCACAGGGAGAACCACCAGTTTGTAAAATAATGGATTATGGTAAATACATGTTCGAGCTTGCCAAAAAAGAGAAAGAAGCAAGAAAAAATCAGAAGATCATAAGTATAAAAGAAGTAAGAGTTTCACCCTCAATTGAAGACCATGATTTCGAATTCAAGGTTAAGAATGCATATAAGTTCTTACAGGATGGGGACAAGGTAAAGGTTTCAGTGAAGTTTAGAGGGAGAGAAATGCATTACACCTCAATAGGCTACGAAATTCTAGACAAGTTTGCTGAGACAGTAAAAGATGTTGGAGTGGTTGAGAAGAAGCCAAAACTTGAAGGCAAAAGTATGATAATGATACTAAATCCAAAGCAGTAGAAGGAGGAGAATAATATGCCAAAGTTAAAGACACATAGTGCATCAAAGAAAAGATTTAAATTGACAGCTAGCGGAAAGATCAAGAGATCACAGGCTTGGAGAAGCCATAGACTCGTTTCCAAGGCAACTAAAGCTAAAAAGCACCACAGATTGGGTGCATACGTTTCAGCTGCAAACGAAGCTACTATTAAGAAACTTATTCCATATAAATAAGAAGGAGGACAAAGGTTTATGGCAAGAGTTAAAGGTGCGGTTAGAACCCGTGCAAGACATAAAAAAATATTAAAGCTTGCAAAAGGATATTTTGGAGCAAAAGGCAAACTTTTTAGAACAGCAAATCAAGCAGTAATGAAATCTTTAAACTATGCTTATAATGATAGAAGAGCAAAGAAGAGAGATTTTAGAAAGCTTTGGATAGCAAGAATAAATGCTGCAGCAAGAATAAATGGTTTATCATATAGCAGATTTATTAGTGGATTAAAGAAGTCAGGAATCGAACTTAACAGAAAAGTTCTCGCTGATATGGCAGTGAATGATGCGGCAGCATTTGCTAAACTCGCAGATATGGCAAAGGTTGCAAAATAAATTAGAGTATAATGTTGGTGCGAAAAAGCGCCTGTTTGGGAGTCCTTTTTAGGACTCCTTTTAACGTTTGGCCGGAGAAGAGAAACTTCTAAAATGTGAGGTAGAGAACTATCCCCAAATTTACAAGGAGAGTGCAATGCAAAAAGTAGTATTTTTAGTTGATATGAATGCTTTTTTTATTAGTTGTGAAATGACCAGACGTCCTGAAATTATAGGTAAACCTGCTGCGGTAGCTGGTGATCCCAAAAACAGGAGCGGTATAATTCTAGCAGCTAATTATGAGGCGAGAAAATATGGAGTAAAGACTACAATGGTAATACACCAGGCTCTAAAGCTATGCCCTGACATGGTGTTGGTTCCACCGGATCACCATTTCTATGAAGCAAAATCGCAAGCAGTAATGAAAATTCTCAGTAATTACTCTCCTATAATTGAGCAAAATAGTATAGATGAAGCATGGTTAGATATGACAGGTGGCGAAAATCTTTTTGGTCTGCCGCTTGAAGCTGCGAAAAAAGTAATGAACGATATCAATGAAGGGTTAGGGTTGTGGTGCTCCATCGGAATTTCTGAAAATAAAATGCTTGCAAAGATTGCATCAGAGATTCAAAAACCGATGGGAATAACCGAATTATGGGTAAAGGATATAAGCACCAAGCTATGGCCTTTAAAGGTTACTGATTTATATGGAATAGGCAAGCAAACCGGTCTGAAGCTAAACAATATCGGAATCAGGACAATCGGTGATCTGGCAAACTTCAGCCAGAAAACTTTAAGTCAAGTATTTGGAAAACAAGGGCTAGAGCTGCAAAGGCTTGCAAATGGTATAGATGAATCACCTGTAACACCTCATGTATCTGGTACAATGAAATCAATAGGACGTTCCTGCACTCTTGCTGAAGATGCTGTATATGTTGAAGATGTAAAGGGCATCTTTTTAGAAATGTGTGAGGAAGTTGGCTACGATGCCAGAAAGTATGATAAACGTGCCAGGACAATTCAAATCACAATAAAATATTCGGACTTTAACAGTATAACAAGACAGATAAGTGTAGAGCCAACATATCTTACAAAAGATATTTATGAAAAGGGATTTGATCTACTTAAAAAGAACTGGAACAGCATAAAACCAGTGAGGCTTGTAGGTATAAGTATTAGTGGTTTTGAACACGATAATACCTATGGACAGCTATCTCTTCTTGATCAGGAAGAAGTCTACAGCCCATCCGAAAAAGAAGAAAAACTTGAAAAGGCAATAGACAACATCCGCAACAGATTAGGTGTCAGCTCAGTCCAGAGGGCAATACAAATAAGGAAAACAAATAAATAAAGGCTATCTCATCTTGTCTTGCATAGCGTTTTTTAACAGTATTCGCTGTTTTTCAAATATAAACCTATTTAAGATATCTGCATCATGTTTTTCTATTTTCACAAAATGCATACCAAGTTCATGCTTTTTACCTTGAATAGATATTATTCTTACAATCTGTGCAAAAACTCTTACAAGAGCAGACTCATCAAGATTAATAGTAATATCTAAAACAGAACCAATATGAAGAGGTTCTTCAAGAACCAGGCACAAACCGCTGCCGCTTATATTTTTTATGTATCCGTTTTTCAAATCAGCTGGTGGCTCTTTGGAAAAAGTAAAGTTATCGCTGCTAATCAACTGTTCAGTTTCAACTTTATATTGGCAATCAAGGGTAACATCCAGTCTGTAGTATCTTCTACGCTGAATCTTTGTAAAATCTCCAACAATAGTTAAATCAAACATATCAAGCGGACCTACCTTTTTATGCCCTTTTACAATTGCATTAAAGCAAAATAGGTCTTGTCTGCTGTTCAAATAATATACTACAATTTTGGTATTACTAGATAAAAATTTCAGTCTTCCTTCATGCATTGGAGCAACTATACTTATGTTTTTGTCGTCAACTATATCGAGTAATTGACTAATATAGCTTGTAGATGACTCATCATTCCTTTTAGTATAGTCGGGTATTTCAATTTCAAATTTTGTGCCAATTTTTATATCATTTGCGTTCATAGGTTCTCCATCATATATAGTGTGTATTATCTCTATTATATTCGAAAAAGTCTTATTTTTCAGTATAAAACTTAAAAAAAATATAGAAAATTAAAATTTTAAGTGACTTATCGATTTATAACTGGTAAATACATATAATGTGGGATATAATAATCACTGGTAGCATTGAACATAATGATTAATGGATGTGATTTTTTTGATTAAACCTTTTTTTACAGGTGACAGATATGAAACTGTCGATAATAAAAGAAAATTGATTGATAAGCTATTTTTAAATACAAGATGGTATTTTGTTTACGGCTATGGTAAGGAAGTGCTTAAAGGACGGAAGTTGGCTATTGAAGGTAAATATGATTCAGAGCAATGGGCGAGATCAAGCTTTAATATCTTTGAAGATATTGAAAAGAGCGGTGGAAAATTTTATATAGATGGACTTGAAAATATACAAAAGACAGAGGGTCCGGTTGTATTCATAAGTAATCATATGAGTACTTTAGAGACATTTGTATTTCCATGTTTAATAGCACCACACAAAGAAGTGACTTTTGTAGTAAAAGAGAGCTTGGTTTCAATGCCTTTATTCGGCCATGTTATGAGAAGTCGTAACCCTATTGTCGTTTCTAGAAAAAATTCCAGACAGGATTTAATGAATGTTCTTTCGCAGGGCAAAGAGAAACTTATTGGAGGCACTTCCATTATTATTTTTCCTGAAGGAACAAGACAGGTTGAGTTTATTCCTGAGAATCTTAATTCATTAGGTATAAAGCTCGCAAAGGAGGCAGGTGTTCCTGTAATACCAGTAGCAATTAAAACTGATTTCTGGGGTAACGGTAAACTCATAAAAGACATAGGTCCTATTCGTAGAAAAGAACCAATATGTTTTTCCTTTGGGGAGCCTATAATTATTACCGGCAACGGAAAAAGTGAACATAAGCAGGTAGTAGATTTTATCAGTGAAAAAGTAAATGAATTTAAAAAGTTTAAAATTTAGTCTTGTAAAATTTCAAATATAGTAATAAAATATATTAATGAGATTCGGGGTGTGGCTCAGCTGGTAGAGCGCGACGTTCGGGACGTTGAGGCCGCAGGTTCAAATCCTGTCACTCCGACCACAAAATCCATGTGTCAGGATATGAACCTGCACATGGATTTTTTCTGTCTTCTGTTGTGGTAAATTTTATGCTATACTTACTTCGGA